>NZ_JBHRXN010000027.1:0-1286 GCF_042648525.1 Vogesella facilis
GGGGGGGGGGGGGCTGAGCAAGCCGCTGCTTAGTGGGCTACGCCGGCGGCGCCGTGTTCGTCGATCAGATGGCCGGTGCTGAAGCGCTCCAGCGCGAAGGCGGCGTTCAGCGGATGCGGCGCATCGTTGGCGATGGTGTGGGCGAACACGTGACCCGAACCCGGCGTGGCCTTGAAGCCACCGGTACCCCAACCACAGTTGAAGTACAGCCCCTTCACCGGCGACTTGCCGATGATCGGGCAGGCGTCCGGTGCCACGTCGACGATGCCGCCCCACTGGCGGTTCAGCCGCACGCGCGAGAAGCTGGGGAACAGCTCGATGATGGCGGCGGCAGTGTGCTCGATCACGTGCGGGCTGCCGCGCTGGCCGTAGCCCAGGTAGCTGTCGATACCGGCGCCGATCACCAGCTCGCCCTTGTCGGACTGGCTGACATAGCCGTGCACCGCATTGGACATCACCACGGTGTCCAGGCACGGCTTCATCGATTCGGACACGAAGGCCTGCAGCGGGTGGCTCTCCAGCGGCAGCCGCACCTTGGCCATCTTGGCCAGGGTGGAGGTGCTGCCGGCGGCGACACAGCCGACGCGGTCGGCGAACACATCGCCCTGCGAGGTGTGCACGCCCTTGATGCGGCCATCCTCGATGATCATGCCGGTGACTTCGCACTGCTCGATCAGGTCCACGCCCAGCTCGCTGGCGGCGCGGGCAAAGCCCCAGGCCACCGCGTCATGGCGGGCCACGCCGCCGCGCGGCTGGTAGCTGGCGCCCATCACCGGGAAGCGGGTGCTGGCACTCACGTCCATCAGCGGCACGATGTCCTGAATCTCTTTCGGCGACAGCACCACGCCGTCGATGCCGTTCAGCACGTTGGCGTTGACGCGGCGTTCGATGTCGCGCATGTCCTGCAGGGTGTGGCCGAGGTTCATCACCCCGCGCTGGCTGAACATCACGTTGAAGTTCAGCTCCTGCGACAGGCCTTCCCACAGCTTCAGTGCGTGCTCGTACAGGTGGGCGGATTCGTCCCACAGGTAGTTGGAGCGCACGATGGTGGTGTTGCGGGCGGTGTTGCCGCCGCCGAGGTAGCCCTTCTCCAGCACGGCCACGTTCTTGACGCCGTGGTTCTTGGCCAGGTAGTAGGCGGTGGCCAGGCCGTGACCGCCGCCGCCGATGATGATCACGTCGTAGCGTGGTTTGAGTTGCGGTGTACGCCAGGCCGGTTGCCAGGTTTCGTGGTGTTTGAGCCCGTGCTTGAGCAGGCTCCAGAAGGAGTAACGGTTTGCCATGGA
>NZ_JBHRXN010000028.1:0-558 GCF_042648525.1 Vogesella facilis
GCTCGCCAGCTTCGCCTCCGCCTTCAACCAGGACCAGCGCCTGCTCACCCTGCAGTTGGGTGACGGCCAGCGCTGGGGCGAGACGCTGCTGCCGCTGGCGTTGAGCGGTGAGGAGGCGCTGGCTGGCGACTACCGCTTCCGCGTCGAGTGCCTGTCCGCGAGCGACAGCATCGAACTGAAGACGCTGCTGGGCTTGCCGGTACGGCTCGGCATCGCCGGCGCCGACGGCAGCGAGAGCCTCCGCTGCGGCGTGGTCAGCGCGGCCGAGGCGCTGGGTAGTGATGGCGGTTTCGCCAGGTACGCGCTGACCGTCGAGCCGCCGTTCGCGCTGCTGCGCCTGCGGCAAACCTCGCGGGTGTTTCAGGATTTGTCGGTGGATGCCATCGTGCGGCAGATCTTCGCCGAGCACGCGGCAATCAACCCGGTGTTCGCCGCCGGCCAGGCGCTGGAGTTCGTGTTGTCCGGCCCGTTGCCGGCGCGCAGCTACTGCCTGCAGTACCGTGAATCCGATCACGATTTCATCTGCCGCCTGCTGCGTGAGGAAGGGCTGTCCTGGCG
>NZ_JBHRXN010000029.1:0-1414 GCF_042648525.1 Vogesella facilis
CAGCTTGGTGGCGCGGTCGCGGCGGGCGGAGAAGCGGAACAGCTCCGGGCTGCTATCGATGAAACGGGTGGTGCACTGCCCGGACACGAACAGCGGGTGGGTGATGACGTTCTGCAGGAACGGCAGGTTGCTGGACACGCCGCGGATGCGGAACTCGCGCAGCGCGCGGTGCATGCGGGCATTGGCCTCGCTGGCGGTATGGCCCCAAACCGTAACCTTGACCAGCAGCGAGTCGTAGAACGGGGTGATCACCGCGCCGCCGTAGGCGGTGCCGCCATCCAGCCGCACGCCGAAACCGGCGGCGCTGCGGTAGGCGGTGAGGCGGCCGTAGTCGGGGGTGAAGCCGTTCTCCGGGTCTTCGGTGGTGACGCGGCATTGCAGCGCGTGGCCGCTGAGGCGAATGTCAGACTGCGCCGGCACGAAGCTTTCCTCGCTGCCGATGCGCGCGCCTTCGGAAATGCGGATCTGCGCCTTGACGATGTCCACGCCGGTGACCGCCTCGGTGACGGTGTGCTCCACCTGGATGCGCGGGTTGACCTCGATGAAGTAGAACTGGCCGCTGTCGGCATCCTGCAGGAATTCCACCGTGCCGGCGTGGGTGTAGTCCACCTGCCGCGCCAGTTTCAGCGCCGCCGCGCACAGCTCGCTGCGCTGCTGCTCGCTCAGGTACGGCGCCGGCGCGCGCTCCACCACTTTCTGGTTGCGGCGCTGCACCGAGCAGTCGCGCTCGAACAGATGCACCAGGTTGCCGTGCTGGTCGCCCAGCACCTGCACCTCGACGTGGTGCGCGCGGCGCACCAGCTTCTCCAGGTACACCTCGTCGTTGCCGAAAGCCGCCAGCGCCTCGCGCCGCGCCACGTCCATGGCGTCGGCCAGCTCGCCCTCGTGCTCCACCACGCGCATGCCGCGCCCGCCGCCGCCCCAGCTGGCTTTCAGCATCAGCGGGTAGCCAACGTTGGCCGCAAGCTGTTTGGCTGCGGCGATGTCGTACGGCAGTGCGCCGGTCGCCGGCACCACCGGCACGCCGGCAGCCTGCGCCAGCTCGCGCGCCGCCACCTTGTTGCCCAGCTGGCGCATCACTTGCGGCCGGGGGCCGATGAAGGTGATGCCGGCGGCGGCACAGGCCTCGGCGAATTCCGGGTTCTCCGACAGGAAGCCGTAACCGGGGTGAATGGCATCGACACCGGCCTCCTTGGCGATGCGGATGATGTCGGGGATGTCCAGGTAGGCGGCGATGGGCTTCTTGCCAGCGCCCACCTGGTAGGCCTCGTCGGCCTTGGTGCGGTGCAGGGCGAGCTTGTCCTCCTCCGCATAGATGGCGACGGTGCGAATGTTCATTTCGCTGGCGGCGCGCATGACGCGGATGGCGATTTCGCTGCGGTTGGCGATCAGGATGCTGCGGATAGAGTTCATG
>NZ_JBHRXN010000030.1:0-58037 GCF_042648525.1 Vogesella facilis
CACCTATCGGTTATTTGGTTTGTTAAAGAGCGGGCTGACTTCGTTTCGTTGCGTCGTCAGCAGAGGAGGCGAACTATACCCATCGCCCCTGAAGCCGTCAACAGCCAATTGCACGAAAACCCCAACGAATTCGACAAGCCATTGATTTTGATAACATCAAAAAACACCAGGCACCCGCAATCTGGCCAAGCTACACTGGCTAACCTGATTTTTGATGACATAGACAATCTTGATGAACTGGCTATTTGATCTGGATGAAACGCTGCATCATGCCGGCCATGCCGTATTTCCGCGGATCAGCCAACGCATGACCGACTACATCGTGCAGCATCTGGGCTATGAGCCGCAGGCGGCCAATCAGCTACGCACGCATTACTGGCGCCGTTACGGCGCCACATTAGGTGGACTAGTGCGACACCATCATGTGGCGGCGGATCACTTCCTGCGCTTCACCCACGATATGGACGAACTGCTGCCGTGGATCGGTTACAGCAACCGCTTGCCGCAGTTGCTGCGCAGCCTGCCAGGACGCAAGTGGGTATTCTCCAATGGCCCGCAGCATTATGTAGAAGCCATCACCGCCCACCTAGGTATCGGCCACCTGATCAGCCGCTGCTATGGCATGGAAGCACTGGCTTACGCCCCCAAGCCACGCAGTAGCGGCTATCACCGGGTACTGCGCGACGCTGGCCTGGCGGCCGCCGGTTGCGTGATGGTTGAAGATACTGCGGCCAACCTTAGAACGGCGAAACGGCTGGGCATGCGCACCGTGTGGATCAGCCAACTGCCGCGCAAACCGGGCTGGGTAGACTGGCGCATTAGCGATTTGCAGCAGCTAGCGACGCTGCCACTTGGCCGCTAACTGCTGCCACAGCCCCAGCCCCAGACACAGCAGCGCCGCCACCGGCCACAGGTCGGACAGAAAATCCACCAGCGCGCTCATATTGTGCAGATGGCCATAAGGCCAGCGGAACAACGACAAGAAATCCGCCTGCACGCCCCCCAACGGCCACAACACCGCCGCACTCTGGGCAATCGCCAACGCCAGAATCGCGGTGAGCGTCTGCAGCAGACGGCCAGCCTTAGCCAGCAGCCAGGACAGCAGAAAGCCGGCAGCCCAGCCGGTTACCAGATGCGGATTCACCCACTGAAAGAACGCAAACGGCTTGAGTAGCGCACCGGCGGCCAACAGTTTGAGCAGCCAGGCCGACAGCAGCAGCAGGAAAATCGACTTGCCGCGCTCGGCCTTGCTGGCGACAAAGCAGGTAATGAACAGGCAAACGGCCAGCATATTACTGGCGGCACCACCGGCTTCCAGCAGAAACAGGAACAGCCGCGGGTTCTCCAGCGGCGACAGATAAGGCTGCGGCAGCCCTTGCGGATAGGCCACCACGCCGAACAGCGGTAACGCCGGATTCAGCTGGGTAAGAAACCACAAGCCCATCGCCAGCAATGCGTAATCGGCCGCGCTGCCGGCAACAAAATGTCGCCGCCGCCACTGCCACAGGTGATGCCAGTGCTTGCGCAACCACGGTGACACCGCCAGCACCGCCCCCAGCATGGCGCCCGCCAGATTGCACAGCACATCCAGATTGGAGGCGATGCGCGTGGGCAGGAATTCCTGCAGAAATTCGACGCAGATGCTGGTCAGGGCCGCCAGCAGCATGGCAAACAGCAATGAAAACCAGCGCGGCAGTAACAGTAGCGCCAGGCTGAAGCCGTAGGGAATGTAGATCAGCAGGTTGGCCGCATTATCGAACAGCCGGGTGTAGTAAGGCAGCGGGTAGAACAGGAATTCGAACAGCGGACGGCCGCTATAGCTCCAACCGGAGAAAGGATACAGGCTGAGGAAAACGATGATGACCGCATTGATCAGGGCGGCGTACAGCGCCACATGACTATGCGAAGCGCGAGCGGGAAAGGCGGCCATCGCCAGATTCATTCCGGAGAAATAACCGGGCAAGGATACCCAGCCCCCTGTGCTGGCACAAGGAAGTAGCGGCAAAAAGGGGCGCCGCAGCGCCCCTTTCAGATAAATACTGCTCGCCCCAAATTAGAACTTGGTGCCGATACCCACGCTGGTTACCAGCGGGTTGATATCCAGAGTACCTACCTCGCCACCAGCTACGCTGGAGCTAACTTTGGTCTTGATCCACAGTTTCTTCACGTCGAAGTTGATGAACACGTTCTTGCTGACCGGGATATCCATGCCAACCTGCAGTGCCGGGCCGAAGCTGTTCTTCTTGATCGACAGACCCAGACCGGAGTCATCCTTGAAGCCGTAGAAGCGGGTGTAGTTGATACCGGCGCCAACGTACGGACGGAACTGGCCTTCCGGGCTGAAGTGGTACTGAGCGGTCAGGGTCGGCGGCAGCACTTTCACCGAGCCAATGTTGGTGCCGCTGGCAGAGATGTCATGCTTGGAGGTACCCAGGATCAGTTCAGCACCGATATTGTTGGTGAACATATAGGTGAAGTCGAGTTCCGGGATAGTGTCGTCGTTGACATCGACCTTCAGGGTTTCCAGCACATCGTTTACCGAAGTCTGCGGATTGACGTTGGTAATACGGAAGCGCGCCAGGATGTCACCCTGGGCGGCAAAAGCGGAAGTGGACAGCGCGGCAAGCAGAGCGGCAACAGCAAACTTTTTCATATTTATCTCCAAGCATGTAGCAGACAGTAGAACTGAGCGCAGCCACTGCCGGCGGTTGACTTGCCGGTACGCGAACAGTAGCTTGCGACGTTGGAGAAAGCTTAACCCTGCGCTACCTAGGGCTTTTTGCGCTAGATCATGAAAGCAACATGAAATACAACGACCTGCGGGACTTCATGTCCCAGCTTGAATCGCAAGGCGAACTCAAGCGCATCAAGGTGCCGGTATCGCCGCACCTGGAGATGACCGAAATCGGCGACCGCGTGCTGAAAGCCGGCGGCCCGGCGCTGCTGTTCGAACAGCCGCAGCAAGGCAACAGGCGCTACGACATCCCGGTGCTGGCCAACCTGTTCGGCACCCCCAAGCGGGTGGCGATGGGCATGGGGGCGGCCGACGTGATGCAACTGCGCGAGATCGGCCAGACCCTGGCCTATCTGAAGGAGCCGGAGCCGCCGAAAGGCCTGCGTGATGCCTGGGACAAGCTGCCGCTCTTGAAGCAGCTGCTGGCGATGGCGCCAAAGGAAGTAAAGAAGGCGCCGTGCCAGCAGATCGTGTGGGAAGGCGCCGATGTCGACCTGGCGCGCCTGCCGATCCAGCACTGCTGGCCGGGCGACGTGGCGCCGCTGATCACCTGGGGGCTGACAGTCACCCGCGGCCCGCACAAGAAGCGGCAGAACCTAGGCATCTACCGCCAGCAGGTCATCGGCCGCAATCGCGTGATCATGCGCTGGCTGGCGCACCGCGGCGGCGCACTGGACTACCGCGAATTCCGTACGGCCAACCCGGACAAGCCCTACCCGGTGGCGGTGGTGCTGGGCTGCGACCCGGCCACCATCCTGGGCGCGGTCACCCCGGTACCGGACACGCTGTCCGAATACCAGTTCGCCGGCCTGCTGCGCGGCAGCCGCACCGAGCTGGTGAAATGCATCGGCTCCGACCTGCAAGTGCCATCCAGCGCCGAAATCGTGCTGGAAGGCCACATCCACCCGAATGACATGGCGATGGAAGGCCCGTACGGCGACCACACCGGCTACTACAACGAGCAGGACAGCTTCCCGGTATTCACCATCGACCGCATCACCATGCGCGAAAACCCGGTGTACCACAGCACCTACACCGGCAAGCCGCCAGACGAGCCGGCGGTGCTGGGCGTGGCGCTGAACGAGGTGTTCGTGCCCATCCTGCAGAAGCAGTTTCCGGAGATCGTCGACTTCTACCTGCCGCCGGAAGGCTGCAGCTACCGCATGGCGGTGGTCAGCATCAAGAAGCAGTACCCCGGCCACGCCAAGCGGGTAATGATGGGCTGCTGGAGCTTCCTGCGCCAGTTCATGTACACCAAGTTCATCGTGGTGGTGGACGACGACGTAAATACCCGCGACTGGCAGGAAGTGATCTGGGCGATCACCACCCGCATGGACCCGGTGCGCGACACCACGCTGATCGACCACACCCCGATCGACTACCTGGACTTCGCCAGCCCCATTTCCGGCCTGGGCGGCAAGATGGGGCTGGACGCCACCAACAAGCTGCCGGGCGAGACCAACCGCGAATGGGGTACCCCGATCGTGATGGATACCGCCACCCGCCAGCATGTGGACGCACTGTGGCAGCAGCTGGGGCTGTAATCGCGCAAAGCGGCGGCGCGGCAGCAGCCGCGCTGTTATCATGCGCGCTTTGATCCGACACCAAGGCACACACACCATGAGCAACGCCAATTCCCGCAACCGCCTGAAACGCCTGAACAGCCGCCAGCGCAAGAAACTGCGCGTCGGCGAATTCCAGGAACTGGGCTTTACCGTGGTGGCCACCCTGAGCAGCGACGAAGCCGCCAGCGACGCCTTCCTCAACGACTGGCTGGAAGCCGTGGATGCGCAAGGCGTGAGCTTTGGCGGCCACTACAACCAAGGCGAGCTGGACGGCATCGTGTTCCCGGTTGGCGCCGCCACCATTACCGCCGAGCTGCGCGCCGGCCTGGTGGCCTGGCTGCAGGGCCGCAAGGAAATCACCCAGCTGCAGGCCGGTGAGCTGATGGACGTGTGGCACAGCCACTGGTAAGCCAGCGGCTGCCAGCAGCAAGGCAAACGGCTCCCGCGGGAGCCGTTTTTCATGTGGACGTCGCCGCTAGCGCAAGGTCTGGCGCGCATATGCCAGCAGGCCGGCGCTGCCATGGCGGTGGCAGGCGCTGACACAACGTTGGCCGCAACGCCACAGCGGCCGCAGCAACCGCGCCGGTCGCGGCACCGCCAGCAGTTGCGCCCAGTAATGCATGCCGGCATCGAAACAATCGTAGCCCAGCGCCAGCCAGTGGCGGCGCAGCTGCTGTTGCCAGCGCGGCCAACCTTGCTTGCCGCTGGCGGCCTCCAGCCACAGGTGCGCGCAACTCAAGCCTTGCGCACGATGCCAGGCCTGCCAGCTTTGCCGCTGCGCGCGCTGGCAATGCAGCCAGGCTTGCGGCAACGCCGCCACCCTTCCCCGCCGTAGCGCAGTCATCGCCGCCTCCGATTGTGCAATGCAACAATCGTGGTATAGCCCAGCTACCGGCCGCAGACCAGCACTTTCTCCAGCCACACGATGCCATCGTCCGGCGCGCGCGGATGCGGCTGCTCGCCGATCGGCACATAGCCGCAACGCAGGTAAAACGCCAGATTGCCCGGCAGCTTGCGGCGGATCGACAGCCGCAGCCGCGCATAACCCCGCGCGCGCGCCAGTGGCTCCAGCCAGGCCAGCAGCTGTTGGCCGCAGCCCTGGCCCTGCAGCTCGGGCAGCACCGCCACGCGCTTGATCTCCGCCACCTCGGCGCTGTCGGTGGGCAGCAGGCAGGCGGTGGCCACTGCCCTGCCCATCAGCTCGCCGATGGCGAACAGCTGGCCCTGCGCCAGGCGTTGCGCCAGCGTCACCGCGTCCTCATCCAGTGCCGTCGGCCGGCTGGATACCACGCCAAGCAGCGGGCCGAATGCCGCCTGCAACAGTGTGCGGATGGTGGCCACATCCGCCGGGCCGGCCAGCCGGCATGCGAGCTTGTCCATGACTTCTCCCCCCGAAAACCGCTACCAGCCTAACAGACACAAAAAAAATGCCGCAACGCCCTGCGACGTTGCGGCCAACCCTTCTTTCTTCACACTACAAGGAGGGGGACAAACTCAGAGTTCCACCCAGCGCGGGCTGGTCAGCGCCGCCGGCTGCAGCACGGTATCCAGCTGCTTCTGGGTGAGCAGACCGCGGCGCAGCACGATGTCGTAGACGCTGCCGCCGGTCTGGTGGGCCTCCGTCGCCACTTCGGTGGCGGCGGCATAGCCGATGTAGGGGTTGAGCGCGGTCACCAGCCCTACCGAGCGGTGCACGCTGTCGCGCAGGAAGTCGACATTGGCAGTGATGCCGACCACGCAGTTGTCGCGCAGGGTGTCGCAGGCATTGGCCAGGTGGCTGACGCTGCGGAACAGGCTGTAGGCAATCACCGGCTCGAAGGCATTGAGCTGCAGCTGGCCGGCTTCCGCCGCCATGGTCACCGTCATGTCGTTGCCGATCACCTCGTAGGCCACCTGGGTCACCACTTCCGGAATCACCGGGTTGACCTTGCCCGGCATGATGGAGGAACCCGCCTGCCGCGCCGGCAGGTTGATTTCGCCGAGGCCGGCGCGCGGGCCGGACGACAGCAGGCGCAGGTCGTTGCAGCTCTTGGACAGCTTCACCGCCACGCGCTTGAGCACGCCGGACAGCTGCACGAAGGCGCCGCAATCCTGGGTGGCCTCGATCAGGTTGGGCGCGGTTTCCAGCGCCAGGCCGGTGAGCGCCGACAGCTTGTCGCACACCAGCGGGGTGTAGTCCGGGTGGGCGGTGATGCCGGTGCCGATGGCGGTGGCGCCCAGGTTGATTTCCAGCATCAGAGCGCTGGCCTCGTACAGCCGCTGCTCGTCCTCACCCAGCATCACCGCGTAGGTGCGGAACTCCTGCCCCAGCGTCATCGGCACCGCGTCCTGCAGCTGGGTGCGGCCCATCTTCAGCACCTCGGCGAATTCATCGGCCTTGTCGTCGAAGGCATCGCGCAGCCGCGCCATCGCTGCCAGCAGGCGCTGCACGCCCCAGAAGGTGGCCAGCCGCAGCGCGGTGGGGTACACGTCGTTGGTGCTCTGCCCCATGTTGACGTGCTCGTTGGGGTGCAGGTGCTGGTATTCGCCCTTGCCGTGACCCAGCAGCTCCAGCGCGCGGTTGGCGATCACCTCGTTGGCATTCATATTGGTGGAGGTGCCGGCACCGCCCTGGATCACGTCGACCACGAACTGCTCATGCAGCTTGCCGGCGCGGATCTCCTCGCAGGCCAGCACGATGGCGTCCTTGTGATGGTCGCTCAGCAGCCCCAGCTGGTGGTTGGCCTGTGCCGCCGCCTGCTTGATCACCGCCAGCGCGCGGATCAGGTCGCCGTAGCTGGCGATGGTCTGGCCGGTGATGGGGAAGTTCTCGATGGCGCGCAGGGTATGCACACCCCAGTAAACATGGGCCGGCACCTCGCGGTCGCCGAGCAGGTCGTGTTCCAGGCGGGTCGTCATGATGTGTGTTCTGCTTTGCGGTTGGCTGCTGCGCACTGTAGCCCCGGCCGCCAGCAGGCCGCCAATTCCGAATGCCGATCGCCCCATGCGCGATTTGCATGATGCCGCCAGCGCGCCGCGGCGCGCAGCAAAATGGCCGCATTACGCGGCCATCGGCAATCAATGCGGCACGGACCCGCCGCAGCCGGCAGCGCTACACCGCCGGGTAGCGCTGCGCCAGCCGCTGCCACAACGCATCCAGCGCCGGCAGCTCGCGGCGCGCGTCGCGGTAGACGCGGATCTCCATCTGCAGCGCCCAGTCGTCGTCGCCGGCCAGCGCCAGCTGCCCGGCGGCCAGCTCGCGCTGCACCGCGCTGTGCGGCAGGAAGGCCATGCCGTGCCCTTCCAGCACCATCGCCTTCAGGCCCTCCGCCATATCGGTTTCGAAGCAGCGCTGCAACGCCGCCGGGGTGGCGGCGCGTTCCAAGATCAGCTCCACCATGCGGTGGAAGTAGGCATTCGGGCCGTAGGCCAGGAACGGAATCGGCAGCCGCTCCTCGCCCGGCAGCTGCCATTCCGCGGTGCCGTCCGCCAGCTGACGGGTGAACGGCCGTAGCGTCTCGCTGCCCAGCACCAGCGCCTGGTAGCGCTCGGCCGGCAGCTCCACCGGGTGGCGCGGGTGGTGGTAGCACAGCATCAGGTCGGCATGGCCTTCCGCCAGCGCCACCACCGCATCGTGCACGTTATGTGCCAGCAGGCGCCAGGAAATGTCGCTGACCGCCTCGTGCTCCTCCGCCAGCCAGCGCGGCACGAAGCCGAACGACAGCGTGTGCGGCACCGCCAGCGTCAGCGTGGCGGCGTCGGCCGCTTGCAGCGCGCGCACCTGGCTGCGGGCGCTGGACAGCTCGCCCACCAGCAGCCGCGCCTTGTCGCGCAGCAGCTCGCCGGCCGGCGTCAGCTGCGTCGGCCAGGTGGTGCGGTCGATCAGGTCGGCGCCCAGCCAGCTTTCCAGCGACTTGATGCGGCGCGAGAACGCCGGCTGCGTCAGGTGGCGCAGCTCGGCCGAGCGGGTAAAGCTGCCGGTTTCGGCCAACAGCAGAAAGTCTTCCAGCCAGCGGGTATCCATCAGGTGCTCCGGCACAAGTTGGCCGCATGCTACACCAGCCCGCGCCCTCCTGCCCTTGATTCCGCCCAGCAAGGTTGGCCGCAGCACGCCGGACACGGCGGCAGACGCAAAAAAGCCGCCCGGAGGCGGCTTGGTCTGCGCAGGGCGGAAGCCCGGTCCCTCCGGGCGTTCCGCCAAAGCGCATGTGCAACATGGCAGCGGCAATCAGGCCTGCTGCTTAGCGAACGCCGGTTCCACGTCCTGGCGCGGTTCCGGGTCGATGTCGTCGTCTTCGTCCAGCTCCGGCTGGGCGGCGCCCAGCGCGTTCTCGGTCTTGGCCACCACGCTGGCGGCAATGGCGTTGCCCAGCACGTTGGTGGCGGAGCGGCCCATGTCCAGGAAATGATCCACGCCCAGCAGCAGCAGCAGGCCGGCTTCCGGAATATTGAACTGCGCCAGGGTGGCGGCGATCACCACCAGCGAGGCGCGCGGCACGCCGGCCATGCCCTTGGAGGTCACCATCAGGATCAGCATCATGGTGATTTCCTGCGACAGCGACAGCTGGATACCGTAGGCCTGAGCAATGAAGATGCTGGCGAAAGTGCAGTAGATCATCGAACCGTCGAGGTTGAACGAGTAGCCCATCGGCAGCACGAAGCTGGCGATGCGATCACTGCAACCGAAGCGCTTCAGGCGGTCCAGGGTCTTCGGGTAGGCGGCCTCGGAGCTGGCGGTGGAGAACGCCAGCAGCGCCGGCTCGCGCACGGCAACCAGCAGTTCGAACACGCGGCGCTTGAGGAACAGGCTGCCCATCAGCAGCAGGCACGCCCACAGCATGCCCAGCGTCAGGTAGAACTGGCCCATGAAGCTGCCGTAGGTGGACAGGATGCCGAGGCCTTCCTTGGCCACCATGCTGGCAATCGCCGCGAACACCGCGAACGGCGCGAAGTTCATCACGTAGCCGGTGACTTTCAGCATGATGTGCGCCACCGCGTCGATGGCGTCGATCAGGCCCTTGGCCTTGTCGCCCACCGCGGAGGCGGCGGTGCCGAAGAACAGCGAGAACACCACGATGGCGAGGATCTCGTTCTTGGCCAGCGCGTCGAACACGCTCTTGGGAATCAGGTGGCCGATGAAGTCCTTCAGCGTCAGCGCGCCCTTCTCGATGCCGGAGCTGGCGGCTACGTCCGGCAGCGGCAGGCCCAGGCCCACGCCCGGCTTGAGCAGGTTCACCATGACCAGGCCCAGCGACAGCGACACGAAGGACGCGGTCAGGAACCAGCCCATGGTTTTGGCGCCGATGCGGCCAACGGTAGCGGAGTCGCCCATGCGCGCGATGCCCACCACCAGGGTGGAGAACACCAGCGGCGCGATGATCATCTTGATCAGGCGCAGGAAGATATCGGTAAGGATGGAAAGCTGGTCAGCGAAGGCGTTGATGGCCTCCGGGCTGGCAGCGGTTTCACGCCAGCCGTAGCCAGCGACAATGCCCAGCAGCATCGCGGCCAGGATCATTGCGGTAAGTCGGTTGATTTTCACGGTGGTTTCCCTGTGCTGTCATCACTGAAAAACCTCCTTTGTAGTGCGAAGTCTTAATTATCTTCGGCCTTCTGCGAGGCCTGCATGCCGGCGGGGACCGGCCTTCATCGCGGACAGCTGCTGCTTTCCGTCGTGAAGGGCTGGGATTAGAACAGAAAACGCTGCGCTTGCCAGCCCTCCGTTTTCCCTATTGCCACAAAAAACCCCGCCGGCATGGGGCGGGGTGTGGCGTGGATGCCGCAGCGTGTCAGCGCGGCGCGGCCTGGCTCACCCAGTCGGCGGTAGCCGCGGCGGCCTGGAATTCATGCACCACGCCCTGCAGCAGCGCAAACGCCTGCGCTGCGTCCAGCGCCGCGCAGGCGCTGCTCAGCGCCGCCAGGTGGCCGTCCAGCTCCGCCGCCGGCAGGTGGTATTCCTGCGCCCGCATGATGCGCGGGTGGTCGGTGGCCAGCACGCCGTCGCCGATCAACAGCTCCTCGTACAGCTTCTCGCCCGGGCGCAGCCCGGTGCAGCGGATCTCGATATCGCCGTGCGGATGCTGCTCGTCGCGCACCTCCAGCCCGGACAGGTGCACCATGCGCCGCGCCAGGTCGATGATCTTCACCGGCTCGCCCATGTCCAGCACGAACACATCGCCACCCTGCCCCATCGCGCCGGCCTGGATCACCAGCTGCGCCGCCTCGGGAATGGTCATGAAATAGCGGGTGATGTCCGGGTGGGTGAGCGTTACCGGGCCGCCGGCGGCGATCTGGCGCTTGAACAGCGGCACCACCGAGCCGGAGCTGCCCAGCACGTTGCCGAAGCGCACCATCACGAAGCGGGTGGCACTGCCGCGCGCGTGTCGCGCCTGCAGCGTCAGCTCCGCCAGCCGCTTGCTGGCACCCATCACATTGGTTGGCCGCACCGCCTTGTCGGTGGAAATCAGCACGAAAGTGGCCACCCCGGCGGCTTCCGCCGCCGCCGCGCAGCTGTCGGTGCCGAAGGCATTGTTGACGATGCCGGCCACCGGGTTGTGCTCCACCATCGGCACGTGCTTGTAGGCGGCGGCGTGGTACACCGTCTGCACGCCGAACACCCGCATCACCGAGGTGAGCCGCGCGCGGTCGGTCACCGTGCCCAGCAGCGGCAGCCGTTCCACCGCCGGCGCCAGCCGCGCCAGTTCCTGGTCGATGCTGTACAGCGCGAATTCGGTCAGCTCGAACAGCACGATGCGCGCCGGCTGCTGCTTGACGATCTGGCGGCACAGCTCGGCACCGATGGAGCCGCCGGCGCCGGTGACCATCACCACCTTGCCACGGATATTGGCCGCCAGCAGCTCGCCGCGCGGCGGCACCGGGTCGCGACCCAGCAGGTCGTCGATCTCCACCTCGCGCAGCTCGTCCACCCGCACCTCGCCGGACACCAGGTCGGCCATGCCCGGCAGGCGCTTGATCGGCACGTGCAGGGCTTCCAGCTGCTCTAGGATCTGGCGGTGGCGGCCGCGGCTGGCCGACGGCATCGCCAGCAGGATCAGCTCGGCGCCGGTATCGGCCAGCAATGCGGCCAACGTTTGCGGGTCGTGCACCATCAGCCCGCGGTAGGTGCGGCCCCACAGCTGCGGGTTGTCGTCGACAAAGGCCAGCGGCCGGTATTCTCGCCCCTCCTGCAATGCCACCATCAGCTGCAGGCCGGCACGACCGGCGCCGTAGATCAGCACCGGGCGCCGCGGCGCGTCCAGCGCGTCGATGCGGCGCACTACGCCGCGCAGCAGGAAGCGGCTGCCGCCGATATAGGCCATGGCGAACACCCAGAAGATGATGATGGCGGTGCGCGGGAACGGCCCGATGCCGGCCATCAGGATCACCGCCATCAGCAGCAGCACCGATAGCGACACGCCGACGAACACGGTATAGACGATGCGGTCGTCGAGGAATTTCAGCACCGCGCGGTACAGCCCCAGCTTGATGAAGATCGGCAGCACCCACAGCGGCGGCACCGCGAAGATCCACAGATACGGGTCCAGCTTCGGATCCCAGTTGCCGCCCAGGCGCAGCAGCACCGCGCTCCACATCGCCAGCGGCAGCAGCAGCGCATCCAGCAGCATCAACAACGCCATCTTGTGATGGCGCGAGAAGGCAAACAGTTTTTCCAGCATGTCAGCTCTTGTAATAGGTTCGACCACGGCTCAGGGCATCGCGGCGCCGATGGCCTGGCGCAGCGGGATGCCGCTCGGGTCGAAGTCGTCCAGGCAGTGCACGTTGATGCCGAAATTATCCGGCGTCACGCGCTTGCGGTGGAACGGGTAGATGCCACACACCTTGCAGAAGAAATGCCGCGCGGTATGGGTATGAAACTGGTACTCCGCCAGCTGTTCCGCGCCGGCCAGCAGGCGGAACTTGCTCTCGTGCACCTTCACCATCAGCGCGTTCTTCTTGCGGCACAGCGAGCAGTCGCACATGGTCAGCTCGGGAAAATCGCTGCGGACCTCGAACTGCACCGCGCCGCAGTGGCAGCTGCCGCGGTAAGTCTGTTCCGGTCGGCTCATGGCATCCCTTCAGCGGGTAATGATCTTCAGCAAGGTGGCGAGGATGATCTGCACATCGCCGGCCAGGCTGTAGCTTTGCGCATAGCGCAGGTAATAGCCGAGCTTTTCCGGCAACACCTGCTCGATGTAGGCACGCTCCGGGTCGGCAGCCCTGGCCAGAATCTGGTTCTCGTCGATCATGCGGATCGACGCCCAGTCGG
This sequence comes from Vogesella facilis, assembly GCF_042648525.1. Taxonomy (NCBI): domain Bacteria; kingdom Pseudomonadati; phylum Pseudomonadota; class Betaproteobacteria; order Neisseriales; family Chromobacteriaceae; genus Vogesella; species Vogesella facilis. The sequence continues at coordinate 12,545 of NZ_JBHRXN010000030.1, forward strand.
TAATGCCGGGGCGCACCGACAGCACGATGTCGCGCACATTGTCCGGGTAGCAGGCCACGTACTTGGGCACTTCCGGGCGCGGGCCCACCAGGCTCATGTCGCCGAACAGCACGTCCAGCAGCTGCGGCAGTTCATCGAGCTTGCTCTTGCGCAAGATGTGGCCAGCGCGGGTGACACGGCTGTCCGCGCCCACCGTCAGCTGGCCGGCGGCCTCGGCATTGATGCGCATGGTGCGGAACTTGTGGATGCGGAACAGCCGGCCGCCGCGCCCTACCCGCAGCTGGCGGAAGAACACCGGGCCGGGCGAATCCAGCTTCACCCACAGCCCGATCAGCAGCAGCAGCGGCCACAGCAGCGCCAGCCCACCCAGCACGGCGACCAGATCGAACAGGCGCTTGAGCAAGGGCGAGCCGTGGCGTGCGGCCAACGTTGGCCGCAGCGTATCAACATGCAGGCTGTTTTCTGGCTTGTCGCTCATCACTTGCCCAGCAGCTGGCGCACCGCGGCAATCACGCGGCTCTGGTCGTCTTCGCTCATGCGGGTGTACAGCGGCAGCGTCACCTCGGCTTCGAACGCCGCATCGGCCACCGGGAAATCCTCGCGCTTGAGGCCGTAGCCGTCACGCCATACCGGCTGGCGATGCAGCGGGATGAAGTGCACCGAGCAGCCGATGCCCAGCTCGGCCATTCGCACGATGAAATCGTCGCGGCTGATGCCGGCTTCCGGTTTGAGGCGCACCGGGTACAAATGCCAGGCGTGGTTGCTGCCGGCCTCCGTCGGGCGCGCCGGCAGGATCAGCGGCAGGTCGGCCAGCTCGGCATCGAAGCGTGCGGCCAAGGTTTCGCGTTTGGTCAGGAAGGCATTGATCTTCTTCAGCTGGTGGATGCCCATCGCCGCGGCGGTATCCGGCATGTTGTACTTGTAGCCGGGGGCGATCACCTCGTAGTACCAGGCCGGGGTCTTGGAGGTGTAGCGGTCGAAGGCATCGCGGCTGATGCCGTGCAGGCGCATGACTTTACATCTCGCGATGATGTCCTTGTTTTTCGACACCACCATGCCGCCCTCGCCGGTAGTCATGGTCTTGTTGGCGTAGAAGCTGAACACCGTCACATCGGAATCCAGCGTGCCGACCAGCTTGCCCTTGTACCAGGTAGGCATGGCGTGGGCGGCGTCTTCGACGATCTTCAACCCGTGCTCGCGGGCAATGGCGATGATCTCGTCCATGTCGCAGGCGAGGCCGGCGAAATGCACCGGCATGATTGCCTTGGTCTTCGCCGTGATGGCGGCACGAATCGCCTGCGGGCGGATGTTGAAGGTGGCCGGGTCCACATCCACGATCACCGGGTGCGCGCCGAGGTAGCGCACCACCTCGGCGGTGGCGGTAAAGGTGTAGCTGGGCACGATCACCTCGTCACCCTCGCCCACGCCCACCGCTTCCAGCGCCAGGTGCAGACCGGCGGTGGCGGAGTTGACGGCAATCGCCTCCACGCCGTCGCCGATGAAGGCGGCGAAATCGGCCTCGAACTGTTTGGTCTTGGGGCCGGTGGTTACCCAGCCGGAACGCAGCGCGTCGACTACTTCGTTGATTTCGTCTTCACCGATGTCCGGCAGGGCGAAGGGGAGGAATTTTTGTTGGGTCATTTTTTCATCACTTGTATAATAAATTTTTTACATTTAGAAAGCTGATTCTCGGCACTATCAACTTCTTCGACCACTAGCATCTTTTTCATCTCTCCTAGCAGAATCTCAGAGTGCCTCTCACATTCAATTCTGAACTCCACATAATCGATTTGATCAGCGCTACTTCCGGCCTCACTTTGAGCGACATAACCTGCTTTTCTACTTCGTCTTTTAAGTCCACGAATTGACTCTTCCATCCAGTCGTTTACACGGCCTCCCAAATCCATTCCAAAAACGAAGCTAAGGTGAAAAACTTCAATCCGTATTTCATCTAACAGCCTAGCATCATCAATGCTGATCAAAAAATCATCAGGAGAGTCCTTATCAAAGGACAAGAAAAGATTTTTATGTCGAACCCAATCATTAAAATCTAAAACAGCCCGAAAAACTTTAGCCCGATCCGAAAACAATGAAACTCTTAATTGCATCCTCGATATATACTTTGCAGAGTTTGCCACTTTAAATGACACAAAGGCGACAACTACTGAAACTATTGACGCAATGGCAGAAACCACATCAGGCCAATTAGAACCATCTTCTAGCACCCCAAGAAAAATCAAAGCTTTCCCCTAGTAGCATTTAAATTCCATAGTCAAAGCATCTACCTGTAGGTTGACTTCGCAAACCTTGCCACCATCATGCGGCCAACGTTGGCCGCAACGTCTGCGACGCACTCGTCCCGTCAGCCACGCGCCGGACAAACCGTACGCGCCAAGGGTACAAGCCACCGCATGTCCGAGCGCAGCGAGTTCGGCGGCGCCTTGGCGCTGCGTTGCCAGCCGGGGTTTCGAGCAGCCCGGGGCGCCTTTTCTTTGGGTACTTTCTTTTGGCGACGCAAAAGAAAGTACCTCGTCCGCCGCGCGAAAGCGGCCAGCAAAACCATCGCCGCGCAGCGGCATCCTGCCTGCGGCCAACCTTGGCCGCCTCACTTCAGCTTGTCCGCCAGCCGCTTGCCGATTTTCTGCGTCGGCAGTTCGACAAATCTATTGATCGCCAGCGCCATATACCAGGTGGCCGCCAGCGCGATGGCCACCATCAGCCACCACGGGGTGCCGTATTGTGCCAGCGCGAACAGGATGGCGTAACCGGCCACCGAGTGGCAGACATACCAGGCGTAGCTGACACCCGCCACCCGCGTCAGCAGCGGCGCCGCCACCAGCCGCGGCCACAGCGCGCCGGCGACGAACAGCGCCACGCCGATGCCGTAGCTGGCATACAGCTGCGGCGACTCCCAGCCGGTAACCCACATGAACAGCGCCAGCATGATGGCAAAGTGCAGTACCGTTTCCAGCCGGCCGGCCTGGCCGCTACGGTAGAAGTACAGCCAGCAGCCGGCAAACATCAGCGGGAAGTAGCAGACGATGGTCTGGAAATCGTTCACCCCGGCATAGCGCGTCAGCCACACCACCAGCGGCAGCAGCAGCCAGATCGCCCACTTGATGCGCCGGCCGGTCAGCGCGAAGGCACTGCCGAGCATGGCGTAGAACCACAGCTCCACTTTCAGCGTCCACATCACCGGGTCGATGTTGCGGCCGCCCAGCCAGTCCTGGAAGGCGATGCTGGCATGGCCCAGCACATCGGCACGGGTGACGTCGAAGGTGCCGCCCGGCAGCAGCGAGGCCAGCCACAGCGCCGCCAGCGTCAGCGCCAGGCCGGCCCAGTAGGTGGGGTAGATGCGGAACAGCCGCGACACCGCGAAGCGCGCCGCGCCCATGCGAGTGAGCGACAGCGGAATCAGCAGCCCGGAAATCAGCAGGAACAGCCCCACCCCCAGCGCGCCGAGGTTGAACGGCAGCACGAAGGAGGCGCCGTGGTAGCCATCCAGCGGCGGCAGGTGCATCACCTCGGCGATGCGGTCGCGGCGCTGCCAGAAGATCTGCGTGTAGTGGAACAGCACCACGGCCAGCATGGCCAGGCCGCGCAGGCCGTCGGCGAAGTCGAAGCGGATGTGTTGTTGCTGGCTCATGCCTGTCCTTGTCTGCTGCGGCCAACGTTGGCCGCACGCTTAGCGAATGCCCTGCAAAAAGCGCCGCGCCAGCACCGCGTAATCGTGCTTGGCCAGCACGTAAGCCTTGCCGGCGGCGCCCATGCGGCCGCGCTCGTTGCCACTAAGCGTCGCCATGCGTTGCAGGCCGTCGGCAATCGCCGCCGGATCTTCCGCGCCCACGCTGATGCCGGCGCTCGCCTCCGCCACCATGTCATTGCCGGCCGCCACCGAATGCAGCACCGGCTTGCCGGCCATCAGGTAGTCGAACAGCTTGTTGGGGTTGATACCGAAGCGGTAGATGGGCAGCTTGCGCCAGCCGATGTACAGCGCATCGCACTCGGCAAGGAAGGCCGGCACCGCGCGCTTGGGAATCGCCGGCAGGAAGCTGACGTTGGCCAGCCCCAGTTGCTGCGCCTGCGCCACCAGCGCCGCCTTGTCCGGGCCGTCGCCCACCAGCACCAGGTGCACATTGCCCTCCGCCGGCAGTTGGCTGGCCGCCTGCAGCAGGAAATCCAGCGCATTGGCCAGCCCATGGCCGCCGGCATAACCGACGATAAAGCGCCTGTCGGCCTTAAGCTGCGCCAGGCGCATGCGGTGCTCGGCCGGCAGCGGCTCGCTGGCGCCCTGCCACTCCGCCACGTCCACGCCGTTGGGAATCACCAGGTATTTTTCCGGCGCCATGCCATGCGCCAGCATGTAGTCCTTCGCGCACGGCAGCATCGACACCACGGTATCGGCCTTGCGATAGCCGAAGTCTTCCGCCCACTGCAGCAGGCGGATGAACGGGTGCTTCGGGCTCATGCCGCCCACTTCCACCGGGGTCAGCGGCCACAGATCATGCACCTCGTACACCAGCTTCGCCCCGGTCTTGCCGGCGATGAAGGCCGCCGGGATGGTGTCCAGCGGGTAGGTGGAGGACGCAATCACCACGTCCGGCCGCCATTGCTTGAGGTAGCGCCCGGACAGGCCCATCACCCGCCCCAGGAAGCGGAAGATATTGATCACCCGCTTCAGGCCGTTGCCCTCATATTTGGGCGTCTTGCACCAGGTGTAGCAGATGCCGTCGATGTCCTGGTCGGCGTAGTTGCTGCTCAGTTGCGGGTTGTGCTGGCGCAGGTGCGAGTAGTCCGCCGCCAGCATGTGCACCTCGTGCCCGGCCTTTACCCATTCGCGGGCCAGGTAGTAGGGGCGGAATTCCATGCCGTGCTGGGGGCTGCCGGCGTAGTGGTTGATGTAGAGAATGCGCACGTAAAACTTTCGTCAGGGTTGGCCGCAAGGCCAGCCGGCCGGGTGTTGCCGCGGTTTACGCTCTGGCAAACCAGCGCGCGGCAGATCGTGAGGTCTAGAACAGCCCGGCCAGCAAGTTGATCATCAAAGCCACCACCGTGGTGTTGAACAGGAAGGACAGGATGCAGTGCACGCTGCCGATGCGCCGCATGTGGCGGCTGGCCAGGCTCACGTCCGCCGTCTGTCCCGAAGTGCCGATCACCGCGGAAAAATAGAAAAAATCGCCGTAATCCGGCGTGTCGCTGCCGGGAAACTGCAGCGCCGGCGCCTCGCCGCGCGCCTGGCCCACGAAGTAGGCATGCGCGTAGTGCAGCGCGAACATGGTCTGGGTGAACAGCCAGGACGTCAGCAGCGTCAGCGCCACCAGCGCCACCAGTGCCACATGCCCCAGCCGCACCGCGCCGTGCAACTGGCGCGCCGCCGACAGCTCCAGCACGATGGCCAGCAGGCAGGTGATGGCGGTGCACACCACCAGCGTCAGGATGCTGCGCTGGCCCACGTCCTCGCGCAGCGCGCGGCTGCGGATGTGTGCTTCGCTGGCGCCGGCCATCATGTGCGCCGCCAGCAGCAGGTACAGCACGGCGCCGGCGTTCCAGCCCAGCATGAAGGCGGTGCTGCCGCGCATCGGCAGCAGGCTCTGCGCCTGTGCCAGCAGCGCCACCAGCAGGCCGCACAGCCCGGACGACAGCAGCCGCGGCCGCACCAGCAGCATGTGCAGCGGCAGCAGGCGGTGCGGACGGCGATGGGAGGTGCTCATCGGGCGCGGCGCCTCATGCGGCCAACTGCTGGTACAGCGCCAGCAGCTTGTCGGCCTCGGCCGCCCAGCTGTACTTGGCCAGTACCGCGCGCTTGCCGGCGTCGCCCATCGCCTGGGCGCGGGCATCGTCGGCCAGCAGCGCGGCGATGGCGTCGGCGATGGCGCGCGGGTCCTGCGGATCCACCAGCAGGCCGCAGCCGGCATCCTCGACGATGTCGCGCCACAGCGGGAAATCGCTGGCGATCACCGGCAGGCCGGCGGCCATGTATTCGAACAGCTTGATCGGCAGCGATTCCACGTAGCTCGGCGTCGGCAGCAGCGTCACCAGCCCGACCTTGCTCTGCGCCAGCACCGCCGCCACGCCGGCACGGTCCAGCACGCCCAGGTCGTTGACGCGGCTCCAGCCGGCTTCGCGCTGCAGCGCGGCTTTCAACGCCGGCTCGCTCCAGATGCCGGCCAGGTTGAGGCGGGTGTCGGTGTCCGGCAGCGCGGCGATGATCGGTTCGATGCCGCGGGTACGGCTGATGCCGCCGAGGTAGCACACCTCGTTGCGGCGGCTGGCCCACGGCGTATCGCGCACCAGCTCGGCCAGGATCGGGTAGTTGCACACGTCCACCGCGTGGCGGGCGCCGGCGCGCTCGAAGCGCTGGCGGATCACCGGCGTGGCGGCAACGATGGCATCGAAGCGGCGCGCGGCGTAGTCCTCCAGCGTCTCCACCCCGCGCGACACCCATGGCCGCGCCAGGCCGGGAATCCAGTGCTTGGCCAGCACCTGGCGCGGCACGTCCTCGTGCACGTCGTACACCACCTTGATGCCGGCCTGCTGCAGCCGCAGCGCGGCGGGGATCAGCTCCGGGTCGTGGAAATGCACCACCTCCGGCTGCAGTGCCAGCGCCTTGTCGTACACCCGCTTCACGGTGCCGGTCATGCGCGCCAGCCGGCCGCCGCTCTTGGCGCCGACATCATGCAGCCGCACGCCGCGGTTGATCTCGTCGCCGTTGCCGTCGGCAACGATCAGGTGCACCTCGTGGCCGGCGGCGGCCAGGCTGGCGCACTCCTTCACAAAGATGCGGATGTCGTGGCGCGGGTGGGCGCTGCTGAGATGGGCGATTTTCATGGCTAGGCTTTCCTGCTTCCGTGCGCAGCGGGGTCGCCGCGGCGCGCCAGCAATTCATGGTAGATGGCGGCAAAGCGCGCCATATTGGTCTGCTGCAGCCCCTTCTCTTGCACCAGCCGGCGGTTCAGCGCCACCGCCTCGGCCAGCTGCGCATCGTTGGCCGCATGCCGCAGCTGCGCTTTCATGGCCTCGCCCAGCCGGCCCACATCCTCGACGATGGCGCCGTTGACACCGTCCAGCACCCATTCCAGGTTGGCCGGCAGGTTGGACAGCAGCGGCAGGCAGCCGTGGCCCATCGCTTCCAGCAGGCTGATGCTGGTGGCGTCGCTCTGCGGCACGCTGACGAACACCCGCGCGTCGCGGTACAGCCCGGCCAGCACGTCCGGGGTGACGAAGCCGCTGAACTGGATGCGCTGCAAGTTGAGTTCGCGCGCCAGTTGCAGCAGCGCGTCGGTTTCGCTGCCGCTGGCGGCCACGGTCAGCGACCAGCCGGCCAGCGCCGGATCGGCCTCCACCACAGCCCAGGCACGCACGATGGCGTCGATGCGGTACAGCGGCTTGTGCAGGCGGCAGGACAGCACGTTCAGCGGCTTGGCGGCGATGTCCGGCTGCTCCGGCAGCGCATCCATGCCGAAGTTGAGCACGTGCATGCGCCGCAGCGGCGCCAGCTGGCGGCACACCGCCGCCATGTGCAGCGAGTCGCTGCTCACCGCGCTGGCCGCCGCCAGGTTGGCCGCCACCATATTCTTCAGCAGCCGGTTCTGCTGCGGCAGCAGCAGCACGTCCGAACCCCAGGTGGTGAGCAGCCACGGAATGTTGCGGCCCTGCAGCGCGCGGCGGGCGTGCCAGGCCACGCTGTTGGCCTGGTGCACGTGCACCATGTCCGGCTGCAGTTCGTCGATCAGCGCGGCAATCTTGCCGGCGGTGCGCAAGGCACGCAGGCTGAAATCCACCTGCAGCACGCGGCCAAGGTTGGCCGCATGGTAGCGCGCCGGCAGCGGGCCGCTGCTGATGAGGTGCACCTCGTCCACGTGCGGCGCGATGCCGGCCAGGTAGCGGAAGGTATGCACCGAGGCGGAGCCGATCAGCAGCAGTTTCATGCGGATTCCTTCTGCTGGCGCAGCAGCTGCGCCAGCGCCTGCTGCAGGCGCTGCAGCTTGTGCGCCAGCGCGTCGTCCACCGCCAGATTGATGTTGAGCGGCAGGTTGAACACGCTGGCGGCCAGCGCCTCGGCATGCGGCGCGCTGCGCGGCTGGTAGCCGTGGCGGAAGGAGCCGGCCGGGTGGATCACGTCGTCGAACCACACGCCGATGGCCAGGCCGCTGACGGCGGTCAGCTCGCGCGCCAGCCTGGCCTTGTCCACCACCGGGAACGGCAGCGCGAACGGGTAGCGCACCCAGTGGGTGTCCGCCGGCGCCTGCCACTGGGCGATGTCCGGCAGCGTGTCCAGCATGGCGCGGTAGCGCGCCGCCAGCTGCTGCTTGTGCGCCAGCGTGGCCGGCAGCCGCGCCAGCTGCGCGCGGATCAATACCGCCGACAGCAGCGGCAGCTCGCGCGCCGGATGCGGCGCGCCGTCCAGCACCTCGTGGTCGCCGGAGCGGTAGATCAGCCGCAGCCGCCGCAGCAGCGCCATGGCGATGCGGCCAAGCAGCGGCCAGCGGGCAGACAGCAGATGCGCCTTCAGCGTGGCCAGCAGCCGCCACTGGTCGGCGCAGCTCACCTCCGGCAGCGCCGGCTGCGGCAGGTAGTCGCCGGCCGGCAGCAACGCAAAGCCGCCGATGCCGCCGGTGAGGTTCTTGGAGTATTCGAAACTGAAGAAGGCGCCGTCGTGGTAGCTGCCCAGCCACTGGCCGGCGCAGCGCGAGGCGAAGCCGTGGGCGGCGTCGTCGACGAAGCGCACCTGGCGGTGCTTCTCGCGCAGCCAGGTCGGCACTTCGCAGGCGATGCCGAAGTTGTGCGGCACCACCACCACGCGGGTGTGGCGGCGGATGGCGATGTCCAGCATCTGCCAGTCGTAGCCCAGGCTGCCGCGCTGGATGTCGACGAAACGCAGCGTGGCGCCGCTGGGCGGCACCTGGTTAGGTACCACCACGCAGGTGAACGCCGGCACGATCACCTCGTCGCCCGGCCCCACGCCGTGCAGCTGCAACAGCGCGGCGAAGGCGGCGCGGCCGCTGTCGTACAGCACGATGCGGCTGTCGTCCACCTGCAGCAAGGCGGCCAGTTCGCGGCTCAGCGCGCGGCGCTGGTAACGGCGGCCGGCCAGCATGCCGGGCAGCGCCAGCAGCAAACGGCCCAGGGTCAGCGAATTGGCGGTCAGCACAACGGTTTCACCTTTCTGGCCGGTTGGCCGGCATACAGCCAGCCGCTGTCCAGCGCGCCCTTGACCACGCTGCCGGCGGCCACCACCACGTTGTCGCCGATGCTGGCGCCAGGCAGCACAATGCAGCCGGCACCGATGAACACATTGTTGCCGACGCTGATGTCGGCATCGACATGGCAGTCGCTGAACGGCGTCGCCGGCGCATCGGCCGGAATGCCGTTGCTGTGGCAGAAGAACATGCAGCGCGGGCCGACGGCGACGTGCTCGCCCAAGCGCAGCGTGTTGGCGCCGAGCAGACAGTAGTGATACGGCGCCAGGTGGCTGTGCGCGCCCAGCTGCAGGCGGCCGCCGCCGTGGCTGAGTACGTCGCCGCCCCAGTACAGGCGAGCGTGCGCGCCCAGTTGCAAGGCCGCCGGCCGCACCTTGACCGACGGGTTCACCCGCGCCGATGCGGCCAACCTTGCGCCGCGCAGTTGCAGCCAGCCGCGCCACAGCAGCAGCAGCAGTCGATTAAGCATGTGCCCCTTCCCGACGGCCCAGCAGGCGGAACACCCACGCCACGTAGGCCGCAAAATAGACTGTCATCACCACCGACATCAGCGCGAACGCCTGCATGGCATCGCGGCTGGCCAGGTACACGGCGGCAAAGGCCGCCAGATTCACCAGCACGCCGAGCAGTACGAACACGAACGAGGCGCGCTGGCGGCCGATCACCATCGGCACCATGAACGCCGGCCCGGCGATGAAGGCGGCGGCGAAATACGGCGCCAGCAGCGCGGCGATCTGCCCGGCGCCATGCCAGGCCGGGCCGAACACCAGCGCGAACAGCGGCCCGCCCCACACTGCCAGCACGCCGAACGGCAGCACGGACAGTGCCGCCAGGATCAGCAGCGCGCGCTTGAGCAGGCCGGACAGCGCGCGGCCGCTGGCGGCGGCTTCGGCCAGATCGCGAAACACCACCTGCGCCACCGCCTGCCCCACCAGCGCCGCCGGCAGCTTGAGCACGCGCAGCACCAGCGCATACTGGCCGACGATGCCGGCGCCGGACAGCGCGCTGAGCATGGCCAGCATCAGCGAATCCTGAAACGCCACCACGAAGGCATGCGGGGTATTCACCAGCGGGAACTCGCGGTAGCGGCGCGCCACCGCCAGCAGCGCCTGGCGCTGATGGCCGCGCAAAAAGGCAAAGCGCGCCGCCAGATCGCCGCGCAGCAGCGCCAGCAGCGCCAGCGCCTGCCCCAGCAGTTGCGACACGATCAGGCCGCCGGCGGCGAGGCCGGACCAGCCGGCCGCCACTTGCAGTATGGACACGCCCAGCGATTGGGCCACCCGGCCCTGGGCGTTGGCCGCATAACGGCGCCGGCGGTTGTTCCACGCCGTCCACGCCGCCACGCCGCCGGCCAGCCACACGCCCAGCGGCAGCAGCGGCAGCCACGGCGCCAGCGCCGGCGCCTGCAGCAAGGTGGCGATGGCCTGGTGCCACGGCCAGAACAACAGCAGGCACAGCAGCAGCAAGGCGGTGTTGATCAGCAGCGCCAGCCGCATCAGCCGCGCCGCTTCCTCATCGGTTTTCGGCAGTACCACCGCCATGTCGAAACGGGCGGTGGCGATCACCGCCAGGTTGGACAGCCAGGCGACGAATACCGCCAGCAGGCCGAAATCGGCCGGGGTGTACAGCCGGGTCAGCAAGGGCGCGAACAGCAGCGGCAGCGCCTGCGCCAGTGCCGCGCCGCTGGCCAGGGTGGCGACATTGCGGGCGAAGCCGCCGGCGGCGAGCCGTTGCCGGAGCGCGGCCAACCTCATGGCAGCCGGATCCTGGACGGGCGCAGCAGCCAGGCAAAGGCGGCGAACAGCGGCATGCCCAACAGCGCGCTGGCGCCCAGCACCGGCCAGAACCCCAGCCGCGCCAGCAACCACGGGAACAGCAGGAGCGTCGGCAGCACGTACCAGCAGGTATGGCAGCCGTGGTTGCCGCTCTTGCTGTCCGGCTGCTGTTCCAGCCGCAGCGAGGCCAGCAGTGCGCCCAGCTGGTCGCTACGCTTGGCCAGCGCCGACACCAGCAGCACCAGCGCCGCCAAGAGCAGGTACTTGAACGCCAGCAATGCCACTTAGGCCAGCGCCTTCTTCACCGCGGCGACGATGGCATCCTGGGTGGCGTCATCCAGGAACGGGTGCATCGGCAGGCTCATCACCCGCTTGCCGGCGGCCTCGGCCAGCGGGAAGCTGCCCTCGCCCAGCCCCAGGTGGGCGAACGCCGGCTGCAGATGCAGCGGAATCGGGTAGTGCACCGCGGTGGGAATGCCCATTTCCTGCAGCGCCTGCTGCACCGCCTCGCGCTGCGCCACCTCGATGGTGTACTGCGCGTAGACATGGCTGTTGCCGGCGGCAATCACCGGCACCCGCGCCACTTCCGCCAGCAGTGCGCTGTAGCGCGCCCCGATGCGTTCGCGCGCCGCCACCTCGGCCGGGAAGCTCGGCAGCTTGGCCAGCAGTACCGCGGCCTGGATGGTATCCAGCCGGCCGTTGAGGCCGATCACCGGGTGGTGGTAGCGGCGATCCTGGCCATGGATGCGGATTTCGCGCATTTTCTTCGCCAGCTCGTCGTCGTTGGTGAACACCGCGCCGCCGTCGCCGTAGCAGCCCAGCGGCTTGGACGGGAAGAAGCTGGTGGTGCCGATGGTGCACAGGTTGCCGGAGCGCTTGCCGTGCTGGCTGGCGCCGAAGCTCTGCGCGCCGTCCTCGATCACCGGCAGGCCGTGCTTCTCGGCGATGGCGTTGATGGCGTCAAAGTCGGCACACTGGCCATACAGGCTCACCGGCATGATCGCCTTGGTGCGCGGGGTGATCGCCGCTTCCAGCAGCGCCGGGTCGAGGTTGTAGCTCAGCGGGTCGATGTCGACGAACACCGGCTTGGCGCCCAGCAGCGCGATCATCTCGCCGGTGGCGATGAAGGTGAACGGGGTGGTGATCACCTCGTCGCCGGCCTGCACACCCAGCGCCATCAGCGCGATCAGCAGCGCCTTGGTGCCGTCACAGACGCCGATGGCATGCTTGGCGCCGGTGTAGGCCGCCAGCTGCGCCTCAACCTCTTTCACCTCCGGCCCCATGATGTACTGGCCGTGGTCCAGCACCGCGTGGATGCGGGCGTCGATGTCGGCCTTCAGATGCTGGTACTGCGCTTTCAGGTCAATGAACTGGATGCTCATCGCGGACTTTCCGGTGCATGCGGCCAGGCTTGGCCGCGGGATTCAGTTGAGCGGCGCGCAGTGGTTGCCGCCGATGTCGTAACGTTGGCCGCAGACGCCGCAGCCGTGCTCGCCGATGCTGTCCGGCAGCCGCTCGCCGCACTGGCACATCCAGCCGATGCGCCGCGCCGGGGTGCCGACCATCAGCGCGTACGGCTTGACGTCGCGGGTCACCACCGCGCCGGCGCCGATGAAGGCGTACTCGCCGATTTCGTGGCCGCAGACCACGGTGGCATTGGCACCGATGCTGGCACCGCGCTTCACCACCGTGCGGCGGTATTCGCTCTTGCGGTTGATGTGGCTGCGCGGGTTGTTGACGTTGGTGAACACCATCGACGGGCCGCAGAACACGTCGTCTTCCAGCGTCACCGCGTCGTAGATCGACACATTGTTCTGCACCTTGACGTTGTCGCCGATGATCACGTCGTTGCCGACGAACACGTTCTGGCCAAACGAACAGCGCGCACCGATGCGCGCGCCGCCGCAGATATGCCCCCAGTGCCAGACACGGCTGTCGTCGCCGATCACGGCGCCGTCATCGACGATGGCGGTGGGATGTACGGTGTAGGCGGCCATGCTCAGTACTCCAGCGGCAGGCTGATGCGCTTGCCGTCGCGGGCGGACAGATACATGCCGATCAGCAGCTCCAGCGACTTCAGGCCCTCGCGGCCGTCGGTCTCCGGCTCCGCCTCGCCGCGCATCACCTGGATCACGTTGTCGTAGTACAGCGGGTGGCCGAAGCCGTACACGCTGGTGGTGGCGTAGCTGGCGCCCTGGATCTCGGCGTCCATCGCGTGCGGCTCGGCGAACTCCCAGTGCTGGATCTCGTTCACCGCCATGCCGCCGACGCGCACGCTGCCCTTCTCGCCGAGGATGGTGATCGAGCCTTCCAGGTTTTTCGGGTAGGTGAGCATGGTGACGTTCATGCTGCCCAGCGCACCGGAGCGCCAGCGCAGGCTGACCACGCCGCTGTCTTCCACCTCGATGTCGCGCTCCAGCGTGGCGGTGTAGGCCTGCATGCTTTCCACCGGGCCGATCAGCCAGTCGATCAGGTCGACGTAGTGGCTGGCCTGGTTCATGAAGGCGCCGCCGTCGTATTCCCAGGTGCCGCGCCAGTCGGCCTGGTCGTAGTAGGACTGCGGCCGGGTCCAGAACACGTTGATGTTCACCATGTAGATGCGGCCGAAGCGTTTTTCCTGCACCGCGCGCTTGAGCAGCTGCAGGGTGGCGTTGCGGCGGTTCTGCTTCACCACGAACAGGCGCTTGCCGGCCTGGTCGGCGGCCCTCACCATCGCCACGCCGTCGTGCCAGCGGGTAGCCATCGGCTTCTCGGTCATCACATGGAAGCCGGCGGCAAAGCAGTCGATGGCTTGCTGCGGATGCAGCCCGGACGGGGTGGTGAGGATCACCACGTCGGCATCGCTGCTGGCCAACAGCTCGCGCAAGCTTGCATGCCCGCGGGCGCCGCTGCGCGTTACCGCGGCAGCCAGTGCCGCCGGATCGGTATCGCACACGTCCACCAGCTCGCAACGCGCGGCGTGCTGCTCGATGGCGCCGAAATGGTTGGCCGCAATGCGGCCGCAGCCGACCAGCGCGAAGCGCAGCTTGCGGTCGGTAATGGTTTGGTAACTGATCATCGCCTGATTCCTTGCTTGGCCGGCCTGCGGCCAACCTGTCAGCCTGTCGTCATGACCACAGGCCAAAAAACCGTTGGCCGCACGTGGCGGCCAGCTTGTCGCGCGCTGCCGTCACAGCAGCAGGCGGTTATTACTGTGCAGATTCACATCCTTCATGCGGCTGACAAAGTCGCAGAACTCCAGGCCGAAGCGGCCTTCCAGTTCGTCGGCCTTGCTTTCCAGCGCCTCCCAGCCCAGCGGCGACGGGGTCTGCTTGAACGCCATCACCGCCATATTGCCGTGGCTGACCGCCGGCAGTTCCAGCACGCGGCCTTCGAACACCGCCAGCAGCCGCTCCACGAACTGCTGGTAGCGCTTGTCGCCGCTCCACCAGTTGGTGACGAACACGCCGTTCGGGGTCAGCGCGCGGTGGCAGTCCTCGAAAAACGCCTCGGTGGTCAGCTCGTCGACGATCTGCAGCCCGTCGAAGCCGTCCACCAGGATCACGTCGGTGGACTCGCGGAACACCTTCACGTACTCGGCGCCGTCGGCCTCGATGATCTCGAAGAAGTCGCCCTCTTCCGGCAGCTGGAAGAAGGAGCGCGCCACCGCGATCACCTGCGGGTTGATGTCCACCGCCACACTCACCGCGTCCGGCAGGTATTCGTCGATCCAGCGCGCGAACGAGCCGCCGCCAAGGCCGATCTGCAGGATGTGGCGCGGGTCGTCCTGCCACAGCAGGAAGGCCATCATCGCGCGGCTGTAGGACAGCACCAGGTCGGCCGGCTCGTCCAGGTTCATCGAACTCTGGATGGTTTCCGAGCCCAGGTGCAGCGAGCGGATGTTGTCGGCCTCGGAGATTTCCACCTCCGGCATGGCATCCACCCCCTTGCGCACGCGGCGGCGGAACGGGTGCAGGGCTCTATGCGCCACAGCTGTCTCCAGCCTTGGGGCGCGAATCCAGGATGCTGATGGTGCGGCGCGGCGCGGCGGCCGGCGGCGCATCCTCGTCATCCTCGGCCAGCGCCACCGGGTCGCGGAATTCTTCCTTGTCGAAGGCGGTATCGCCGCCCTCGAACGGGGCATCGCCGGTCTGCAGGCCAGCAAAGTCGAACAGGCCGGTATCGGCCAGGTGTGACGGCACCACGTTCTGCATGGCGCGGAACATGCTCTCCACCCGACCCGGGAAGCGCTTGTCCCAGTCGTTGACCATCTCCTTCACCACCTGGCGCTGCAGGTTGGGCTGCGAGCCGCACAGGTTACACGGGATGATGGGGAACTCGCGTAACGTGGCGTAGCGCTCGATGTCCTTCTCGCGGCAGTAGGCCAGCGGGCGGATCACCATGTGCTTACCGTCGTCGGACACCAGCTTGGGCGGCATGGCCTTGAGCTTGCCGCCGTAGAACATGTTGAGGAAGAAGGTGTGCAGGATGTCGTCGCGGTGGTGGCCCAGCGCGATCTTGGTGGCGCCCAGCTCGTCGGCTACGCGGTACAGGATGCCGCGGCGCAGGCGCGAGCACAGGCTGCAGGTGGTCTTGCCTTCCGGCACCAGGCGCTTGACGATGCTGTAGGTGTCTTCCTCGACGATGCGGTATTCCACGCCGATGGATTGCAGGTACTGCGGCAGCACGTGCTCGGGGAAGCCCGGCTGTTTCTGGTCCAGGTTCACCGCCACGATGGAGAAATTGATCGGCGCCGACTTCTGCAGCCCCAGCAGGATGTCCAGCAGGGTGTAGCTGTCCTTGCCGCCGGAGAGGCACACCATCACGCGGTCGCCCTCTTCGATCATGTTGAAGTCGTTGATGGCGTCGCCTACATGGTGACGCAGGCGCTTGCTGAGTTTGTTGCCTTCGAAGCTGGCCTTTTTGGCCTTCGTGTCGGCGTCGCGGAGTTGTTCGGACATGGGGTACGGCTAAGAAATTGAAAAACCGGCTATTTTAGTCCGATCACGACGGTTTTTGCCATGCGGCGGCCAATTTTTTGCAGGGCAGCAAAGGTTGGCCGCAGGCGGCGGCCAGCGCACGGCTACAGCACCACGCTGCGGCCGCCGTCCACCGCCAGGATCTGGCCGTTGACGTAGTCGGTATCGAACAGCAGGAAGGCCACCGCGCGGGCGATGTCTTCCGGCTGGCCGGCGCGCGCCAGCGGAATCGACGCCTCGATCGCCGCGCGCTCGCCGGCATCGAACGACAGGTCGCTTTCCGGCCACAAATTCACCCCCGGCGACACGCCGTTGACGCGCACCAGCGGCGCCAGCTCCACCGCCAGGCTGCGGATCAGCTGCGCGTGGCCGGCCTTGGCCAGGCTGTACACCAGGTGGCGCTTCATCGGCCGCTCGGCATGGATATCGACGATGCCGACGATGGCGCCGCGGCTGGCCGCCAGGTAGCTGGCCGCCGCCTGTGCCAGAAACAGCGGCGCCTTGAGATTGCTGCCCAGCAGATCGAACCAGTCCTGCTCGCGGATGGCGCCGATTTCGGTGGGGTAGAAGCTGGAGGCGTTGTTGACCAGGCCGTCGAGGCGGCCGAAGGCGGCATGGGCGTCGTCCACCAGCCGCGGCAGCGCCGCGGTGTCCAGCAGATCGGCCTGCAGCAGCACCGCCGAGCCGGGACGGGCGGCGTTCAGCTCTGCGGCCAACGTTTCCGCCGCCTGGCGCGAGCCGCGGTAGTGCAACACCAGCCGCGCGCCACGGCCATGCAGATGGCGCGCAATGCCCGCGCCCACCCGCTTGGCCGCGCCGGTAATCAGCACCACCTTGTCATGAACTTCCGCCTGCATGCACATTCCCCTTGCTCTCTGCTTGGCGACAACGCGCCGATTAGCGACAATTCCCGCCATTTTAACGCGAACCCGCGCCAGAAAATGGCCGCGCGTTCCGCCCTGCGAGTTTTTACCATGTCCCTGCCCGAAGCTTCCGCCGACGCGCTGGCTGTCAGCCAGACCCTGGCCCGCACCATCGCCGCCGAAATTGCCGCCCGCGACGGCTGGATGCCGTTCTCGCGCTATATGGAGCTGGCGCTGTACGCGCCGGGCCTCGGCTACTACACCGCCGGCAGCCGCAAGTTCGGCGAGGCCGGCGACTTCATCACCGCACCGGAGCTCACCCCGCTGTTCGCGCAGTGCCTGGCGCGCCAGCTGGCCGAACTGCTGCCGCAGACCGCCGGCCACATCGTGGAATTCGGCGCCGGCAGCGGCCGCCTGGCCGCCGACCTGCTGCTGGCGCTGCAGGAACTGGGCTGCGCGCCGGCCAGCTACAGCATCGTCGACCTGTCGCCGGACTTGATCGAACGCCAGCGCGAAACCATCGCCACCCTGCCGCCAACGTTGGCCGCCAAGGTGCGCTGGCTGCCGGCGCTGCCGGACAGCGTGGACGGCATCCTGCTGGGCAACGAAGTGCTGGACGCCATGCCGGTGGAGCTGGTGCTGCGCAATGCCGACAAGCAGCTGCAGCAGCGCGGCGTCACCGTGCGCGACGGCGCGCTGGCCTATGCAGACCGCGAGATTGCCGAGCCGCAGCTCAAGGCGCTGGCGGACAGCCTGCTGCCGCAGATTCCGGACTACGTCAGCGAGATCAGCCTGGCCAATCGCGCCTTCATCCGCACCCTGGCCGGGGTGCTGAGCCGCGGCGCCATGCTGATGATCGACTACGGCCACAGCGCCGGCGAGTACTACCACCCGGAGCGCAGCATGGGCACCCTGCTCGGCCACTACCGCCACCACACGCTGCACGACCCGTTCTACCTGCCGGGGCTGATGGACCTCACCACGCATGTGGATTTCAGCGCCGTGGCGCAGGCCGGCATCGACGCCGGGCTGGAGCTGATCGGCTACACCAGCCAGGCGCAGTTCCTGGTCAATGCCGGCATCACCGGCCTGCTGTCGCACCTGGATGCAGCCAACATCAAGGACTACCTGCCGGTGGCCAAGGCGGCGCAGCGGCTGCTGTCACCACAGGAAATGGGCGAAACCTTCAAGGTGATCGGCTTTGGCAAACAGGTGGGAATCGACTGGCTGGGCTTCAGCCACGGCGACCGCTGCTACACGCTGTAAACGTGTGCCATAGACCATCGGCCGGTACTCTGCAGAAATAGTTGACACCCCGGAATCGGCTGCGTATAGTTCGCAACCTCGATGCCAACGCATCGAAATGTGGCGAATTAGCTCAGTTGGTTAGAGCGACGGAATCATAATCCGCAGGTCCGGGGTTCGAGTCCCTGATTCGCCACCACAGTTTACCGGGACAGTGCCTTGGCAACGTCTCACGGCGAATTAGCTCAGTTGGTTAGAGCGACGGAATCATAATCCGCAGGTCCGGGGTTCGAGTCCCTGATTCGCCACCAGTTAAAAAAGCCAGCTCATCGAGCTGGCTTTTTTGCATTCCGGCCACGTCGGTTGGCCAGCATCGGCCGGGATATCTGCAGCCAAGCCGCTGCCAGCAGCATGCCACACCAGCCTGCCGCAAAAAAAAAGCCAGCTTAACCAGCTGGCTTTTTTTATCCCCCCGGGCCGGCCGCCCGCAGGCGCCTTCCCGGTGGCATCGTCTACGCGGCGCGCCAGCCCAGCTCGCGCAGCGCCACCAGCAAGGCATCATGCGGCAATGCCCTGGCCTGGTGGCCGCCGTTACCGGCGACATCTTCCGCCGCCAGCAGCGCGTTGATGATCGCCTCTTCCACTGCCTCGGCCGCGGCCTCGAACAACGGCGAGATGTGATCCGGCCGCACCATCTCTACCTGCTGAGTAAACGCCCCCTGCTGCGCGTAGTCGGCCACCGGCAACTGCTGATTGCCGGTGGCAAAGGCCAGGAAGATATCGCCACTGGAGTCCTCGGTGCCGCCGCCGGTGCGGGCGATGCCCAGCGAGGCGCGTTGCGCCAGCCGGCGGCACTGCTCCGGCAACAGCGGCGCGTCGGTGGCCAGCACCACCACGATGGAGCCCATGCCCGGCTGCGGCAGCCGCCGCTGGCTGAACGGCGACGGAATGACATCATCGCCCAGCATGCGGCCAACCTGGTAGCCCTGCACCAGCAGCGAGCCGCGCTTGCCGTGGTTGGCCTGCACCAGCGCGCCCACCGTCCAGCCGCCCTGCGCGCCGGCCAGCCGACGCGAGGCGGTACCGATGCCGCCCTTGAACTCGTGGCAGATCATGCCGCTGCCGCCGCCAACATTGCCTTCTGCCGGCAAGCCGCCGTGTACCGCCGCCTGCGCCTCGGCGACGTGCTCTGCCTCGACGTGGAAGCCGTTGATGTCGTTGAGCAGACCGTCGAAAGTTTCCATCACCACCGGCATGGTCCAGTACACCGCGTCGCCTGCGGCCAACTGCTGCCGCTCCTGCCGGATCAGGCTGTCGCGCACCACGCCGACGCTGTGGGTGTTGGTGATGGCGATCGGCGTAGTCAGCATGCCGGCCTCGCGTATCCACTCCAGGCCGGTGGCATCGCCGTTGCCGTTGAGCACATGTACGCCGGCAAAGCACGGCGCCAGCCGGGCGGCGCCGGGGCGCGGCTCGATCACGGTCACACCGGTGCAGGCGCGGCGGCCATGCTCCAGCTCCTTGCGCACCGAGGCATGCCCCACCCGTACGCCCGGCACATCGGTAATGGCATTCAGCGGCCCGGGCGTGCCCTGGCCAATGCGGATCCCCAGTTCTGTTGCACGTTTTTTCATCTTGCTTTGCTTTCCTATTGCGCCGAAGTGGCCAGTTGCGGGTTCTTGCCTTGCAGCCGGTCGAGCAACAGCCCGCCGACGATGATGGCCGCCACGATCAGGAAGTCGCGCAGCGGTGCATCCAGCAGGATCGCCCACAGGGTGTATACCGTGCCGGCAATCGCCAGCAGCGCCGGCAGCGGCCACCACGGCATGGTGTAAGGGTGATCGATATCCGTACGACGGCGGCTGCACAGTGCCGCCACCCCCATCGCCAGATAGGAGATCAGGATCATGATGACCGTGAAGGAGGTCAGTTCCGCCAGGCTGGAATTGAAGGTCAGCAGCGCCGAAGGCACTGCGAACAGCAGGGTGGCGATCCACGGCGTGCCAAAACGCGGATGCAGCCGCACCAGCGCCGCATTCACCCGCCCCGGCCACATGCCGTCGCGGCCACTGGCAAACAGGAAGCGACTGCTCTGCAGCACGATGGCGATGATGGCGTTGAACACCGACAGGAAAATGCCGGCACTCACCACCCGTGCCAGCAGCGGTGAACCGAGGCTGCTCACCACATAGCTGATCGGGTCGGGCTGGCGGGCCAGCTCCTGCAGCGAGGGCGCGCCCAGCAGCAGCGCCGTCATCGGCAGCAATTCCACCAGCACCACGATGCCCAGGCTGAGCAATACCGCCCGCGCCATCGCCCGCCCGCCCTGGTGCCGCTCATGCATATCCTCCGCCAGGTAGATGGCGCCGCCAAAACCGTTGTAGGAGAACATGGCGCTGCCGATCACCGCCGCGATCACCGGCGCCGACACCGCAGTCAGCACCCCGTTGCTGTCGGCCATTACCGGCTGCAGCAGCAGCGATACCGGCTGGTGCGGCTGGCCAAAGCCCAGCCAGGCGATCAGCGCCAGCACCAGCACCTCCACCCCCAGAAACAGCCCGGTCACCAGCGCATTCAGCTTGATATCCAGGATGCCGATCGCGTAGCACAGCACCACTACCCCCAGCGCCACAGCGGCGCTGTCGAACTGCGTGCCCAAGGCGGAATTGAGATAGGCGGCGGCACCGGTGGCCAGCACTGCCGGGATGAACAGCAGCATGCACAGCACGAACAGATACATCTGCAAGCCGGCCAGCCGGCCGAACAGGCGCCGGAAGATGACGTACTCGCCGCCGGCGTTAGGGTGGGCCGCGCCCAGTTCGGCATAACAGAGGGCGTAGGTCACCGCCAGCACGGCCGCCAGCACGAAAGACAGAAAAGCCCCGGTGCCGGCGGCATGAATGGCAAACGGTGCAATCACGAAGATGGAACTGGCCGGTGTCACGCCGGACACCGTAATCATGACGACGTCGGTGACACTGAGTGACCGCCGCAGTCCGCTGCTGCTGGTTTGGTTTGACACGATCTCTTTCTCCTGTTGTATTCAGACCCTTCTTAGCCGATCTGTGCGCCCAGTGTAGGCAGCGCATCCCGGCGGCCCAATTACCAACACGGGTTAACTCTCAGGGGTTACTGGCATGGAAGGCTTATTGAAAGAGCTGCCGCTGCATCACGGCCTGGCGCTGCTGTTCGAGCAGCTGGGCAGTTCGCGTTTCTGGCGCAGCCTGGCATTGCAGCTGCAGCGCATCGTGCCGTGCGACAACGCGCTGGCGGTGTGTTTCCACGCCCAGCAAGCGCCGCTGATCCTGGAAGAATGCAGCTTTGGCACCACGCTAGCCTCGCCCATGCCGCTGTACTGCCAGGGCCTGTACTTGCTGGACCCGTTCTACCAGCTGGCGTGCGAACCGTTTGCCGATGGCCTGCACCACCTGCCGGACATCGCCCCCGACCAGTTCCGCCAGAGTACCTATTACCTGGACTACCACAGCCAGGAAGTCGGCCAGGATGAAGTGCAGTACCTGCTGCGCCTGAACGACAGCCAGGTGCTGTCGCTGTCGCTGGGCGGCAGCCGCGCGTTCACCCCCGCAGAGCTGGGGCGGCTGCGAGTGGTGCAGGACTGGGTGCTGGCCGCCATGAAGCGCCACTGGCAGTTGCAGGCAACAGCGCCGGCCAGCCCGCGCACCGGCCTGGCCGACCAGCTGGCGCCGATGCTGGAGCAGTTCGGCCGCGATTGCCTGTCGGAGCGCGAAGCCGAAATTGCCCGCCTGACACTGCGCGGCCTGTCCAGCAAGGCCATTGCCCAGCAGCTGGCGATCTCGCCGGAAACCGTCAAGGTGCACCGCCGCAATATGTACGCCAAACTGGGCGTGGCCAACCACTCCGAGCTGTTCAACCGCTTCATCAGCCAGCTCAGCCAGGCCGGCTGAGCGCGCCGGCAGCCGATTCCTGCCATTTTGCATGCCGGCCAGGAACTCTGCCCGGCGGCCAACCTCGTATTCCAATAAACGAAAACAGGGAGGCATCATGCACGCAACACCGCTCATCACCACCCTTGTCGCGGCCCTGGTAGCGGCCTTCGCCCTCGGCGCCGTGGCACTGAAACTGCGCCTGCCGCCGCTACTGGGCTACCTGGCCGCCGGCATCATCATCGGCCCGTTCACCCCGGGCTTCGTCGCTAACGGCCACCTGGCGTCCGAGCTGGCCGAGCTGGGCGTGATCCTGCTGATGTTCGGCGTCGGCCTGCATTTTTCCATCGGCGACCTGCTGGCGGTGCGGCGCATCGCCCTGCCCGGCGCCATCGCGCAGATCGCGGTGGCGATTGCGCTGGGCTGCGGCCTGGCCACCCTGCTTAACTGGCCGCTGGCCGAGGGCCTGCTGTTCGGCATGGCGCTGTCGGTGGCCAGCACCGTGGTGCTGCTCAAGTCGCTGGAGGAGCACGCGCGGCTGGAAACCCCGGCCGGCAAGGTGGCGGTGGGCTGGCTGGTGACCGAGGACATCGCCACCATTCTGGCGCTGGTACTGATCCCGGCCATCGCTGGCAACGATGCGGCCAACCTTGACGATTCGCTGCAGGCCATCCTGCTGACGCTGGGCAAGGTGGCGGCCTTCGTGGCGGTGATGATGCTGGTGGGGCAGAAGGTGATTCCGTGGATGCTGGAAAAGATCGTCTACACCGGCAGCCGCGAGATGTTCCGCCTCGGGGTGCTGGCCACCGCGCTGGGCGTGGCCTACGGCGCCAGCGCACTGTTCGAGGTGTCGTTCGCGCTGGGCGCCTTCTTCGCCGGCACCGTGCTGGCCGGCTCGCCGTTCAGCCACCGCGCCGCCGAGGAGGCGATGCCGCTGCGCGATGCGTTCGCGGTGCTGTTCTTCGTCGCCGCCGGCATGCTGTTCGACCCGCGCGTACTGCTGGACGACCTGCCGGCGGTGCTGGCCACCGTGGCGATCATCATCGTCGGCAAGGGGTTGGCCGCATGGTGGCTGATGGCGGCGCTGCGCCAGCCGCGCGCAGACCGCTGGCTGATCGCCGCCAGCCTGGCGCAGATCGGCGAGTTCTCCTTCATCCTCGCCGGGCTGGGGCTGCAGCTGGAACTGCTGTCCAGCCGCGGCCACGCGCTGATCATGGCCGGCGCCATCCTGTCCATCCTGCTCAATCCCTTCGTGTTCAAACTGGCGCTGCGCCGTGGCGGCGCCACTGCGACCAGCCCGGCGCTGTGATAAACTCGCGCGCAACACATTCATTTGCCAGCGAAAAAGCCCGCCTCCCCGTAAAGAGCGGTGCGGCCAACGCTGGCCTTTCTTTTTGCGGCAGGCCCCGCCTGCCCGGTTTATTCGCAGACAAAAGCAGGCATGAAAAAGGTTTACATCAAGACATTCGGCTGCCAGATGAACGAGTACGACTCGGACAAGATGGTGGACGTGCTGGGCAGCAGCGAAGGCATGATCAAGACCGATAACCCGGAAGACGCCGACGTTATCCTGTTCAACACCTGCAGCGTGCGCGAAAAAGCGCAGGAAAAAGTGTTTTCCGACCTGGGCCGCATCCGCCCGCTGAAAGAGGCGCGCCCGGAGCTGATCATCGGCGTCGGCGGCTGCGTGGCGTCGCAGGAAGGCGACACCATCGTCAAGCGCGCGCCGTACGTGGACGTGGTGTTCGGCCCGCAGACCCTGCACCGCCTGCCGGAGCTGATCAAGAACCGCCAGGACAGCGGCAGCGCGCAGGTGGACATCTCCTTCCCCGAGATCGAGAAGTTCGACCACATCCCGCCGGCCAAGGTGGAAGGCAGCGCCGCCGCGGTGTCGATCATGGAAGGCTGTTCCAAGTACTGCTCGTTCTGCGTGGTGCCATACACCCGCGGCGAGGAAGTGTCGCGCCCGTTCGAGGACGTGCTCACCGAGATCGCCGGCCTCACCGCGCAGGGGGTGAAGGAGATCACCCTGCTGGGGCAGAACGTCAACGCCTACCGCGGCGTGATGGCCGATGGCGACATCGCCGACTTCGCCATGCTGCTGGAGTACGTGCACGAGATTCCCGGTGTGGAGCGCCTGCGCTTCACCACCAGCCACCCGCGCGAATTCAGCCAGCGCATCATCGACTGCTACGGCAAGCTGCCGAAACTGGTGTCGCACCTGCACCTGCCGGTGCAGAGCGGCTGCGACCGCGTGCTGAGCGCGATGAAGCGCGGCTACACCGCGCTGGAATACAAGTCCATCATCCGCAAGCTGCGCGCGCTGCGCCCGGAGCTGTGCCTGTCGTCCGACTTCATCGTCGGCTTTCCCGGCGAGAGCGAGGCCGACTTCGAGCAGACGCTGAAACTGGTGCAGGATCTGGCGTTCGACTTCAGCTATGTGTTCATCTACAGCCCGCGCCCGGGCACTCCGGCGGCCAACCTGGTGGACGACACCCCGCACAGCGAGAAGGTGCGCCGGCTGGAGCTGCTTAACGAGGTGATCGAGGCCCGCGGCTTCGAGATCAACCAGAGCATGGTGGGCAGCGTACAGCGCGTGCTGGTGCAGGCTATCTCCAAGAAAGACCCGAACATGCTGGCCGGCCGCACCGCCAACAACCGCGTGGTGAACTTCTATGGCCAGCCGCGCCTGATCAACCAGCTCGTCGACGTGGTCATCACCGAAGCCTTCCCGCATTCGCTGGGCGGCGAGGTGCTGATCAGCGAGACGGCATGAGGCCGTCCAGGCCGGGAGCCGGCATGAAACGCCTGCTGCACCCTCTTCTCGTCGCCGGCCTGCTGGCCGGCTGTGCCAGCGCCGCCGACGATGACGGCTTTATCGCCAGCGATCCGGCGACGCTGGATTGCGCCGGCCTGGCACGCCAGCAGCAGCGCAGCGAGGCGCGCCTGCGCCAGCTGCAGGCGGCCAACCCCGACGTGCAGATGAACATCGGCCTGGGCAGCAGCATCGGCAGCCACGGCAGTATCGGGCTGTCGATTCCGCTGCCGATGGGCCAGCTGCGCCGCCCGGAGCAGGAAATCGCGGCGCTTGAACAATACCAGTCCCGCCTACGACAATGGCAGCAACAGAAACACTGCCCGGAAGCCTCCCTCAAGACGCCATGAGCGACCAACACAGCTGCAACTACCAGTTCACCCCGGTGGACAACGAACGTCTGGCCCGCCTCTGCGGCCCACTGGACGAGAACCTCAAGCAGATCGAAACCGGGCTGGATGTCAGCATCCAGCGCCGCGCCGAGCAGTTCAGCATCCGTGGCACCCAGGCCACCCGCGCGCTGCTGCTGCTGCAGCGCTTCTACAGCCTGGCGGAAAAGCGCGAGCTGAACGTGCGCGACATCCAGCTGGGGCTGGTGGAAGCACGCCAGGACAACCCGCAGGATGACGACACGCCGCCGCTGGCCACCCGCCGCCGCGACCTGAAAGGCCGCACCCCGCGCCAGAGCAGCTACATCAAGCAGATCTTCGCCCACGACGTCACCTTCGGCATCGGCCCGGCCGGTACCGGCAAGACCTACCTGGCGGTGGCCTGTGCGGTGGACGCCATGGAGCGCGAGGCGGTGAAGCGCATCGTGCTGGTGCGCCCGGCGGTGGAGGCCGGCGAGAAGCTGGGCTTCCTGCCCGGCGACCTGGCGCAGAAGGTGGACCCGTACCTGCGCCCGCTGTACGACGCGCTATACGACCTGATGGGCTTCGACAAGGTGGCGCGGCTGTTCGAGAAGAACCTGATCGAGATCGCACCGCTGGCCTATATGCGCGGCCGCACGCTGAACAACGCCTTCATCATCCTGGACGAGGCGCAGAACACCACGCCGGAGCAGATGAAGATGTTCCTCACCCGCATCGGTTTCGGCTCCAAGGCGGTGATCACCGGCGACGTGACGCAGATCGACCTGGCCCGCCACCAGAAGAGCGGGCTGGTGGAAGTCGAGCGCATCCTGCAGGACGTGCGCGGCATCCATTTCCATCACTTCAACAGCGAAGACGTGGTGCGCCATCCACTGGTGCAGAAGATCGTCGACGCCTACGACCGATATCAAAGCAAGTACGACAATGAAACAAGCCAAACGTAATCCCCTACTGCAAAGGTTGGCCGCACGGCTGGAACTGAGCCTGGAAGACCGCCTGGAACAAGAGCAGCCGCTGCCGGACGGCAAACTGTGGCGCCGCTGGTGCCAGACCGCGCTGCAAAGCGGTGTGCAGCGGGCACAGATCTCGCTAGTGGTGGTGGACGAAGCGGAAGGCCGCGCGCTGAACCGCGACTACCGCAGCAAGGACTACGCCACCAATGTGCTGAGCTTCGCCCTGAACGAGGGCGACAGCGTGACCGGCCTGCCGCTGTTCGGCGATCTGGTATTCTGCGCGCCGGTGGTAGCACGCGAAGCCGCCGAGCAGGGCAAGACACTGGAGGCGCACTACGCCCACCTCACCGTGCACGGCATGTTGCACCTGCAAGGCTTCGACCACGAAGCCGACGACGAAGCCGAGGCGATGGAAGCGCTTGAAAGCGCCATCCTCGCCAAGTTAGGCTATGCCGACCCTTACGCCGCCGAAAAGGCCTGACCCATCGCCATCATGGAAGATTCCAGTAAACCCGCGCCGAACTGGTTCGAGCGCCTGCTGAACCGTTTTACCCACGAGCCGGAAGACCGCGAGGAGCTGAAAGCGCAGCTGCACGCCGCCTTCGAGCGCAACCTGCTGGACGCCGAGGCGCTGGCGATGATCGAGGGCGTGCTGTCGTTCTCGGAGCGCACGGTGCGCGAAATCATGGTGCAGCGCAGCCAGATGGACGTGATCAGCCTGGACGATCCGATGGCCAGCCTGCTGCCGCGGGTGATCGAGCTCGGCCATTCGCGCTTTCCGGTGATCGGCGACGACAAGGACGACGTCAAGGGCATCCTGCTGACCAAGGACCTGCTGCGCTACTTCCTGGCGCCGCAGGACTTCAACCTCAAGGCCATGCTGCGCCCGGTGGTGTTCGTGCCGGAAAGCAAGCGCGTGGACAGCCTGCTGCGCGAGTTCCGCGCCACCAAGACGCATATGGCGATCGCGGTGGATGAATACGGCGGCGTGTCCGGCCTGGTGACCATCGAGGACGTGCTGGAAGAAATCGTCGGCGACATCGACGACGAGCACGACCTGATCGAATCGGAAGAAAACATCGTGCCGGTACGCGGCGGCCGCTTCCGTGTGCTGGCCACCACCACGGTGGAAGACTTCAACGACTTCTTCGAATGCGCGCTGCCGGACGACGAGGTGGACACCATCGGCGGCCTGGTCACCGCCAACCTGGGCTACGTGCCGGTGCGCGGCGAAGGGCTGCAGCTGGACGGCTGGCACTTCACCGTGATCCGCGCCGACAGCCGCCGCCTGCAGGCGCTGCTGGTGGAGCGCCGCGGCCCGTCGCAGGACTAAGCATGCTGCAACAACTTGCCTGGCTGCTGCTGACACTGCTCAGCGGCACCGCCACGGTGCTGGCCTACGCACCGTATCGCCTGTTCTTCCTGATGCCGCTGTGCATGGCACTGCTGCTGTGGCTGGTACAACGTTGGCCGCAACGTGCGTTTGCCAGCGCCTGGCTGTGGGGGCTCAGCGCCTACTGCGGCCAGTTCTACTGGATCTACATCAGCCTGCACGACATCGCCGGCATGCCGTCGCCGCTGGCCGGCGGCATGACCGTGCTGCTGCCCGCCTACCTGGCGCTGTACCCGGCGCTGGCCTGCCACCTCAGCGTGCGCATGCACAGCCAGCCGCTGCTGCGCGGCCTGCTGTTTGCCGCCGCCTGGACGCTGAGCGAATGGCTGCGCAGCTGGATGCTGACCGGCTTCCCCTGGGGCGCCGCCGGCTACAGCCAGATCACCGAAAGCCCGCTGGCCGGTTACGCGCCGCTGGGCGGCATCCACCTGGTGACGTTCGCGGTGGCGCTCAGCGCCGCGTTGCTGTTGCTGCTGTGGCAGCTGCCACGCCGCGGCCAACTGGCGGCCGCACTGCTGCTGCTGGCGCTGTGGGTGGGCGGCAACCAGTTCAAGCAACAGCAGTGGACACAGAACAGCGGCGCGCCGCTGACGGTGGCGCTGCTGCAGGGCAATATCCCGCAGTCGCTGAAATGGGATCCGGCCACCTTCGAATTCACCCTCGCCACCTACTACCGCATGGTGGTGCAGGCGCCGCCGGCCCAGCTGCTGCTGCTGCCGGAAACCGCGCTGCCGGTGTTTCTGGAGGACATGCCCTC
Source organism: Vogesella facilis (assembly GCF_042648525.1). Classification (NCBI taxonomy): domain Bacteria; kingdom Pseudomonadati; phylum Pseudomonadota; class Betaproteobacteria; order Neisseriales; family Chromobacteriaceae; genus Vogesella; species Vogesella facilis. The sequence continues at coordinate 40,780 of NZ_JBHRXN010000030.1, forward strand.
CGGCTACCTGACCATGATCAACTCCGCCGCCGCGCTGAAAAACAGCGCGCTGGTCACCGGCCTGCCGCGGCGCACGCCGGACGGCCGCGGCTATCTCAACGCGGTAGTGGCGCTGAACCAGCCGCAGCAGCCGTACTACGCCAAGAACCACCTGGTGCCGTTCGGCGAATTCATCCCGCTGCCGGCGCTGACCAGCTGGATCTACCAGTTCATGCACATGCCGCTGTCCGGCTTCACCCCCGGCGGCGAGCGGCAAGCACCGCTGGCGATTGCCGGCCAGCGCATTGCCTTCAATGTCTGCTACGAAGACGGCTTCGGCGAGGAACTGATCGGCCCGGCCGCCGACGCCAGCATCCTGGCCAACGTCAGCAACCTGGCCTGGTTCGGCAAGAGCAATGCCATGAGCCAGCACCTGCAGCTGTCGCAGGCGCGGGCGCTGGAAACCGGCCGCCCGATGCTGCGCAGCACCAATACCGGCATGACCGCGGTGATCGACCACCACGGCGAAGTGATTGCCGTGGCGGCACCGGATACCCGCCAGACGCTGACGGCCAGCGTGCAGGGCCGCCGCGGGCTGACCCCGTACATGCGCCATGGCAACCTGCCGGTGCTGCTCGGCTGCGCCGCGCTGCTGCTGCTGGGCTGCGGCCTGGGCTTGTGGCAGCGGCGACAACAGCAGCAGCTGCTGGAGAGCTGAGCCGGCCGTGACATAAAAAAGGCGTTCCCAGCCGGGAACGCCTTTTTTCATGCTGCGCGTACGCTAGCGCACCGTTGCCATTACACCTGGAAACGCGACACCATGCCGCGCAGACGCTCGGTCAGCTGGTTCAGCTCGCCGATCGCGCTCGACGCCTGGCCCGATGCCTCGGCATTGTTGGCTGCCGCCAGCGCGATGTGCTCGACATTGCGGGTGATTTCCTCGCTGGCATTGCCCTGCTCGGCCAGCGCCTGCGAAATCTCCCGCACCACCCCCACCACGCCATTGGCGCTGTCGCGGATATGGCGGATCGCATCGCCGCCCTGCTCTGCCAGGGTCAGGCCGGACTTCACCCGGCTGACCGCCTCCTGCATATTGCTGCGCGACTCCTCGGAACCGTGCTGGATGTCGCGGATCATCTCGGCGATTTCCTGGGTGGCGCCGGCGGTGCGCTCGGACAGCTTACGCACCTCGTCCGCCACCACCGCGAACCCACGCCCGCTTTCGCCGGCACGCGCCGCCTCGATCGCCGCATTCAGCGCCAGCAGATTGGTCTGGTCGGCGATGTCCTTGATCACCTGCATGATGCTGGAAATGGTCTGTGTCTTGCTGACCAGATCGCCGATGGTCAGCGCCGCGTGGTCGACCGCCTCGTTGATACGCTGCATCTCCACCACCGCACTGGCAATCACCTCGCCGCCCTGGTCGGACAGCTGGCCGGAGTTGGCCGACACTTCGCGTGCGTGGTCGGCCAGCTCGGCAATCTGCTTGATGCTGGCGGTCAGCTGCTCGATGGAAGCCGCCATCGCGGTCGCGGCATGACTTTGTTGATCGGAACTGACCGCCACTGCGCTAGCGCTGCCGGAAATATCGCCGGCCATGCCGGACAGTGTGCCGCTGCTGTTGGCGATGCCGCCCACCAGTTCGCGCAGCTGCTGCTGCATATCTGCCACCGCGGCCAACAGGCTGGCGTCATCACCGTTGGCCACCGGCACCGGCACATGCAAATCGCCCTCGGCAATGCGGTGCACCACCTCGCGCGTCAGCGCCGGTTCGGCGCCCAGTTGCTGCATCACACTGCGCCGCAGCCAGACGCCGACGCCGATCACCACCGCGATCGCCGCCAGCACCTCCAGCGCCAGCAGCAGCGCCTGCTCCATGAACGCCGCCTGCACGTCATCTAGGTAAATACCGGTGCCGACTACCCAACCCCACTTGGCCGAGGTCGCCAGGTAAGACACTTTCGGTTGCGGCGTGGAAAAGCCCGGCTTGTCCCACACATAACTCGCCATACCCTTGCCGCCACCGGCACTCAGCGCGGCCTGGAACAAGGGTTTCAGCGGATTGCCGGTTGGATCCTTGATAGTTTCCAGGTTCTTGCCCACCATCGCCTGCTTGGCGCCATGCACCACCCAGTTCCAGCCCGGATCGAAGGCAAAGAAATACTCGCTGCCATCGTAGCGCGCCGCATTCAGCACCGCCGCCGCCTGCTGCTTGGCATCCGCTTCGCTGAGTTGGCCGCTGGCGGCGCGCTCTTCGTAGTTCTTGATCACAGTGAGCGCCACCTCCACCAGGTTGCGCACCTTGGCTTCACGATCCTGCAGCATCACGCTACGCTCGTGCAGCAGCGACAGGCCACCCACCACGCACAAGATCACCGCCACCAGCAGCACCTGCAACTGCAAGCGCCGCTTCAGGGTCCAGCCATTGCTTTGCTTCATCGACAATCTCCCGTGTTACTTGTTGTGTAGTTTGTTCACTACGGAACAATTCTGTACAAAGCAATTTAAAACGGTCGCGATTATCTGTCACTGTGACTGACAAAGAAAAAACTGTTGCCAGCCACTGACATTGGCTGAATCGAGGGGAATCCCTCGGCTGCAGGCAGTGGATTTCACTGCCTGCAATACGATGGAATAGCGGCTGCCTGCGGCCAACGTTGGCCGCAGCCTTGGCCGCACGCGACCACATCGCTCTGGCAACGCCAGCTGCAACCAGAAAGCCACTACCCTGTGGCCGGCTGCGGCACCAGCATGCCCTAGCATTGCCGCAAGCATGAAAATGAAAAAAGCCAGCGCAAGCGCTGGCTTTTTCTAGAATCGGCTGCGATTACTCGGCAGCTTCTTCAGCAACTACTTCACCTTCTGCACGGTCAACCAATTCAACCAGTGCCATCGGAGCGTTGTCGCCCTGACGGAAACCGTATTTCAGGATGCGAACATAGCCGCCGTTACGGGCTGCGAAACGCGGGCCCAGAACGTCGAACAGTTTCACCACGATTTCACGGTCACGGGTGCGGTCGAAAGCCAGACGACGGTTGGCCAGCGACGGCTTCTTACCCAGGGTAATCAGCGGTTCGGCAACGCGGCGCAGTTCTTTGGCCTTCGGCAGAGTAGTCACGATTGCTTCGTGACGCAGCAGCGAGTTAGCCATGTTACGGAGCATGGCCAGACGGTGGCTACTGGTACGGTTCAGTTTACGATTGCTATTACGATGACGCATTGTAGTGTCCTTTTATCCCGGCTTAGGGCTTTTCGAGACCAGCCGGCGGCCAGTTTTCGAGTTTCATGCCCAAGGTCAGGCCTTTAGAAGCGAGAACTTCCTTGATCTCATTCAACGACTTACGACCAAGGTTCGGAGTCTTCAGCAGCTCGGTTTCCGTACGCTGAATCAGATCACCGATGTAGTAGATGTTCTCGGCCTTCAGACAGTTGGCGGAACGTACCGTAAGTTCGAGATCGTCTACCGGGCGCAGCAGGATCGGATCGATCGGCGGCGCCTTTTCAACGACTTCCTCAACTGCGGTGCCTTGCAGGTCTGCAAAGATCGACAGCTGATCAACCAGAATGCGGGCCGCCAGGCGGACTGCTTCTTCCGGCTCAATCACACCATTGGTCTCGATATCGAGAACCAGACGATCCAGGTCGGTACGCTGCTCTACACGGGCGCTTTCAACATTGAAGCTGACACGGCGCACCGGGGAGAAGGAGGCATCAAGCTGGATGGTACCGATCGCACGGTTGTCGTCATGGTTGATACGAGCCGCTACCGGCTGATAGCCACGACCTTTCTCTACCTTGATTTCCATGTCGATCTTGCCACCAGCAGCCAAATGACCGATGACGTGATCAGGGTTGATCACTTCAACGTCATGCGGCAGCTCGATGTCACCGGCCAGAACAGCGCCCTCACCATCCTTTTTCAAGGACAGGATCAGGCTGTCACGACCATGCAGTTTAAGCACTACGCCCTTCAGGTTCAGGAGGATGTCGACAACATCCTCCCGTACACCGTCAAGAGCGGAATACTCATGCAAAACGCCAGCGATGGTTACTTCGGTCGGGGCGTAGCCCGGCATCGAAGAGAGCAGAATGCGGCGCAGCGCATTGCCCAGGGTATGGGCATAGCCACGCTCAAACGGCTCCATCGACACACGTGCATGTGTAGCCGATACCGGCTGCACATCGATCAGACGCGGTTTCAGAAATTCCGAAGCGCTGTTTTGCATAGTCATTCCTTAAGAGCTAGCGATTACTTGGAGTAGAATTCCACAACGAGCTGTTCGTTGATATCGCTAGACAACTCGGAACGCTCCGGAACAGTCTTGAATACGCCTTCCATTTTCTTGGAGTCAACTGCGACCCAAGCCGGGAAGCCGATCTGTTCGGCCAGAGCCAGACCTTCTTGAATACGAACCTGCTTCTTGGCCTTCTCACGAACAGCAACCACGTCGCCAGACTTAACCTGGTAGGACGGGATGTTCACTACAACGCCATTTACAGTGATCGCCTTGTGGCTTACCAGCTGGCGAGCTTCTGCGCGAGTGGAACCGAAACCCATGCGATAAACAACGTTATCCAGACGGGATTCCAGGATCTGCAGCAGGATTTCACCAGTGGAGCCCTGACGACGGGCAGCTTCCGCAAAGTACTTACGGAACTGACGTTCCATAATGCCGTACATGCGGCGTACTTTTTGCTTTTCACGCAGCTGAATACCGAAGCCGGACAGGCGGGTATTCTTCTTCGCGCCATGCTGACCTGGAGCGGTATCCAGTTTGCACTTGGAGTCCAGTGCACGGCGTGCGCTCTTCAGGAAGAGATCGGTCCCTTCGCGACGAGCCAGTTTACATTTAGGGCCAGTGTAACGTGCCATTTCTCAGACTCTCCAGATTAGATACGGCGTTTCTTGGGAGGACGGCAGCCGTTGTGCGGAACTGGCGTCACGTCGGAGATGCTGGTCACTTTGAAACCCAGCGCGTTGAGCGCGCGTACGGAGGATTCGCGGCCAGGGCCCGGACCCTTGATACGTACTTCCAGGTTTTTTACACCGTATTCTTGGGCAACTTTACCAGCGTGCTCTGCTGCTACTTGAGCAGCAAAGGGTGTACTTTTACGCGAGCCTTTGAAGCCAGCACCGCCGGAGGTAGCCCAAGACAAAGCATTCCCTTGACGATCGGTGATGGTAATAATGGTGTTATTGAAGGAAGCGTGCACGTGCACGATGCCATCGCTAACAGACTTGCGTACTTTTTTGCGTACACGACCAGCTGTGTTTGCTTTAGCCATTATCTAAGTTCCTTGAATTACTTCTTACCAGCAATAGGCTTACGCGGGCCTTTGCGGGTACGTGCATTGGTACGGGTGCGCTGACCACGGCACGGCAGACCACGACGATGACGGAAACCGCGGTAGCAGCCCATGTCCATCAGTCGTTTGATGCTCATCGTGATTTCACGGCGCAGGTCACCTTCAACAGTGAACTTAGCCACTTCAACACGCAGAGCTTCCATCTCGGCTTCAGTCAGATCCTTAACCTTGCTTGCCGGATTGATACCGGAAGCAGCACAGATGTGCTTGGCGCGGGTCTGGCCGATGCCATAGATTGCCTGCAGGCCGATAACGGCATGCGCATGATTGGGGATGTTTACCCCTGCAATACGGGCCATTCTCTTTCCTTAAGCGTTAAGCTTGAAAAGGTTGCGATTCTAGCACAACAAAAGCCAAGACAACAAATGTTAGCCTTGTTTTTGCTTGTGACGCGGATCTGTGCAGATCACTCGTACAACACGGTTGCGACGAATGATTTTGCAGTTACGGCAAATTTTCTTTACCGAAGGTTGTACACGCATTTCAGTTCCTTTCTATCTGAAAGAGCGAGTGCGATTACTTCGCACGGAACACGATACGGGCACGAGACAGGTCATAGGGGGTCATCTCCACCGTAACCTTGTCCCCCGGAAGGATGCGGATGTAATGCATACGCATCTTGCCAGAAATGTGCCCGAGTACAACGTGTCCATTCTCGAGCTTCACCCGGAAGGTTGCATTGGGCAACGTTTCCAGGACTTCACCCTGCATCTGGATGGTATCTTCTTTCGCCATTTGCTCAGTTACCGTTTACCTTAGCGACTTACGCCACTCTTGAAGTTCGCTTTCTTCAACAGGCCTTCGTACTGGTGGGAAAGAACATACGACTGTACTTGCGCCATGAAGTCCATGGTTACAACAACCATGATCAACAGCGAGGTCCCGCCAAAATAAAATGGCACGTTCCAGTTCAGGATCAGGAACTCTGGCATCAAGCAAACAAGTGTGATGTAGATCGCACCAATCAGCGTGAGGCGAAGGATGATCTTCTCGATGTAACGCGAAGTCTGTTCGCCAGGACGAATACCGGGAATAAACGCCCCGCTTTTCTTCAGGTTATCTGCAGTCTCTTTGGGGTTGAAAACCAAAGCGGTGTAGAAGTAACAGAAGAAAATGATTGCCGCAGCGTACAGCAACACATAAACCGGTTGACCAGGATGAAGCTTGTCAGCGACAGACTTCAGGAACCCCAGACCCTCGGTATTACCAAACCAACCCAGCACGGTTGCAGGGAACAGGATGATACTGGATGCGAAGATCGGCGGGATCACCCCTGCCATGTTGAGCTTGAGCGGCATGTGCGTGCTCTGGCCCTGCATGACACGGTTTCCTACCTGACGCTTCGCGTAGTTCACCAGAACCTTACGTTGTCCACGCTCAACGAACACCACGAGATATGTCACGGCAATCACTGCCACAAACAGCAGGATCACCAGCAGGATCGGCAGCGAACCTTGACTGGTTAGAGTCAAAGTTTTGCCGACAGCAGCCGGCACACCGGCCGCAATACCCGCGCAGATAATCAACGAGATGCCATTACCCAGACCGCGCTCGGTAATCTGCTCGCCCAGCCACATGAGGAACATGGTGCCAGTAACCAGACTTACCACTGTCGTCACATAAAACTCGAACTGCGGAACGACAACGAGATTGGGTTGCTTGAACAACATCACAGCTATGCCAAAGCTCTGGAATGAAGCCAGAGCCAAGGTTGCATAACGTGTGTACTGAGTGATTTTGCGACGTCCAGCATCACCCTCCTTCTTCAACTGCTTCAGAGATGGAACGATCTCCGAAGCAAGTTGAAGAACGATGGAGGCAGAGATATACGGCATAATGCCCAGGGCAAATACCGTAAATCGCTGAAGGGCACCACCCGAGAACATGTTGAACATGTCGAGCAGACCCGTTTGTGACGTCTGGAACAACTTCGCTAGTGCTGCCGGATCAATACCGGGAACCGGAACATGTGCACCAATGCGGTAAACGATCAGTGCGCCAAGCAGGAACAAGATTCGGCGCTTCAAATCACCAAATTTGTCACCGTTTCCAACTAGAGAAGTATTCGCCACGGACTAAGCCTTATTCTACGAAGCTACCACCTGCAGCTTCGATTGCAGCCTTGGCACCAGCGGTGGCAGCAACGCCACGCAGGGTGAAAGCGCGATCGACGCCACCGGACAGAATCAGCTTGGCACCCAGCGACTGCGCCGGAACCAGACCAGCCTGCTTCAGAGTCAGCAAATCCACTTCCACAACCGGTAGCAGAGCCAGTTCGGACAGGCGAACCTCGGCAACGTTACCAGCAGTCAGCGACTTGAAGCCACGCTTCGGCAGACGACGCTGCAGCGGCATTTGACCGCCTTCAAAGCCAACCTTGTGGAAACCACCGGCACGGCTCTTCTGACCTTTGTGGCCACGGCCACAAGTCTTGCCCAGGCCACTGCCAATGCCGCGGCCTACACGGCGCTTGGCATGCTTGGAGCCGGCACCAGGCTTAATGGTATTCAGCAACATTTCTCAGCCCTCGAATTTAACCAGGTAGCTGATCTTGTTGATCATGCCACGGTTAGCCGGAGTGTCGATTACTTCAACAGTCTGGTTCAGCTTCTTCAGGCCCAGACCGCGCGCGCAGGCACGGTGGGACTCGATGCGACCAATCAGACTCTTCACCAGCGTTACTTTGATGGTTTTGGTATCACTCATGATCAGCCCCCAGGATCTGCTCAACGGTCAGACCACGCTTGGCAGCGATCTGCGACGGAGTGCAGATCTTGCTCAGGCCATCCAGAGTCGCACGAACCACGTTGTACGGGTTAGTGGAGCCATGGATTTTGGCAGATACGTTGTGAACGCCCAGTGCTTCAAATACGGCGCGCATCGGGCCACCGGCTTTAACGCCAGCACCTTCCTTCGCCGGCTGCATGAACACGGTAGTGGCACCATGGGTACCCACTACGGCGTGATGCAGCGTGCCGTTTTTCAGCGGAACTTTGAACATGTTGCGGCGGGCCTGCTCCATACCTTTTTGTACGGCAGCCGGCACTTCCTTGGAACGGCCTTTACCCATGCCGATACCACCATCGCCATCACCGACAACAGTCAGAGCCGAGAAGGCCATGATGCGACCACCCTTCACCACTTTGGTGACACGGTTTACGCCGATCATTTTCTCGATCAGACCATCGCCACGATCTTCGATCTCGTGCTTAGCCATTCTTAACTCCGATTAGAATACAAGACCGTTTTCACGGGCTGCGTCAGCCAAGGCCTTGATACGACCATGGTATTTGAAGCCGGAACGGTCAAAGGCAACCTGGCTAACACCGGCAGCCTTGGCTTTTTCGGCGATAGCCTTGCCAACAACAACTGCAGCGGCGGTGTTGCCACCGTTGGTCACTTGGGAGCGCAGGGCTGCCTCCAGGCTGGAAGCACTCGCCAGAACGCGGCTGCCAGTTTCATCGATGACCTGAGCGTAAATGTGGCCATTAGTGCGGTGAACGCACAGACGAGCCATCTTGAGCTCCGCAATACGAGCACGGGTTTTGCGTGCACGACGGAGTCGAGTCTGTTTCTTGTCCATTTCAGTGCCTCAATTACTTCTTCTTGGTCTCTTTCAGAACCACAACCTCATCCGCATAGCGAACACCTTTGCCCTTGTACGGCTCAGGGGAACGATAAGCACGGATTTCAGCTGCGACCTGGCCAACTTGCTGCTTGTCAGCGCCTTTGATCAGGATCTCGGTCTGAGTCGGAGTTTCACACTTCACGCCAGTCGGCATTTGATGCACAACCGGATGAGAGAAGCCAAGCGACAGGTTCAGCGCGTCACCTTGAGCCTGAGCACGGTAACCAACGCCAACCAGTTGCAGTTTCTTTTCGAAGCCCTTGCTAACACCGGTCACCATGTTGTTCAGCAGCGCGCGCAGCGTGCCGGACATGGAGCGGGCGAACTTGCTGTCGTTCTTGGCAGCAAATTCCAGCTGGTTATCCACCAGCTTGACTTCTACTTCGCTGGACAACGCAGTAGTCAGGCTACCGAGCGCACCTTTAACGGTAACGTCGGCCGCACCAAACTTCACCTCAACGCCAGCCGGAATGACTACGGGGTTTTTAGCTACGCGAGACATATCAACCCTCCGATTAAGCCACTACGCACAGCAGCTCGCCGCCGATACCGGCTGCACGCGCTTTGCGATCAGTCATAACGCCACTGGAGGTCGAAACGATAGCCACACCCAGACCGTTCATTACTTTCGGGATCTCGGTAGAACCCTTGTAAACGCGCAGGCCAGGACGGGATACACGTTCGATACGCTCGATAACCGGGCGGCCAACGTAGTACTTCAGCTCAACTTCAAGAACCGGCTTCTTTTCTTCGCCAGTTACGGCAAAGCTCTCGATGTAGCCTTCATCCTTCAGGACCTGAGCGATAGCCACTTTCAGCTTCGACGACGGCATAGCGACGGAAACTTTATTGGCGCGCTGGCCGTTGCGGATGCGAGTCAGCATATCGGAGATAGGATCTTGCATACTCATTCTGTATCTCCTATTACCAGCTGGCTTTAACTACGCCCGGGATTTCGCCTTTCATAGCGATTTCGCGGAGCTTGTTACGGGCCAGACCGAATTTGCGGAACACGCCACGCGGACGACCGGTCAGGGCGCAACGACGACGCTGGCGAACCGGGCTAGCATTGCGCGGCAGCTGCTGCAGCTTGAGGCGTGCAGCAAAGCGTTCTTCGTCGGACAAATTCGAATTGTTGATGATGGCGAGAAGTTCTTCACGCTTGGCAGCGTACTTAGCCACGAGCTTCGCGCGCTTCTCTTCGCGATTGATCAGTGCAAGAGTTGCCATGAGCTTAGCCCTTAAACGGGAATTTGAACGCAGCCAGCAGAGCGCGGGCTTCTTCGTCAGTCTTCGCGGTAGTGGTAATGGTAATGTTCATACCACGCAGAGCATCGATCTTGTCGTACTCAATTTCCGGGAAGATGATCTGTTCTTTGACGCCCATGTTGTAGTTGCCACGGCCGTCGAAAGACTTGCCAGACACACCACGGAAGTCACGCACGCGCGGCAGCGCGATAGTAACCAGGCGATCCAAGAACTCATACATACGCTCACGACGCAGGGTAACTTTGCAGCCAACCGGGTAGTGATCACGAATCTTGAAGCCAGCGATGGACTTACGGGCAGTGGTAACGACCGGCTTTTGACCTGCAATCTTTTCCAGATCGCCAGCGGCGTGTTCCATTACCTTCTTGTCGGCAACAGCTTCACCAACACCCATGTTCAGAGTGATCTTTTCGATGCGCGGCACTTCCATTACGGACTTATAGCCGAACTGCTTGATCAGCTCAGGAACAACGGTGCTTTTGTAGAAATCATACAAACGTGCCATTTTTGCTCCTTACGCGCCGACGATTTCGCCGGTGGACTTGAAGATGCGCACTTTTTTGCCATCTTCGAGCACCTTGAAGCCAACACGGTCAGCTTTCTGGGTAGCGGCATTGAAGATTGCAACATTGGACACGTCCAACGGCATGGTCTTCTCAACGATGCCACCAGCGATACCACGCACCGGGTTCGGCTTCTGATGTTTCTTGGCGATATTCACGCCTTCAACTACCAGCTTACCTTCGAGCACACGCAGAACAGCACCACGCTTGCCTTTGTCTTTGCCGGTGATTACGACTACTTCGTCGCCTTTACGAATCTTACGCACTGGTTCTCTCCTTACAGCACTTCAGGAGCGAGCGATACAATCTTCATGAAGCGCTCGGTACGCAGTTCACGCGTAACGGGCCCGAAGATACGTGTACCGATCGGCTCAAGCTTGTTGTTGAGCAGAACTGCGGCGTTGTTGTCAAATTTGATCAGGGAACCGTCCGGACGACGAACACCCTTGGCAGTGCGCACAACTACAGCGTTGTACACATCGCCTTTTTTGACACGACCACGCGGTGCTGCATCCTTGATGCTCACCTTGATGATGTCACCCACGCCGGCATAGCGACGCTTGGAGCCGCCCAACACCTTGATGCACATTACCGAACGCGCACCAGTGTTGTCTGCAACATCCAAAATGGACTGCATTTGAATCATGTGATTACCTTTCTATCCAACTTAATTCCGCCTCTTTCCCTCCCAAAGATGAAGGAAACGCCGCAAAATTGCGGCGTGTCTAGCGGCCAGTCTTGGACCCCGTCAGGGATGATTTCGAGGGAACCCTCGAAAACAACCATTATACAGAGGGGGAACCCCCTCTGCAAGCCTTACACTTGACGAGCTTTCTCGACAAGCGCAGTTACTGCCCAAGCCTTGGTTTTAGAAACCGGACGAGTCTCGCTGATAACTACTACATCACCAACGTTGTACTCATTGTTTTCGTCATGGGCGTGGAACTTCTTGGAGCGACGGATAACCTTGCCGTAGATCGGGTGCTTAACTTTGCGCTCGACCAGAACGGTAACGGTCTTGTCCATCTTGTCGCTGACAACTTTGCCAGTCAGCGTACGAACAACTTTAGTTTCGCTCATCTTATGCAGCCTTCTCTTTCAGAACGGTGCGAACACGCGCGATGTCACGACGCACACGCTTGAGCTCGCTGGTCTTGGCCAGCTGCTGGGTTGCGTGCTGCATGCGCAGCGCGAATTGAGCCTTCAGCAAACCGAGCAGCTCGGCCTTCAGCTCATCAACGCTCTTGGCTTTCAGTTCAGTCGCTTTCATTACTGACCCACCTGTTTAGTCACAAACACCGTCGGAATCGGCAGCTTGGCAGCAGCCAGACGGAAGGCTTCACGAGCAAGCTCTTCAGCCACGCCATCCATTTCGTACAACATCTTGCCCGGCTGGATCTCGGCTACGTAGAACTCCGGAGAACCCTTACCCCCACCCATACGAACTTCGGCAGGCTTGGAGGTGATCGGCTTGTCCGGGAATACACGGATCCAGATGCGGCCGCCACGCTTGATGTGACGAGTCATTGCACGACGGGCAGCTTCGATCTGACGTGCGGTCAGACGGCCACGGCCAATGGCCTTGAGGCCGAAATCGCCGAAGCTTACTTTGTTGCCACGAGTAGCCAGGCCAGTGTTGCGGCCCTTGTGCTGTTTGCGGTATTTGAGTCTAGTTGGCTGCAGCATTTCGAGCTCCTGCCTTACGCGGTTTCTTCTCAGGTGCTACCGGCGCAGCCTGAATCTGACCAGGCTTAACGTCACCCTTGTACACCCATACCTTGATACCGATCACACCGTAAGTGGTGTGAGCTTCGGAAGTGGCGTAGTCCACATCTGCACGCAGAGTGTGCAGCGGCACGCGACCTTCGCGGTACCATTCGCTACGCGCGATATCGATACCGTTCAGACGACCGGAGCTCATGATCTTGATACCTTGGGCGCCCATGCGCATGGCGTTCTGCATGGAACGCTTCATGGCGCGGCGGAACATCACACGCTTCTCCAGCTGGGAGGCGATGCCATCAGCAATGATCTGCGCGTCAACTTCCGGCTTGCGGATTTCTTCGATGTTCACGTGAACCGGCACGCCCATACGAGCTTGCAGTTCTTTCTTCAGAACCTCGATATCCTCACCTTTTTTACCAATCACAACACCCGGGCGGGCACTGTGAATGGTGATGCGGGCGGACTTGGCCGGGCGCTCGATCACCACGCGGCCAACGGCAGCGTGAGACAGCTTCTTCTTCAGAAACTCGCGCACTTCGATATCTTGCTTCAGTTGGCCGGCAAAATCCTGCGAGTTTGCGAACCACTTGGAAGCCCAGTTTTTGGTTACTGCAAGACGGAAACCCGTCGGATGAATCTTCTGACCCATAGCTTGCCCCTTAGTTGCCCACGCTCAGCGTGATGTGGCAGGTCTGCTTTTCGATGCGGTTACCGCGACCTTTAGCACGAGCGGTGAAACGCTTCAGGCTCGGACCCTTGTCCACGTAGATGCTGGTCACTTTCAGCGTATCGATATCCGCGCCTTCGTTATGCTCAGCGTTGGCAATTGCGGATTCCAGTACCTTCTTGATGAGTGCAGCACCCTTCTTCGGGCTGAAGGTCAGAATGTTCAGTGCCTGACCAACGGACTGGCCGCGGATCAGATCTGCAACCAAGCGGCATTTTTGTGCCGAAAGGCGTGCATTGTTCAGTTGTGCAGAAACTTTCATCGCATCACCTTATTTCTTCTTGGCCTTCTTGTCAGCCGCATGGCCTTTGAAGGTACGAGTCAGCGAAAACTCACCGAGCTTGTGACCAACCATGTTCTCGGAAACGTACACCGGAACGTGGGTACGGCCGTTATGAACAGCGATAGTCAGACCAATGAAGTCCGGCAGGATGGTGGAGCGGCGAGACCAGGTCTTGATCGGGCGCTTGTCGTTTGTTGCACGCACCGCATCCACTTTCTTCAGCAGGTGGAGATCAACAAACGGGCCTTTTTTAAGCGAACGTGCCATAACTCTTTACCCTTTATTTGTGAAAGCGACGGCGTACGATCATATTGTCGGTACGCTTGTTGCGACGGGTACGGAAGCCCTTCGTCGGGGTGCCCCACGGGCTTACTGGCACACGACCTTCACCAGTGCGGCCTTCACCACCACCGTGCGGGTGATCCACCGGGTTCATCGCCGTACCGCGAACGGTCGGACGAATACCACGCCAGCGGTTGGCACCAGCTTTACCGATCTTGCGCAGGCTATGCTCTTCGTTGCCCACTTCGCCAACAGTGGCGCGGCAGTCAACGTGCACTTTGCGGATTTCGCCGGAGCGCAGGCGCAGCTGGGCGTAAACGCCTTCGCGAGCCAGCAGCATGGCGGAAGAGCCAGCGGAGCGAGCCAGCTGGGCACCTTTACCCGGCTGCAGTTCGATGCAGTGGATAGTGGTACCAACCGGAATGTTACGGATCGGCAGGGCGTTACCGGCCTTGATCGGAGCCTCCGCACCAGACATCAACTCAGCACCAGCTTTAACACCGCGCGGAGCGATGATGTAGCGGCGCTCGCCGTCTGCGTAGCACAGCAGGGCAATGTGAGCGGTACGGTTCGGATCGTATTCGATGCGTTCAACAGTCGCCGGGATTGCATCCTTGTTGCGACGGAAGTCAACGATACGATAGTTTTTCTTGTGACCACCACCTTTATGACGGGTAGTGATATGACCGTTGTTATTACGGCCAGCGGTAGAGTTTTTCTTCTCTACCAGAGCTGCGTACGGCGCACCTTTGTGCAGATCCGGGCTTACAACCTTCACTACAGCGCGGCGGCCAGCAGATGTGGGCTTAACTTTTACGAGAGCCATGCTCTATCTCCTTACTCCGCAGCGGCCGGGGTGGCAGTCAGATCAATCTCTTGACCCTGAACCAGGCTTACATAAGCCTTTTTCCAGTCCTTACGGCGGCCTACGAAACGGCCAAAGCGCTTGGTTTTGCCTTTAACGTTGAGGGTGGAAACACCTTCAACCTTAACGTTGAACAGCAGTTCAACAGCAGCCTTGATTTCCGGCTTGGTCGCATCGGTAGCAACACGGAAAGCAACTTGCTGGTTCTTTTCAGCCAGCAGCGTGCTTTTCTCGGATACGATCGGCGCCAGAATTACTTGCAGCAAACGTTCCTGGTTCATACCCATTGCTCCTCGAGTTGCTTCACGGCATCACGGGTGATAACCACTTTATTGAAGCGAACCAGGCTGAACGGATCAGCTTGTTGAGCTTCAATGACCAGCACGTTCGGCAGGTTACGGGAAGAGAGATAGAGGTTTTCGTCGAGCTCTTTGGTAATGATCAGAGCGCGATCCAGACCCAGCGACTTAACCTTGGCCGCAAACTCCTTGGTTTTCGGCGAGGCAACAGTCAGTTCGTCAACCACGATCAGACGCTCGTCGCGCACCAGCTGCGACAGGATCGAAGCCATACCGGCACGGTATTGCTTGCGGTTAACTTTCTGGGTGAAGTTTTCGTCCGGCTTGTTCGGGAAGGTGCGACCACCACCACGCCACAGCGGGGAAGAAGTCATACCAGCACGAGCGCGGCCAGTACCTTTCTGACGGAAAGGCTTCTTGGTGGAATGCTTAACTTCAGCACGAGTCAGCTGTGCACGGTTAGCGCTACGGGCGTTGGCCAGGAATGCGGTAACAACCTGGTGAACCAGCGCTTCGTTGTAGTCACGTGCAAACAGTGCTTCGGAAGCCTGCAGGGCTTCAACCTGCAGCCCTTGAGCATTGATTACTTTCAATTCCATTATGCACCTGCCTTCACGCTAGGACGCACTACCACGTCACCGTTCTTGGCACCCGGCACTGCGCCTTTTACCAGAATCAGTTGACGCTCCGCATCGATACGAACCACTTCCAGGCACTGAACAGTGCTCTTCACGTTGCCGTATTGACCAGCCATGCGCTTACCCGGGAAAACGCGACCCGGATCTTGCGCCATACCGATCGAACCCGGCGAGTTGTGGGAAACGGAGTTACCGTGCGAGGCGCGGTTAGACGAGAAGTTGTGGCGCTTGATGGCACCAGAGAAACCTTTACCTTTGGAGGTACCGGTTACGTCTACCAGCTGACCAACTTGGAAAACTTCAACCGACAGCTTGTCACCCACGTTCAGGGTAGCCAGTTGCTCGGCAGTCAGAGCGAACTCGCGCATAGTGCGAGCAGCTTCGATACCAGCTTTGGCAAAATGACCAGCTTCAGCCTTGTTTACACGGTTGGCTTTGCGGGAACCAGCTGCAACCTGAACGGCTACGTAGCCATCAGTGTCAGCAGTTTTAATTTGCGATACGCGGTTAGCGGACATATCCAGCACAGTTACCGGAACGGTAGCACCGTCTTCGGTAAAAATGCGGGTCATGCCGACTTTGCGACCGACCAGACCTAAAGTCATGTTTATTTCCTTTACAGGCGCCGATTACGATTGACCGGCTTGCTCAAAAGAAAAGCGGACTCATCAAAATGATGAGTCCGCGACTGTATCACAGAAAAATCAATGCTTGCAAGTACTTAGCCGACAAACATCGATCTACTGCAATTACTGCAGTTTGATTTCCACATCCACGCCAGCCGGCAGATCCAGCTTCATCAGCGCGTCAACGGTCTTGTCGGTCGGGTCGACAATGTCCATCAGACGCAGATGGGTACGGATTTCCAACTGATCACGGGAAGTTTTGTTCACGTGCGGGGAACGCAGCACGTTGAAACGCTCGATTTTGGTCGGCAGCGGAACCGGGCCTTTTACAACGGCACCAGTGCGCTTGGCGGTTTCAACGATTTCCTGTGCGGAGCGATCGATCAGGTTGTAATCGAATGCCTTCAGGCGGATGCGGATTTTCTGGCTTTGCATAATGGTAGTCTCCGCGTCCGATTAGGCGATGATCTTGGCAACAACGCCGGCGCCAACGGTACGGCCACCTTCACGGATCGCGAAACGCAGACCATCCTCCATAGCGATCGGAGCGATCAGTTCTACAGTGATTTCCACGTTGTCACCCGGCATAACCATTTCCACACCTTCGGCCAGCGTGATCGCACCGGTCACGTCGGTAGTACGGAAGTAGAACTGCGGACGGTAGTTAGCGAAGAACGGGGTGTGACGACCGCCTTCATCCTTGCTCAGTACGTATACCGAAGCCTGGAACTTGGTGTGCGGGGTGATGGAACCCGGCTTGGCCAGAACCTGACCACGCTCAACGTCTTCACGCTTGGTACCGCGCAGCAGCACACCCACGTTGTCGCCAGCCTGACCCTGATCCAGCAGCTTGCGGAACATTTCCACGCCGGTGCAGGTGGTCTTGGCAGTAGCCTTCAGACCAACGATTTCCAGTTCTTCGCCCACTTTTACGATGCCGCGCTCTACACGACCGGTCACCACGGTACCGCGGCCGGAGATGGAGAATACGTCTTCGATCGGCAGCA
>NZ_JBHRXN010000030.1:58047-74597 GCF_042648525.1 Vogesella facilis
CGCGTCAGCCAGGCGGAAGATTGCCGGCTCGCCGTATTCGGACTGGTCACCTTCCAGCGCCAGACGGGCGGAACCGGTAACGATCGGGGTGTCGTCGCCCGGGAAGTCGTAGGAAGACAGCAGGTCGCGCACTTCCATTTCCACCAGTTCCAGCAGCTCAGCGTCGTCCACCAGGTCGGCCTTGTTCAGGAACACGATGATGTACGGAACGCCAACCTGACGGGACAGCAGGATGTGTTCGCGGGTTTGCGGCATCGGACCGTCAGCGGCCGAGCACACCAGAATCGCGCCGTCCATCTGGGCAGCACCGGTAATCATGTTCTTCACGTAGTCAGCGTGACCCGGGCAGTCAACGTGAGCGTAGTGACGAGCCTCGGTTTCGTATTCAACGTGTGCGGTATTAATGGTAATACCACGAGCCTTTTCTTCCGGCGCGCTGTCGATCTGGGAGTAGTCTTTAGCTTCGCCACCGAACTTCTTGGACAGAATGGTGGTGATAGCAGCGGTCAGAGTGGTTTTACCATGGTCAACGTGACCGATGGTGCCGACGTTTACGTGCGGTTTGGTCCGCGCGAACTTTTCTTTTGCCATTTTGCAAAATTCCTTAATTAAAGAACAAACAGTGTGAAGGTTGGCCGCATGCGGCCAACCTTCTACGCGCCAATTACTTGCGGGACGCCATTACGGCGTCGGCAACGTGCTTCGGAGCTTCGGAGTAGTGCTTGAACTCCATGGAGTAAGTAGCACGACCCTGGGTTGCGGAACGCAGGTCGGTGGAGTAACCGAACATCTCGGCCAGCGGAACTTCGGCCTTGATCTTCTTGCCACCCAGACCATCATCGTCCATACCTTGAACGATACCGCGGCGACGGTTCAGGTCACCCATCACGTCACCCATGTACTCTTCCGGGGTCTCTACTTCAACGGCCATCATCGGCTCGAGGATGCAAGGACCAGCACGGCGCATAGCTTCTTTGAAGGCGATGGAACCGGCCAATTCAAAGGCGATCTGCGACGAGTCGACATCATGGTAGGAACCGAAGGTCAGACGTACGGTTACGTCAACCACCGGGAAGCCGGCCAAGATACCGCTGGACAGGGTGTTCTGAATACCCTTGTCAACCGAAGGGATGAATTCACGAGGAATCGTACCACCCTTGATTTCGTCGATGAACTTGTAGCCATTACCTTCGCCGGACGGCTCCAGAGTGATCTGGGCATGACCGTACTGACCCTTACCACCAGACTGCTTGACGTGCTTACCGTCAACTTCAGTCACTGTTTTGGTGATGGTTTCACGGTAGGCAACCTGCGGCGCGCCGACGTTGGCTTCAACACCGAATTCACGCTTCATGCGGTCAACCAGAATTTCCAGGTGCAGTTCACCCATACCGGAAATAATGGTCTGGCCGGATTCTTCGTCGGTACGCACGCGGAACGACGGGTCTTCCTTGGCCAAGCGGTTCAGGGCAACACCCATCTTCTCTTGGTCAGCTTTGGTTTTCGGCTCAACAGCAACGTGAATCACCGGCTCCGGGAACTCCATGCGCTCCAGGATCAGCGGCGCATCAACGGCACACAGGGTTTCACCGGTGGTCACTTCCTTCAGGCCGATACCAGCAGCGATGTCGCCAGCACGAACCTCGGTGATTTCCTTGCGGTCGTTAGCGTGCATCTGCACGATACGGCCCATACGCTCTTTCTTGCCCTTAACCGAGTTAAGAACAGTGTCACCGGAGTTAACCACGCCGGAGTAGACACGGAAGAACGTCAGCTGACCAACATACGGGTCATTCATCAGCTTGAATGCCAGAGCGGAGAACGGTGCAGTGTCGGAAGCTTCGCGAGTGGTCGGGGTACCATCGTCCAGTTCACCCGGAACCGGCGGCACGTCCAGCGGGCTAGGCAGCAGCTCAACAACCGCGTCCAGCATGCGCTGAACACCCTTGTTCTTGAACGCGGAGCCGCACAGCATCGGCTGGATTTCGCAACGCAGGGTACGCTGACGCAGGCCGTGAACGATTTCTTCTTCGCTCAGCACTTCGCCTTCGAGGTACTTGTTCATGGTGTCTTCGTCGACTTCCGCCGCCGCTTCAACCATTTTCTCGCGCCACTCTTCAGCAACTGCAACTAGGTCAGCCGGGATGTCGCCATACTCGAACTTCATGCCCTGGGAAGCCTCATCCCAGATGATGGCCTTCATCTTCAGCAGATCGACAACGCCAGTGAAGCCATCTTCGGCGCCGATAGGCACAACGATAGGCACCGGGTTACCGCGCAGACGGGTTTTCACCTGCTCAACCGCACGGAAGAAGTTGGCACCTTGACGGTCCATCTTGTTCACGAAGGCAATACGCGGCACTTTGTACTTGTTAGCCTGACGCCATACGGTTTCAGACTGCGGCTGTACGCCACCTACCGCGCAGTACACCATCACGGCACCGTCCAGTACACGCATGGAACGCTCTACCTCAATGGTAAAGTCCACGTGACCCGGGGTATCAATGATGTTGAAGTGATGCTCGGGGAACTGGAGGGCCATACCCTTCCAGTAGGTGGTGGTCGCAGCGGAGGTAATGGTAATACCACGTTCCTGCTCTTGTTCCATCCAGTCCATGGTGGCGGCGCCATCATGCACTTCACCGATCTTATGGTTTACACCGGTGTAGAACAGAATACGTTCGGTAGTAGTGGTCTTACCAGCATCAATGTGCGCCGAAATACCGATGTTACGGTAGCGCTCAATGGGGGTCTTTCTAGCCATGGCCAGAATCCTTTCGCAGGATTGAGATTAGAAGCGGAAGTGGGAGAAGGCCTTGTTGGCTTCTGCCATACGGTGCACTTCGTCACGCTTCTTCATCGCGCCGCCGCGGCCTTCGGCTGCGTCGATCAGTTCGCCAGCCAGGCGCAGGTCCATGGATTTTTCACCACGCTTACGGGCGGCATCACGCAGCCAGCGCATTGCCAGAGCCAGTCGACGGGACGGGCGTACTTCAACAGGAACTTGATAGTTGGCACCACCTACACGGCGGCTTTTCACTTCAACGACCGGCTTGGCATTGGCGATGGCAGTGTTGAACACTTCAATAGCGTTCTTGCCAGTTTTTTTCTCGATTTGCTCGAGCGCGCCGTAAATGATGCGTTCAGCAACAGACTTCTTGCCGTCGATCATTACAACGTTCATGAACTTGGTCAGATCCTGGCTACCGAACTTCGGATCCGGCAGGATATCGCGCTTGGGGACTTCTCTGCGACGTGGCATATTAATTCCTTCAAATATTCAGTTGAGCTCATGCTCGCGACCGCCCAGCAAGGCAGTCACTTACTCAACGGCATAAAGCCGCTGTCGTACTAAGTAAAGATTACTTAGGACGCTTGGCACCGTACTTGGAACGAGCCTGCTTACGATCTTTCACGCCAGCAGTATCCAGGGAGCCGCGAACGGTGTGGTAACGCACACCTGGCAAGTCTTTTACACGACCGCCACGAATCAGCACTACCGAGTGTTCCTGCAGGTTGTGGCCTTCACCACCGATGTAGGAAATCACTTCGAAACCGTTGGTCAGACGAACCTTGCACACTTTACGCAGTGCGGAGTTCGGCTTCTTCGGTGTAGTGGTGTAAACACGGGTGCACACGCCGCGCTTCTGCGGGCAGGCTTCCAGTGCTGGCACCTTGCTCTTCGTGGTAACCGCAGTGCGGCCCTTGCGAACGAGTTGGTTAATGGTTGGCATTACTATCAGTTCCTAGTTGATACTCTTGGCGGCACCATACCACCAAGAGAGTCCGCGATTATATTTTGGTCAATTGCCAGCGTCAACGAAAAAACGCTGCCCCAGCAACGTTAACCGTTGATAGGACAGCGTTTTTTACAGGAGGCGCAGATTACAGCGCTGCGTCGCCTGCTTCTACCGGTGCTTCCAGGCTGCCAAACTCCAGCCCGGTCTCGCCACCGCCGAGGCGACGGCGATTGCGATGGTAGGCCAGACCGGTACCTGCCGGGATCAAGCGGCCAACGATCACGTTCTCTTTCAGACCGCGCAGATCGTCTTTCTTGCCCATGATCGCCGCTTCGGTCAGTACGCGGGTGGTTTCCTGGAAGGAAGCTGCCGAGATGAACGAATCGGTGGACAGCGAAGCCTTGGTAATACCCAGCAGCACGTTTTCGTACTGTGCCGGCAGCTTGTCTTCTTCCGCCATGCGATCGTTGGTTTCCAGCACTTCCGCGCGCTCGACCTGCTCGCCCTGGATGAAGTCGGTATCGCCGGAGTCGATGATGATCACGCGACGCAGCATCTGGCGAACGATCACCTCGATGTGCTTGTCGTTAATCTTCACGCCCTGCAGACGGTAAACTTCCTGCACTTCCTGGCAGATGTAGCGGGCCAGCGCCTCGATACCCTGCAGACGCAGAATATCGTGCGGGTCCACGGCACCGTCGACGATCAGTTCGCCGCGGTTCACCACCTGGCCATCGTGCACCAGCACGTGCTTGTCTTTCGGGATCAGGCTTTCGTAGCCGTTGCCGTCCAGATCGGTAATGATCAGGCGCTGCTTGCCCTTGGTGTCCTTACCGAAGGAAACGGTACCGGTCACCTCGGCCAGCATGCCGGCATCTTTCGGCGAACGTGCTTCGAACAGCTCGGCCACGCGCGGCAGACCACCGGTAATGTCGCGGGTCTTGGACGATTCCTGCGGAATACGTGCCAACACTTCACCCTTGCCCACTTCCTGACCGTCGCGCACGGTAATGATGGCGCCAACCTGGAAGGTAATCGACACCGAGGCGTCGGAACCGGCCAGCTTCACTTCGTTACCGCTGTCGTCCAGCAGTTTCACCAGCGGACGCAGCATCTTGGACTGAGCCGAGGCACGCCGCTTGTTGTCGATAACCACCAGCGTGGACAGACCGGTAACCTCATCGGTCTGCTTGGCAACGGTTGCGCCTTCTTCCACGTTCTCGAACTTCACGCGGCCAGCATACTCGGTGATGATCGGACGGGTGTGCGGATCCCAAGTCGCCAGCACGGCACCGGCCTTGATGGACAGACCGTCGGTCACCATCAGGGTGGCGCCGTACGGCACCTTGTGACGCTCGCGCTCGCGGCCGGCATCATCGTGAATCACCACTTCACCGGAGCGGCTGATCACGATCAGCTCACCCTTGGTGTTGGCCACGTAACGCATCTGGCTGGAGAAGCGCACGGTACCGTTGGACTTACCTTCTACCTGGCTGGCTGCCGCATTTCGCGATGCTGCACCGCCGATGTGGAAGGTACGCATGGTCAGCTGGGTACCCGGCTCACCAATCGACTGCGCAGCGATCACACCCACGGCTTCGCCAGCGTTCACGCGCTTGCCGCGTGCCAGGTCACGACCGTAACACTGTGCGCACAGACCATAACGGGTTTCGCAAGTGATTGCGGTACGTACCTTGACTTCGTCGATGCCGAGGTTGTCGATCTGATCCACCAGGCTCTCGTCCAGCAGGGTGCCGGCTTCGATCACGGTTTCGCTGGTGGACGGATCCACCACGTCGGTCGCAGTCACGCGGCCGAGAATACGATCGCGCAGCGGTTCGATCACGTCACCGCCCTGCACTACCGCCTTCATGGCGAAGCCATTGCTGGTACCGCAGTTGTCTTCGATCACCACCAGATCCTGCGTCACGTCTACCAGACGACGCGTCAGGTAACCGGAGTTCGCGGTCTTCAGTGCCGTATCCGCCAGACCCTTACGTGCACCGTGGGTGGAGATGAAGTACTGCAGAACGGTCAGGCCTTCGCGGAAGTTGGCGGTAATCGGGGTTTCAATAATGGAACCATCCGGCTTGGCCATCAGGCCACGCATACCAGCCAGCTGCTTGATCTGTGCCGCGGAACCACGGGCGCCGGAGTCGGCCATCATGTAAATCGAGTTGAACGATTCCTGATCGACTTCGTTGCCTTCGCGGTCGATGACTTTCTGCTTGGACAGTTCGTCCATCATCGCCTTGGCGATCTTGTCACCGGTACGGCCCCAGATGTCCACTACCTTGTTGTAGCGCTCACCCTGGGTCACCAGACCCTGGCGGTACTGTTCTTCGATCTCTTTCACTTCCTTCTGGGCATCGCCCAGCAGGTCGAACTTCTTGGCCGGAATCTGCATATCGTCGACGCAGATGGAGATACCACCGCGGGTCGAGTAGGCAAAACCGGTGTACATCAGCTGGTCGGCGAAGATCACCGTGTCGCGGATGCCGCAACGACGGAAGGAAGCGTTGATCAGCTTCGAAATTTCTTTCTTCTTCAGCGCCTTGTTGATGTGCTCGAACGGCAGGCCGCGCGGCATGATTTCCGACAGAATGGCGCGGCCAACGGTGGTGTTGTAGCGCTTCAGCACCTGCACCAACTCGCCCTGCTCATCGCGGACCCATTCCTTCAGGCGCACGGTGATGCGGGTAGCCAGCTCGACCTGACGGGTTTCGTAGGCGCGGTGCACTTCGGCGGTGTCGGCAAAGAACATGCCTTCGCCCTTGCCGTTGATCTTGTCGCGGGTCATGTAGTACAGACCCAGCACGATATCCTGCGACGGCACGATGATCGGCTCGCCGTTGGCCGGCGACAGCACGTTGTTGGTAGCCAGCATCAGGGTACGGGCTTCCATCTGCGCTTCCAGCGACAGCGGCACGTGAACGGCCATCTGGTCACCGTCAAAGTCGGCGTTGAATGCCGCGCAGACCAGCGGATGCAGCTGGATGGCCTTGCCTTCGATCAGCAGCGGCTCGAACGCCTGGATACCCAGACGGTGCAGGGTCGGCGCACGGTTCAGCAGTACCGGGTGTTCCTTGATGACGTCTTCTAGGATGTCCCACACTTCCGGCACTTCCTGTTCAACCAGCTTCTTGGCAGCCTTGATGGTGGAGGCCAGGCCCAGCACTTCCAGCTTGTGGAAGATGAACGGCTTGAACAGCTCCAGCGCCATTTTCTTCGGCAGACCGCACTGATGCAGGCGCAGGGTCGGGCCCACGGTAATCACGGAGCGACCGGAGTAGTCGACGCGCTTACCCAGCAAGTTCTGACGGAAGCGACCGCCCTTACCCTTGATCATGTCGGCCAGCGACTTCAGCGGACGCTTGTTGGCACCAGTCATCGCCTTGCCGCGACGGCCGTTGTCCAGCAGCGAGTCAACCGATTCCTGCAGCATGCGCTTTTCGTTGCGCACGATGATGTCCGGCGCGCGCAGTTCCAGCAGGCGCTTCAGACGGTTGTTACGGTTGATGACGCGACGGTACAGGTCGTTCAGGTCGGAAGTGGCGAAGCGGCCGCCGTCCAGCGGTACCAGCGGACGCAGTTCAGGCGGCAGCACCGGCAGCACTTCCATGATCATCCATTCCGGCTTCATGCCGGAACGCTGGAACGCCTCGAGCACCTTCAGGCGCTTGGCGATCTTCTTGATCTTGGTGTCGGAGCTGGTGGCTTCCAGTTCGCGACGCAGGGTCTCGATCTCGCCGGCCAGGTCCAGCTTCTTCAGCAGTTCGCGCACGGCTTCGGCACCCATCAGGGCTTCGAATTCTTCGCCATGCTGATCCAGCTTGTCGAGGTAGTCTTCTTCGCTCAGCAGTTGGCCGCGCTGCAGGCTGGTCAGGCCCGGCTCGGTCACCACGAATGCCTCAAAGTACAGTACGCGCTCGATGTCGCGCAGTGTCATGTCCAGCACCATGCCCAGACGGGACGGCAGCGACTTCAGAAACCAGATGTGCGCGGTCGGGCTGGCCAGCTCGATGTGGCCCATGCGTTCGCGGCGCACCTTGGACAGCGTCACTTCCACGCCGCATTTCTCGCAGATCACACCGCGATGCTTCAGGCGCTTGTACTTGCCGCACAGGCACTCGTAATCCTTCACCGGGCCGAAAATGCGGGCGCAGAACAGGCCGTCGCGTTCCGGTTTGAAGGTACGGTAGTTGATGGTTTCTGGTTTCTTTACTTCACCGAACGACCAGGAACGGATCTTGTCCGGGGAGGCGATGCCGATCTTAATCGCATCAAACTCTTCTTCATGCGTAACTTGCTTAAAGAGATCGAGCAGAGCTTTCATTGCGTCTCCATTCAGGAAGACGCCCGCGGCCAACGTTGGCCGCAGGCATCCTTACCTAATTAATAACGTTCCAGGTCGATATCCAGACCCAGCGAGCGGATTTCCTTCACCAGCACATTGAAGGATTCCGGCATGCCGGCATCGATCTTGTGTTCGCCCTTGACGATGTTTTCGTAGATCTTGGTACGACCGGTCACATCGTCGGACTTCACCGTCAGCATTTCCTGCAGGGTGTAGGCGGCGCCGTAGGCTTCCAGCGCCCACACTTCCATCTCACCGAAACGCTGACCACCGAACTGTGCCTTACCACCCAGCGGCTGCTGGGTAACCAGCGAGTACGGGCCGGTGGAACGGGCGTGCATCTTGTCGTCAACCAGGTGATGCAGCTTCAGGTAGTGCATCACGCCCACGGTGACCTTGCGGTCGAAGGCTTCGCCGGAGCGGCCGTCGAACAGGGTCATCTGGGTCTTGCTGGCGTTGAACTCCAGCTGCTCGGTATGCTCGTCGGCATCCGGGTAGGCCAGATCCAGCATCTGACGGATCTCGGTTTCCTTGGCGCCGTCGAATACCGGGGTAGCGAAGGTCATGCCCTTGCGCAGGTTGTCGGCCAGCAGCTTGATCTCGGTCTCGGTCATCTCGGCGATCGGCTCTTGCTTGCCGGTGTCGTTGTAGATGCTCTGCAGATAGCTGCGAACCTGCTCCACGCCCTGCTGCTGCTTGAGCATGCGGTCGATGCGCTCGCCGATACCCTTGGCGGCCCAGCCCAGGTGCACTTCCAGGATCTGACCGATGTTCATACGCGACGGTACGCCCAGCGGGTTCAGCACGATGTCTACCGGACGGCCATCAGCCATGTACGGCATGTCTTCCACCGGCAGGATGCGCGATACCACACCCTTGTTACCGTGACGACCGGCCATCTTGTCACCGGCCTGCAGACGACGCTTCACGGCGATGTACACCTTGACCATCTTCTGTACGCCGGCTTGCAGCTCGTCACCCTGGGTCAGCTTGCGCTTCTTGTCTTCGAACTTGAGGTCGAATTCTTCGCGCTTCTGCGCCAGGCTTTCCTTGATCAGTTCCAGCTGCTTGGCGATGTCTTCATCGGCCATGCGGATGTCGAACCATTCGTGCTTGGACGGCAGGCTTTCCAGGTACTCGCTGTCGATCGCGGTGCCCTTGGCCAGACGCTTCGGACCGCCGTTAGCCGGCTTGCCAACGATCAGGCGCTCGATACGGCTGAAGGCGTCGTTGTCGAAAATGCGCAACTGGTCGTTCAGGTCCAGGCGATAACGCTTCAGTTCCGCATCGATGATGGACTGGGCGCGCTTGTCGCGCTCGATGCCTTCGCGGGTGAACACCTGCACGTCGATCACGGTACCGGTCATGCCGGTCGGCACGCGCAAGCTAGTGTCCTTCACGTCGGACGCCTTCTCACCGAAGATCGCACGCAGCAGCTTCTCTTCCGGCGTCAGCTGGGTTTCACCCTTCGGCGTTACCTTGCCCACCAGCACGTCGCCGGCGTTCACTTCGGCGCCGATGTAGACGATACCGGAGTCATCCAGACGGCCGGCCATGCGCTCGGACAGGTTCGGGATGTCGCGGGTGATTTCTTCCGGGCCCAGCTTGGTGTCACGCGCCACCACCGACAGCTCCTCGATGTGGATCGAGGTATAGCGATCGTCGGCCACCACTTTTTCGGAGATCAGGATCGAGTCTTCGAAGTTGTAGCCGTTCCACGGCATGAAGGCGATGGTCATGTTCTGACCCAGCGCCAGTTCGCCGATATCGGTAGAGGCACCGTCCGCCACCACGTCGCCGCGGGCGATCAGGTCGCCGACGCGCACGATCGGGCGCTGGTTGATGTTGGTGTTCTGGTTGGAACGGGTGAACTTGGTGAAGTTGTAGATATCCACACCCACTTCACCAGCCATCGCTTCTTCGTCGTTGACGCGTACCACCACACGGTTGGCATCGACGTAGTCCACCACGCCGCCACGGCGGGCGATCACGGTGGTGCCGGAGTCAACCGCCACCGCGCGCTCGATACCGGTACCCACCATCGGTTTTTCCGGACGCAGGCACGGTACGGCCTGACGCTGCATGTTGGCGCCCATCAAGGCACGGTTCGCATCGTCATGCTCCAGGAACGGAATCAGCGAGGCGGCAACGGACACCACCTGACCGGTGGCCACGTCCATGTACTGCACGCGGTCCGGGGTCGCCAAGATGGTTTCACCCTTCTCGCGGCAGGTAACCAGTTCGTCGATCAGGGTACCGGCTTCGTCCAGCTCGGCGTTGGCCTGCGCAATCACGTAGCGGCCTTCTTCGATCGCGGACAGGTACTCGATCTCGTTGGTCACCTTGCCGTCGATTACCTTGCGGTACGGCGTTTCCAAGAAGCCGAACTCGTTGGTGCGGGCAAATACCGCCAGCGAGTTGATCAGGCCGATGTTCGGACCTTCCGGCGTTTCGATCGGGCACACGCGGCCGTAGTGGGTCGGGTGCACGTCGCGCACTTCGAAGCCGGCGCGTTCGCGGGTCAGACCGCCCGGGCCCAGGGCCGATACGCGGCGCTTGTGGGTCACTTCGGACAGCGGGTTGGTCTGGTCCATGAACTGCGACAGCTGGCTGGAACCGAAGAACTCCTTGATCGCGGCGGAAACCGGCTTGGCGTTGATCAGGTCGTGCGGCATCAGGTTCTCGGACTCGGCCTGGTTCAGGCGTTCCTTCACTGCACGCTCGACACGTACCAGACCGGCGCGGAACTGGTTCTCGGCCAGTTCGCCCACCGAGCGCACGCGACGGTTGCCCAGGTGATCGATGTCGTCCACTTCGCCGCGGCCGTTGCGCAGTTCGCACAGAATGGCGATCACCGACACGATATCTTCAGTGGCCAGCACGCCATCGATGGAGTCGCGGCGACCGGCGAACTTCTCGCCGATCAGGGTGCGGAACCAGTCCGGCGACTTGTCATCGAACTTGTACTGGAAAGTACGGGTGTTGAACTTCATGCGGCCAACACGGGACAGGTCATAGCTGTCCTCGTTGAAGAACAGGCGCTGGAACAGCTGCTCGACAGCGTCTTCGGTCGGCGGCTCGCCTGGGCGCATCATGCGGTAGATGGCGACGCGTGCGGCCAACTGGTCGGCGGTGTCGTCACCACGCAGGGTCTGCGCGATGTAGGCGCCATGATCCAGATCGTTGGTGTACAGCACTTCGACTTCGGCCACGTCCTGGATATCCATCTTGGCCAGCAGTTCGTCGGTGACTTCCTCGTTGGCACGGGCAATCACTTCGCCGGTTTCCGGCGCCACCACGTTCTTGGCCAGCACTTTGCCCACCAGCACGTCGAACGGCACTTCGATGCGATCGAGGTTGGCCGTGGTGATGTCGCGGATGTGCTTGGCGGTGATGCGCTTATCCTTGGCAACGATCAGCTTGCCGTCCTTGTCCACGATGTCGGACTTGGCCACTTCGCCCTTCAGGCGCTCGGCCACGACTTTCATGAACACGCCTTCGCCGGTCAGGAAGAAGGTGTCGGTGTTATAGAACTCGGACAGGATGCGTTCGTTGCTGTAGCCCAGCGCTTTCAGCAGGATGGATACCGGCATCTTGCGACGACGGTCGATACGGAAGAACAGCTGATCCTTGGCATCGAACTCGAAGTCCAGCCAAGAGCCGCGGTAAGGAATCACGCGCGCGGAGAACAGCAGTTTACCGGAAGAGTGCGTCTTGCCGCGGTCGTGCTCGAAGAACACGCCCGGGGAACGGTGCAGCTGGGAAACGATAACACGCTCGGTACCGTTGATGATGAACGAGCCGTTCGAGGTCATCAGCGGGATTTCACCCATATACACTTCATTTTCACGTACTTCCTTCACCACCGGCTTGGACGATTCCTTGTCCAGGATGGTCAGGCGGATACGTGCACGCAGCGGTGCCGCGAAGGTAATGCCGCGCAGTTGGCATTCCTGCACGTCGAATGGCGGTTCGCCCAATACGTAGTGAACGAAATCCAGACGCGCAAAGCCATTGTGGCTAACGATCGGGAAGATCGACTTGAATGCGGCCTGCAGGCCTGCATCCTTGCGCTGATCAAATTGCACGCCCAGCTGGAGAAACTCGGTGTACGAATCGATCTGGGTCGCCAGCAGGAATGGGACGTCGAGAACAGTGTTACGCTTCGCAAAGCTTTTACGAATACGCTTCTTCTCAGTAAACGAATAACTCATAGAGTCTCCATCGGGGGGGTGGCGCAAGTAACCAAACGTCAGCAGCCACATTCAAATTGATTGCTGACCTTTAACCACTCGCAAAGCATTACAAGCGCAACAAGGCTGGCGGATTTCTCCGCCAGCCTTACTAATCTTCCCGAAGGAAGATTATTTTACTTCAGCCTTGGCACCGGCTTCGGTCAGCTGCTTCAGTACGTCTTCGGCTTCAGCCTTGGAAACGCCTTCTTTAACAGCCTTCGGAGCGCCGTCTACCAGATCTTTGGCTTCTTTCAGGCCCAGACCGGTGATAGCACGTACCACTTTAATTACGTTTACTTTGTTGTCGCCAGCAGCGGACAGAATCACGTCGAATTCGGTCTTCTCTTCAGCGGCAGCAGCGCCACCAGCAGCCGGGCCAGCAACAGCAACAGCAGCTGCGGAAACGCCGAACTTCTCTTCGAACGCCTTAACCAGGTCGTTCAGTTCCATAACGGTCAGACCAGCAACTGCTTCGAGGATATCTTCTTTGGTGATAGCCATTTGTATAACTCCTGAATGGGGAATATGTCGAATTGATTAAGCGGCTTCGGTTTGCTTCTGCTCGGCCAGAGCGGCCAGAGCACGGGCAAAACCGGATACCGGAGCCTGCATAACGAACAGCAGCTTGGACAGCAGCTCTTCGCGGCTCGGGATGGAAGCCAGTTCGGTTACTTCGGCAGCGTCCAGCAGCTTGCCGTTGTAGGAACCTGCCTTGATGACAATCTTGTTGTCTTCTTTGGCAAATTGATGCAGCACCTTGGCAGCAGCAACGGCGTCAACGGAAATACCGTATACCAGCGGGCCAACCATCTGATCGGCCAGGCTTTCAAACTGGGTACCGGCAACCGCACGACGCACCAGCGTGTTCTTCAGAACGCGCAGGTAAACACCATTCTCACGTGCCTTGGCACGCAGTTTGGTCATGCTGCTAACCTCGATGCCCCGATATTCAGCGACAACAAGCGTCTGAGCATCTGCCAGTTGAGCAGAAATCTCAGCGACGACCGCCTTTTTATCTTCGATATTGAGACTCAAGGTCCACCTCCTAGACTGAAATGAAGCAGGATATCCTGCCCCTGTTTGCAGCGGCGACCTAATCAGGAGATATACAAACAGATGGTGCTCATGGGCGGAATTGAACCGCCGACCTCTCCCTTACCAAGGGAGTGCTCTACCCCTGAGCTACATGAGCGTATCGTTGATACAGTCTTCTTAAGGGTACACCGTCTGCGTAGGCTACTCGCAAGGAGCATTAAGTCATTGACACCTACGGTCTTTGACAATCTGGCGGACCGAAGTCCGCCAGCCCAAAGCCTTTGGTGCCCATGGGCAGAATTGAACTGCCGACCTCTCCCTTACCAAGGGAGTGCTCTACCCCTGAGCTACATGGGCCCGGACAACGCCAGGATTAAGCCTGGGCGCTGGTCACATCTACGCGCACACCAACACCCATTGTGCTGGATACGGCGATTTTCTTCAGGTACTGGCCTTTGGCAGCAGCCGGCTTGGCTTTTACCAGGGCATCAACCAGTGCCGCAAAGTT
Organism: Vogesella facilis; assembly: GCF_042648525.1. Classification (NCBI taxonomy): domain Bacteria; kingdom Pseudomonadati; phylum Pseudomonadota; class Betaproteobacteria; order Neisseriales; family Chromobacteriaceae; genus Vogesella; species Vogesella facilis. Next base: position 71,923 of record NZ_JBHRXN010000030.1, read on the forward strand.
TTCACGCAGGGCTTCAACTTCGAAAGAAGCGCGGCCGATGGTGGCGTGAATGATACCGGTCTTGTCGGTACGATACTGAACCTGGCCGGCCTTGGCGTTTTTCACGGCTTCGGCAACGTTAGGAGTAACAGTACCAACCTTCGGGTTCGGCATCAGGCCACGCGGGCCCAGGATCTGACCCAGCTGACCAACGACGCGCATTGCATCCGGGGAAGCAATCACGATATCGAAGTCCAGATTGCCAGCCTTAACCTGCTCGGCCAGATCGTCGAAACCGACAACCTCGGCGCCAGCGGCTTTGGCGGCTTCAGCATTCGCACCCTGTGCAAATACGGCTACGCGTACGGACTTACCAGTACCGCGCGGCAGCACTACGGAGCCACGAACAACCTGGTCGGATTTACGCGGATCAACGCCCAGGTTAACGGCCACATCGATGGATTCGTTGAACTTGGCAGTTGCTGCGCCTTTTACCAGCGCGATTGCGTCTTCAACCGCATACAGCTTGTTGCGGTCTACTTGTGCATTCAGCGCCTGCAGACGTTTGGAAACCTTAGCCATATTACAGACCCTCCACTTCAAGACCCATGGAACGAGCGGAACCAGCGATGGTGCGCACAGCAGCATCCAGGTCAGCAGCGGTCAGGTCCGGAGCTTTAGTCTTGGCGATTTCTTCCAGCTGAGCGCGGGTCACTTTGCCGACTTTGTCGACGTGAGCCTTGGCACTACCGGACTTGATGCCGGCGGCCTTCTTCAGCAGGATGGTTGCCGGCGGGGTCTTCATCACGAAAGTGAAGGACTTGTCGGCGTAAGCGGTAATCACCACCGGAATCGGCAGACCCGGCTCAACGCCCTGAGTCTGGGCGTTGAACGCCTTGCAGAATTCCATGATATTCAGACCGCGCTGACCCAGCGCCGGACCGATCGGCGGCGATGGGTTTGCTTTACCAGCGGGCACTTGCAGCTTGATATAGCCTACAATTTTCTTTGCCACGATAAACTCCTAATAAACGGGTATAACGCGCCGACGGCGCTCCCCAAGCGAAGCCCAAGATTATATCCTCGGACTTTCAGAAAAACAAGCTTACAGCTTCTCAACTTGCGAAAATTCGAGCTCAACCGGGGTGTCTCGGCCAAAAATCTGCACGGAGACACGCAGCTTGTTACGCTCATAATTCACCTCGTCCACCGTACCATTGAAGTCAGTGAACGGCCCTTCGTTGACGCGCACCTTCTCGCCAACCTCGAACAGCACTTTCGGCTTCGGCTTCTCGACACCCTCTTGCATCTGCTGCATGATGGCCTCGACTTCCTTTACCGAAATCGGCGCCGGGCGGTTGGCAGTACCACCAACAAAGCCGGTCACTTTCGGCGTACTCTTCACCAGGTGCCAGGTATCGTCGGTCATTTCCATCTCGACCAACACATAGCCAGGGAAAAATTTACGCTCGGAAATGGAACGACGACCATTCTTGATGTCGACCACCTCCTCCACCGGCACCAGCACCTGACCAAACAGATCCTGCATGCCATCGCGCTCGATACGCTCTTTCAGCGCCTTCTGCACACTCTTTTCAAAGCCAGAGTACGCATGCACAACATACCAACGCTTAGCCATAATCAACCCCGACGAAGCAACACGTCATAAAAGAGCCAGGACAACGAGGAGTCAACCAGCCACATGAACAGCGCCAACACGAATACAAAAACGAATACCAGCATGGTCAGCTGGGTAGCCTCCTTGCGCGCCGGCCACACAACCTTACGCGCCTCTGCCACCGACTCTTGAGCGTAGACCACAAAATCACGCCCCATGGCCGACTGCCACAACACACCCGCAGCAGCCAGCAAAGATGCAATGAACAGCACCACGCGCAGCACGGTTTGATCTGCCGGCAGCAGATAAAAACCGGTCACGCCAGCCACTACCAACAGAGCAGCAAGGCCAAGTTTGATTTTATCTTGCGATTCCATTCGACATTCTCGTGTTGCAGATACGTGAAAAGACTAACCGGCGAAATCGCCGGTTAGTCTTATTTGGCAGGCCAGGAGGGTCTCGAACCCCCAACCCTCGGTTTTGGAGACCGATACTCTACCAATTGAGCTACTGGCCTAAAACCTTACTTAAGCGAGAATCTTAGCAACCACGCCGGCGCCAACGGTACGACCACCTTCACGGATCGCGAAACGCAGACCATCTTCCATAGCGATCGGAGCGATCAATTCTACGGTGATTTCCACGTTGTCACCCGGCATAACCATTTCCACACCTTCTGCCAGCGTGATCGCGCCGGTCACGTCGGTAGTACGGAAGTAGAACTGCGGACGGTAGTTAGCGAAGAACGGGGTGTGACGACCGCCTTCATCCTTGCTCAGTACGTATACCGAAGCCTGGAACTTGGTGTGCGGGGTGATGGAACCCGGCTTGGCCAGAACCTGACCACGCTCAACGTCTTCACGCTTGGTACCGCGCAGCAGTACGCCCACGTTGTCACCAGCCTGACCCTGATCCAGCAGTTTGCGGAACATTTCCACGCCGGTGCAGGTGGTCTTGGCAGTAGCCTTCAGACCAACGATTTCCAGTTCTTCGCCTACTTTTACGATGCCGCGCTCTACACGACCGGTCACCACGGTACCGCGGCCGGAGATGGAGAATACGTCTTCGATCGGCAGCA
>NZ_JBHRXN010000030.1:74607-231880 GCF_042648525.1 Vogesella facilis
TGCGTCAGCCAGACGGAAGATCGCCGGCTCGCCGTATTCGGACTGGTCGCCTTCCAGCGCCAGACGGGCGGAACCGGTAACGATCGGGGTGTCGTCGCCCGGGAAATCGTAGGAAGACAGCAGGTCGCGCACTTCCATTTCCACCAGTTCCAGCAGCTCAGCGTCGTCCACCAGGTCGGCCTTATTCAGGAACACGATGATGTACGGAACGCCAACCTGACGGGACAGCAGAATGTGTTCGCGGGTTTGCGGCATCGGACCGTCAGCGGCCGAGCACACCAGAATCGCGCCGTCCATCTGGGCAGCACCGGTAATCATGTTCTTCACGTAGTCAGCGTGACCCGGGCAGTCAACGTGAGCGTAGTGACGAGCCTCGGTTTCGTATTCAACGTGTGCGGTATTAATGGTAATACCACGAGCCTTTTCTTCCGGCGCGCTGTCGATCTGGGAGTAGTCTTTAGCTTCGCCACCGAACTTCTTGGACAGAATGGTGGTGATAGCAGCGGTCAGAGTGGTTTTACCATGGTCAACGTGACCGATGGTGCCGACGTTTACGTGCGGCTTGGTCCGCGCGAACTTTTCTTTTGCCATGGCAAAAATTCCCTGAATGCGAGTTAAAGTCTAAGTAATACTTGGTGCCCATGGGCAGAATTGAACTGCCGACCTCTCCCTTACCAAGGGAGTGCTCTACCCCTGAGCTACATGGGCCAAACTAAATCCTGGAGCGGGTGAAGGGAATCGAACCCTCGTCGTAAGCTTGGAAGGCTTCTGCTCTACCATTGAGCTACACCCGCCTACGATCCGGACGACCATTTCGTTTGCCGCCAAGACTCAATAGCAACTGGTGGGGGGAGAAGGATTCGAACCTTCGAAGGCTGAGCCGTCAGATTTACAGTCTGATCCCTTTGACCGCTCGGGAATCCCCCCGTCGAAGAAGCCCGAATAGTATAGACACCCCACTAGCCCGTCAACACCCAAACAGTCTTTTTTTTGCATTTTGCAAGCAAACGGCCCTGCCAGAGACAGGGCCGTGTTGCAAATCAGGCACTTAAGCGACTCAGGCTTTGCCGCTGATACGCAGATATTTCTGATGCAGCTGATCCTGACTCTCTTCATGCGACGGATCCAGCGGAATGCAATCCACCGGACAGACCTGCTGGCATTGCGGCTCATCGTAGTGGCCCACGCACTGGGTGCACAGATCCGGGTCGATCACATAGATTTCTTCGCCCTGCGAGATCGCATTGTTCGGGCATTCCGGTTCACAGACGTCGCAGTTAATGCACTCGTCGGTAATCATCAAAGCCATAGTAATTTCCTCAAGTATTCCACACAATGAATTCTGTCACCCGGCCCGAACACAAGCAAGTTCCGGCCGTTATATCCTTATATGCTGCTTTCTTGTGCCAGCAGATAGCCGTGCACCAGCCCGGCACGGATCGAGCGCAGCACTTCCCAACCGGCAAACTCTCGCGCCGCCGCCGTTTCGACATAAACGCGGCCGCCTGCGGCCAACCTTGCTGGCAGCAGCGGCAGTACCTGCGCCAAGAGCGCGCTGGCGTAAGGTGGATCGACGAAGATCACGTCGAACTGCCCCTGCCCCGCCGACAGGTAGGCCGACGCATCCTGATTCAGCACCTGGATCTGTGTCGCACCAAGCAGCTGGACATTGCGGTGCAGGGTGTCCGCCACCGCGCGCACCTTCTCCACCAGTACCACCTCCTTGGCGCCACGCGACGCAGCCTCGAAGCCCAGCGCACCACTACCGGCAAACAAGTCCAGACAACGCAGCCCGTCCAGCTCCTGGCCCAGCCAGTTGAACAGTGTCTCCCGCACCCGGTCAGGGGTTGGCCGCAAGCCCTCGACAGCCGGCACCTCCAGCAAGCGGCGACGGTACTGCCCACCGATGATGCGAACCTTGTTGCGCTGCTGCGTCATGTATCCTCCTGAATTTCAAGGGCGGGATTCTACCCCGAGTCTGGCGTCGGCGTCTGTTATTGCACACATGCACGAGCACAACGGCAATTGCCTATATAAGGAATACTGTCGGCCGTCGCTCTTCCGCGCTGATTTGACGTTACAATCGCACTTTCTCTAGCCGCCTTTATTCTCAAAGCATGTTTAGCTTCTTCAAGAAAAAGACCGACACTCCCGTTGCGCCCGCTCCCGAGAGCAGCGAAGCGACATCCGCCAGCCCCGTCAGCGCCGCGCCAATCGAATCCAGCCCCGCCACCGTTGCCAAACCCAGCTGGACCGAGCGCCTGAAGGCCGGCCTGTCCAAAACCCGTGACAAGCTGGGCAAGCAGCTGGCCGGGCTGTTTGGCGGCGGCAAGATCGACGAAGAGTTGTACGAAGAGCTGGAAACCGTGCTGCTAACCGCCGACATGGGGGTGGATGCCACCGTGCACCTGCTGAAGGACGTGCGCGAACGCGTCACCCTGAAAGGCCTCAGCGACGCCAGCGAACTCAAGGGCGCACTGAAGGACTCGCTGTCGGCGCTGATCGGCCCGCTGCAGCAGCCGCTGGACGTGTCCACCAAGAAGCCGTTCGTGATCATGATGGTGGGCGTCAACGGCGCCGGTAAAACCACCTCCATCGGCAAGCTGGCGAAATACTTCCAGAGCCAGGGCAAGAGCGTGCTGCTGGCCGCCGGCGACACCTTCCGCGCCGCCGCCCGCGAGCAGCTGATGGCCTGGGGCGAGCGCAACAACGTGACGGTGATCGCGCAGCAGAGCGGCGATGCCGCCGCGGTGTGCTTCGACGCCATCCAGGCCGCCACCGCGCGCGGCATCGATATCGTGCTGGCTGACACCGCCGGCCGCCTGCCCACCCAGCTGCACCTGATGGAAGAAATCAAGAAGGTGAAGCGGGTGATCCAGAAAGCGATTCCCGACGGTCCGCACGAGGTAATGCTGGTGCTGGACGCCAATATCGGCCAGAACGCCATCAACCAGGTCATCGCCTTCGACGACGCGCTGGGCCTCACCGGCCTGGTGCTCACCAAGCTGGACGGCACAGCCAAGGGCGGCGTGATCGCCGCCATCGCCAAGCAGCGCCCGGTGCCACTGCGCTTCATTGGCGTCGGCGAGAGCATCGACGACCTGCGCCCGTTCGATAGCGACGACTACATCGACGCGCTGTTCGACTGAGCCTGCGGCCAACCTTTCCCCTGAGGATGCGACATGATCCAGTTTGATCAGGTGACCAAGCGCTACCCCGGCGGCCACGACGCGCTGCGCAACCTGTCATTCACCATCGACAGCGGCGAGATGGTGTTTCTCGCCGGCCACTCCGGCGCCGGCAAGAGCACCCTGCTGAAGCTGATCTCCGGCATCGAGCGTGCCACCAGCGGCAGCGTGCTGGTGAACAACCAGAACCTGAGCCGGCTGCGCGCCAGCCAGCTGCCCTACGTGCGCCAGCACATCGGCATCGTATTCCAGGACCACAAGATCCTGTTCGACCGCAATGTGTTCGACAACGTGATGCTGCCGCTGGACATCATCGGCTTCGACCGCCGCGATGCCGCGCGCCGCGTGCGGGCCGCGCTGGACAAGGTCGGCCTGGCCGGCAAGGAGAAGGTGATGCCGGTACGGCTGTCCGGCGGCGAACAGCAGCGGCTGTGCATCGCGCGCGCCGTGGTGCACCGGCCCAGCATCCTGTTGGCCGACGAGCCGTCGGCCAACCTTGACCGCGCCTACGCGCTGGACATCATGGAGCTGTTCAAGTCCTTCCACCAGGTGGGCGTTACCGTGCTGATCTCCGCGCACGACGAGACCCTGATGGAAGACTACGGCCGCCGCATCATCCGCCTGCGGGAAGGACAATTCGCCTCATGAAGCATTTCTTCTACCTGCACTGGCAGGATGCCAGACAAGCGCTGCGCAAGATGCTGCGCCAGCCGGTGGGCAGCCTGCTGAGCCTGCTGATGCTGGCGGTAGCGATGTCGCTACCGGTCAGCCTGTACCTGGGCGCCGGCAGCCTGCAGCACTGGGTGGGCAAACTCACCGCCTCGCCGCAGATCACCCTGTTCATGGAGCTGTCCGCCGAGCAGGCCGATATCGCCGCGGTGCAATCCAGCCTGTCGTCCCATCCCACCGTAGCCAATTTCCGCTACGTTGGCCGCGACCAGGCGCTACGCGAACTGGAGCAGCGCAGTGGCCTTGCCGGCATCAGCGAGGGGCTGGACGGCAACCCGCTGCCGGACGCCTTCATTGTCACCCCCAAGCCGGACACCGCGCCGGACGCGCTGGACATGCTGCAAAAGGAATTGTCCGGCCTGCCGATGGTGGAGCAATCGCAGTTCGATGCCGCCTGGGCGCGCCGCCTGCACGGCCTGCTGGATATCGCGGTGAAGCTGGCCTGGTTCCTCGCCGCCAGCTTCGGCATCGCACTGGTGCTGATCACCCACAACACCATCCGCATGCAGATTCTGGCGCGACAGGAGGAGATCGAAGTGGCCAAGCTGATCGGCGCCACCGACAGCTTCATCCGCCGCCCCTTCCTGTACCACGCGTTCTGGCTGGGCCTGCTCAGCGCGCTGCTGTGCTGGGGGCTGAGCAGCCTGTTCGTGGCGCAGGCAGCGCCGGCGCTGAACGAATTTGCACGGCTGTACGGTGAGAACATCAACCTGGCCGGGCTGAGTGGCGTCGAGTTGGCCGCACTGGCCGGCGGCAGCATCCTGCTGTGCCTGTTCGGTGCGCGACTGGCGGCGGATCATCATCTGCGCAAGGTGCGCGCGCACTGATGCTATCGGCCACATAAAAAAATACCATCAAACGGGAACCGGGCCCGATCTGGCACTCTCATAAGCTGAGTGCTAACATCGGTTCAGGTTTTCTTGAGGACAAGCCATTTATGACTGCAATCGCCTTGCCTGTACTCTCCTCCAACGGCAGCCTGGAGCAGTACATCCAGACCGTTAACAGCATCCCGATGCTGACACCGGAAGAAGAGTTCGAGCTTGCCACCCGCCAGCACCAACAAGGTGACCTGGACGCGGCCAAGCGGCTGGTGCTATCGCATCTGCGCGTGGTGGTTTCCATCGCCCGCGGCTATTCCGGCTACGGCCTGCAGCAGGCCGACCTGATCCAGGAAGGTAATATCGGCCTGATGAAGGCGGTAAAGCGCTTCGAACCCAATCGCGGCGTACGCCTGTTCTCCTTTGCCGTACACTGGATCAAGGCCGAGATTCACGAGTTCATCCTGCGCAACTGGCGCCTGGTGCGCATTGCCACCACCAAGCCGCAGCGCAAGCTGTTCTTCAACCTGCGCAGCATGCGCCAGAGCCTGTCGGCGCTATCGGAACACGAAGCGCATGCCATCGCGCAGGAGCTTGGCGTCAAGCCGGAAGAAGTGCGTGAAATGGAAACGCGCATGAGCGGCCAGGACATCGCGCTGCTGGCCGATGATGGCGATGATGAGGGCTTTGCCCCCATCGACTGGCTGGCCGATTCGCACGACGAGCCAACGCGCGCGCTGGAACGCCGTTCGCTGGATCTGCTGCAAAGCGAGGGCCTGGAGCAGGCGCTCAGCACGCTGGACCCGCGCAGTCGCCGCATCATCGAGGCGCGCTGGCTGGCGGACGACAGCGGCGCCACGCTGCACGAGTTGGCCGCAGAGTTCGGCGTCTCCGCCGAGCGCATCCGCCAGATCGAGGCCAAGGCACTGGGCAAGATGAAAACCGCGCTGAGCAGCGGCCAGGTCATCGACGCCTGAGCGCCCCCTCCTCGAAAAAAAGCCACCGAACGGTGGCTTTTTTCTTGCTGGCACTGCGGCCAAGCGGCGCATTAACGATATTGCGCCGGCAAGGCGGCGACCGCCTGCTGTGCAATCTGCCGCAGCTCGCGCCACGCCGGCTCATCCTCGTCCAGATCATCCAGAAAATCCGGCGCATAGGTGGGAAACGAGGCCAGCGCGGTACGCAGCGTGCTGGCCGCCCTGACTTGCTCGCCCGCCAGCGCCTCCATCTTCGCCTTGCGCAGCAGCACGTCCGGGTAGGGGCGGTAGGCCGCCATCAGGTCCAGCCATTTGCGCTGGTTCGGCGTCGCCGCGGCCGTGGGCTGGATCACGTCATCCAGCAGGCCCAGCGCATGCGCGGCAAACATCGGCTCGCTGCGGATGATCTGCTCCAGCCGCTGCTGCTTTTTCTGACTGGTCGGATAGTACAGCCCCTGCAGCTCGATATAGCGCCAGCTGCCATACAGCGCCAGCGCCAGCATGAGCAGCGCCACGCCGCGCGCCAGCAACGGCAGCAGCGCCGGTGCCGCCCGGCCGGACGCCGGCGCCAGGCTCGCCATCATCACCAGCACCGCCGGGAAGTACAGATACCACAGCGGGTACTCCAGCATGCTGTGGATCAGGGTAACGCTCATTACCGCCACCGGCACCAGCTGCGAGGCGTCGACCCGGCGCGACAGATACGGCCACACCGCCCACGCGAAGCCGAGCAGCGCCGCCGCGGTGCCGAGCAAGCCCATTTCTGCCAGCAGCTGGAACACCAGGTTGTGCGCATTGGCAAACAGGCCGCTGTTCACCCCGGCATTGGCAAACTGCGGCAGCATCTGCAGCCGCACGCTCTGCGCGGCATACTGGCTCCAGCCCACGCCGTAGAGCGGTGCCTCCCGAAACACCAGCCAGGCCTTGCCCCACTCCGCGAGCCGGCGCGCGCCCATGCCATCGACGTTGCTGCTGAGCCGCTCCACCCCGCTGGCCACCACCTGGCCATGCAGCAGCGGCGCCAGCAGGCGCTCGCCCAGCGGCAGCACAAACTGCATCGCGATGATGGCGACCACCGCCAGCCACAGCGCCTGCCACATGCGGCGCGATGTCGCGCTGCGCACGCGCCAGTGCCACCACGGCGCCAGCAGCGCCAGCGCCACGGTATACAGCAGCACCGTGCGCGAGCCGGCAAAGGCAATCGACAGCGCCAGCCACAGCACCGCGGCGGCCAACCAGCGCCGCGACCACTGCTCGCTCGCCGCCAGCCAGCAGGCGGCAATCACGCCCCAGGTCAGGTAATGCGCGTACTGGTTGCGCTGGCCGATGTGGCCGAAAATATTGGTGGTGGGATGGGCGCCGTCATAGAACAACACCCCGCCCATCAGCTGCGCCAGGCCGGTCAGCTGCGCCAGACCGATCAGCGACTGCGCCAGCGCCCCCAGCAGCAGCGATTTGCACAGCAGCGCAATAACCGCATCATTGCCGGCTGCCGCGCGCCACTGTGCCGTCATCCAGCCCAGCAGTGCCAGGGCGACAAACGCCAGCGCCGTCGCCTGGTTGAGCCCCGGAAACAGCACCGGCAGCAGCAATGGCTGCGCCGCCCAGACGCCGGCCAGCAGTAGCATCCACAATGTGGTGCGCGGCAGCTCGGCGCCGCGCTGCCACGGCAGGCAGTAGCAGGCCAGCACCGTCAGGAATACCACACTGATCTCGCCCCACCATTGTGGCAGCGGCAGGAAATGAAAGCGGGACAGGAAGGGCAGCGAGGCAACTGCGGCCAACATCAGGGCCGCCAGCGACTGGCGACGTTGGGCGAACATCATGGATAGCGTGTGGACAGGCAAGGAAAGCGGCAAGTCTAGCCCAGCGCCGAAGCGCTGTAAAAATGCGTTTGTAACGCCGGGTCCGGCCGGCAAGCGGCTGGCCACACGAAAGCCAGCGCTGCAAAACAAACAGCCCGATCGCGATGACCGGGCTGTGTGCAGAATACGGTGGTGGGTCGTGCGGGGCTCGAACCTGCGACAAACGGATTAAAAGTCCGCTGCTCTACCAACTGAGCTAACGACCCTACCTGAGGGCTGCGTGGTGGGTCGTGCGGGATTCGAACCTGCGACCAACGGATTAAAAGTCCGCTGCTCTACCAGCTGAGCTAACGACCCTACGCAATTCTCTGGGTGGTGGGTCGTGCGGGATTCGAACCTGCGACCAACGGATTAAAAGTCCGCTGCTCTACCAGCTGAGCTAACGACCCCCAAGAGAGTTCGCAACTATACGGATGCCGATTTGTTCCGTCAAGCGCTTTTACAAAACAATGCAGAAAAACGCTTATGTGGAACGTTTACCCGAACAGGATGCCCCACACTCAGGGCGTCACCGAAGCCATCACCCATTGCTGGTAAGCCATGGCACCCGCCGCCAGTGGCAGCGCGATAATTTCCGGCACATCATACGGGTGCAGCTCTTGGATTCTTCGCTCCAGGGCTGCATATACTGTGTCGGTAGTCTTGAGCAACAGCGGCACCTCGCGTGCGCGCTCCACCTGCCCCTGCCAACGGTACACCGACTCGCACTCGGGCAGGATGTTGGCACAGGCGGCCAGTCGCTCGGCAACCAGCGTTTCGGCCAGCCGGCTTGCCAGCATGGCATCCGGCACATTGCACACAACCAGTAACACTTTCATGCGGATATCCGTTTCATGCGTGGATTATTGATTTTATTGCTGCTTTACCCGTTTTTCGAAATGTACTCACTGTTTCTGCTGGCCGACAAGATTGGCGGTGGCTGGACCTTGCTGTGGGTCATCGCCAGCTTCTTCCTCGGCAGCCTGTTGATGCGCGGCAGCAAGCTGGGCGGCCTGCTGACGGTCGCCGCCACCCTGCGCGAAGGCAAGGTGGGGCTGTTTTCGCTGCTGTGGCCGCTGCGCATCATGATTGCCGGCCTGCTGCTGGCGATTCCCGGCCTGGTCAGCGACCTGTTCGCCTTGCTGCTGCTGTTGCCCTGGCCCAGCCCCAAGCTGGCCGAGCTCAACTTGGGCGAGCGCTTCCGCCCCGGCCCGGCGGCCGGCGGCGAGCAGGGCGAAGACATCATCGAAGGGGAATACGAACGCGTCGACCCGCGCACGCCTAGCGACCGCCACCTGCACTAGCCGGCAGCAAGCGGGCCAGCACCGCGCCGGCGTCCACGCCGCTGACCGCCACGATCTTGTGGCGGTTGCGCTCGCCGGACAGCAGGCTCACGGCACGGCGCGGCACCGCCAGATAATCGGCCAGCCACTGCAGCAGCGCGGCGTTGGCCTTGCCTTCCACCGGCGGTGCGGCCAACCTGATCTTGAGCGCGTCACCATGCTCTCCCGCCAGCTCGCTCTTGCGTGCCCCGGGCTGCACATGCAGGGTCAGCCGCACGCCGGCGGGGTGTTCCGTCAACCAGGGTTTCATTGGTGCCCTTTTGTCCGCAAAGGGGCAATTGTAGAACGTAACGCAGTCTCGATCAGACAGGAGCAACACTATGGATATCGGCATTTCCGCCCAGGACCGCGCCCGCATCGCAGAAGGCTTGTCCCGCTTGCTGGCCGACAGCTACACCCTCTACCTGAAGACCCACTTCTTCCACTGGAACGTCACCGGGCCGATGTTCCAGACCCTGCACCTGATGTTCGAAACCCAGTACAACGAGCTGGCGCTGGCCGTGGACCAGATCGCCGAGCGCATCCGCGCGCTGGATCACATCGCCCCCGGCAGCTACGGCGACTACGCGCGGCTGACCTCGATCGGCGAGAGCAAGGGCGTGCCCAAGGCACAGGACATGATCCGCGAGCTGGTGCAGGGCCATGAAACCGTGTGCCGCACCGCGCGTTCGCTGTTTCCGCTGGCGGACGCCGCCAGCGACGAGCCGACCGCCGACCTGCTGACCCAGCGTCTGCAAGTGCATGAAAAAACAGCCTGGATGCTGCGCAGCCTGCTGGAAAACTAAGCGCTGTTACGGGCGTGCTACACTGTTGGCATGCCCGCTCCAAACCGTTTCGGCCCGCCGCCCGCCACGGTGGACCCTTCACTCTTCAAGGTCGCGATCATGGTATCGCTGGCCTTGCACCTGCTGTTGCTGCTGGCACTGAGCGGCTGGTTGCCCGGCAGCAGCACGCCGGCGGTCAACCTGCCGATCTCCTCGCTGCAAGTCACCCTGCTGCCCACTCCGCCCGGCCAGACACCGCAACGCGCACAGCTGCTGGCCCAGCACGATAGCCAGGGCAGCCTGCAGGCCACGCAAGCCGCCACGCCCGCAGCCCAGCCCGAACAGCAGCCACCGCTACCGTCACCCATTGCCAACGCCCGGCTGCTGACCGCGCCGCCCGCCAGTGCGCAACGCCCGCAGGCCAGACTGAGCACCGCCGCGGTCGGCGTCAGCTGGGCCAACTACGTGGAGGACTGGCGCCACCGGGTCGAGGACATCGGCAATCGCAATTACCCGGCGGAGGCACGGCAACAGAACCTGTTCGGCAGCCTGGAGCTGCTGGTGACCATCCGCGCCGATGGCGCGCTGCTGGATGTGCGCGTGCTGCGCAGCTCCGGCACCGCAGTGCTGGACCAGGCCGCCCTGCGCATCGTGCGCCAAGCCGCGCCCTACCCGCCGTTCCCGTCCACGTTGGCCGCAGAGTACGGCTCGCTGCAAGTCGTGAGAAAATGGACCTTTACCACCGCCAACCAGCTGGCTGGCAGCTGAACAAGGAATTGCCATGTACGAAGTCAACCGCAGTGTCGCCGTCCTGAAACCACGCCAGGCCTTTCTGGATTGGCTGCTGCAGCTGCCGGGCAATCTGGAGGGCAGCCTGCAGCTGGCGGAACTGCGCCGCGACTGTAACGCACTGCTGATTCCCGCCGCCGACGACTACGCCAGCGCCCAGGACTTCGTCCACCACCACTACCGCACCCTGTTCGGCGCCGAACTGGCCGACTGGTGCGACGATGATGCCTTCTGGCCAGAGCTGTCGCCGCAGCTGTTCCTGCAGTGGTTCGACGTGGAAATCCACTCGGTACTGACCGACCTGGTGGACTTCCCGCTGGAGCGCGAACCGTTCGTGCCGTTCGACCTGGACCAGGACTAAGGCGCCAGCCGCTGTTTTCGCCACCGGCCGCCCGAGCGGCCGGGGCCCGCCGGCAACGCACCGGCCTTTCCACGAGGAGAACCATGCCACACCATACCAAGATCAAGGTCCGCGGCTATCACCTGGACCTGTACAGCCATGTCAACAACGCGCGCTACCTGGAGTTCCTGGAAGAGGCCCGCTGGACCTTTTTCGAGGATTGCGCCGACCTGCCCGCCTTCCTCGCCTCCGGCATCGCACTGATCGTGGTCAACATCAATATTGACTACCGTCATCCGGCGACCATGAACGATGAACTGCTGATCGAAACTTCGGTAAAATCGGTGGGCAATCGCAGCAGCGTGATTCACCAGTGCGTCAAGCTGGCGGCCAGCGGCAAGATCGCGGCGGAAGCCGACGTCACCCTGGTGGCCTACGACGGCCGCCAGCAGAAGGCCATCCCCCTCGACGGCGAACTGCGGGAACTTCTGAACACGCTGCAGCACCAAGCCTGATCGCCGCCGCACGCCGTTGCGGCCAACCCGGATGTGTAACATGAAGCTCAACAAAGCCCTGACCGTTGCCCTGCTTGCCGCCAGCACCCTGCTGAGCGGCTGCTTCACCGACGGCGCACCGGCGGTGCAATACACCAGCCTTTCCGGCCAGCAGGCCAGCACCGACAGCCTGAAAGGCAAGGTGGTACTGGTGAACTTCTGGGCCACCAGCTGCAGCGGCTGCATGGCCGAGATGCCCAAGCTGGTTGCCACCCAGCAGAAATACGCGCCGCAGGGCTTCCAGACCGTGGCGGTGGCGATGAGCTACGATCCGCCCAACTACGTGCAGGCCTACGTCAACGACAAGAAACTGCCGTTCTTCGTGGCGCTGGACAGCCAGGGCAGCATCGCCAAGTCCTTCGGCGACATCCAGCTGACGCCGACCTCCATCCTGATCGACAAGCAGGGCAACATCATCAAGCGCTTCGTCGGCGAGCCGGACTTCGCCGAGCTGCACCAGCTGATCGAACAGAATCTCAAGGCCTGACGCCAGCACACAAAAAAGCCGCTTTCCAAGGAAAGCGGCTTTTTTCATGCTTGCCGACTCATGGGCGACTGGCGCACACCGGACAATCCGGATCGCGCGGTACCGTCAGCTGACGGAAGCTGCCATCCAGCGCGTCATACAGCGTCAGCTGGCCCAAGGTTGGCCGCAAGCCGGCCAGCAACTTGAGCGCCTCCACTGCCTGCAGGCTGCCGATCACCCCCACCAGCGGCGCCAGCACGCCAAAAGTGGCGCACGGGCCGTCGCTGGCCTCGCCCTCGTCTGGGAACAGGCAGTGATAGCACGGCGAGGCGGCATCGCGCGTGTCATACACCGCCAGCTGGCCGGAGAAGCGCACCGCGGCACCGGACACCAGCGGCACGCCGGCGGCGACGCAGGCGCGGTTGATGGCGTGGCGGGTGGCAAAGTTGTCGGAGCAATCCAGCACCAGGTCGTGCGCCGCCACCTCTGCGGCCAACGTGTCGCCCTGCAGCCGCTCGGCCAGCAGCCGCAGCTGCACATCCGGGTTGATCGCCGCCAGCCGCGTCGCCGCCGATGCCACCTTGGGCTGCCCCAGTGTGCTCATGTCGTGGATCACCTGGCGCTGCAGATTGGTCAGCTCCACCGTATCGTCGTCCACCAGCGTCAGCTGGCCGATGCCGGCGCTGGCCAGGTACAGCAAGGCCGGCGCACCCAGGCCGCCGGCGCCCACCACCAGCACGCGCGCCGCCAGCAGGCGCTCCTGGCCGGCAACGTCGATTTCCGGCAGCAGGATGTGCCGGCTGTAGCGCAGCAGCGCCGCGTCGTCGAGTTCTTTGTTCATGATGCCAAACGGCCGCCATGAGCGGCCGGAGAATGTTGACAAAGCCCTTTCGCGCAGCGAAAGGGCTTTGTTTTATAAACAGGAGGGCTGCCGAGGCAAGCGCTTAGCTGGAGCAACCCGGCTTGGCCGGATTCGGTAGCGTGTAAACGAAAAACTCGTCTGCAGCCTGACGGCCGCCAAGGCAGCCGTCCCGTAAGGTGTTGCGCCGCTTATTCCTCGGCGGTCTTGCGACTGAATTTCACGCCCAGCTGCTTGAGCTTGCGGTACAGGTGGGTACGTTCCAGCCCCACTTTCTGCGCCACGCGGCTCATATTGCCGTTTTCCAGCACGATGTGGTACTCGAAGTAACGGCGCTCCAGCTGCTCGCGCAGTTCGCGCAGCGGCAGGTTGAAATCGAAGCCGGTTTCTTCCACTGGTTTTTCGTGGCGGAACTGCGCCAGCACCTTGTTCACTTCCACCACGTCGATTTCTTCCGCCTCGGTGGTCAGCCCCAGGCTCTTGATGATGCTGCGCAGCTGCTCCAGGTTACCCGGCCAGTCGTACTGGCGCATGGCGTTGAGCGCGGCGGTGGTGAGCTTGCGCGTCGGGATCTGCTTGGACTCCACCAGCTCGTGCAGAATCTGCTCGGCGATGAAGATGATGTCCTCGGCGTGCTCGCGCAACGGCGGAATCGGCACGATGACGCTGGACAGCGCGGTGAGCATGCGGTTGTCGCACTCCGGGTCCACCAGCAGCTCCTGCAGCGGGCGGCTGCAGGAACACACCAGCCGCACGTTGAAACGATCAAGCTTGGACAGCAGGAACAGCAGGCCCTGCTGGGTGCGACGGTTGTACTGGCCGATGTCCGGCAGGAACAGCACGCCGTTGTTGGCCTTCTGCAGCAGCTCCAGCGGCGCGTCCGCCAGCTGCTCCAGCTTAGCCGGCATCACCCACGGCATATTGCCGTGGTGGAAGAAGCGCGCCACCAGCTCGAACCCCACACCGGGCTCGCCGGTGAGCAATACCGGCGATTTCACCTTGGAAACGCGGTCCAGCTGCCGCTTCAGCTCCTGAATCGGTGCGCTCTTGCCGAGCTTGTCCAGGTTCAGCGAGGTGTTGGCCTGCATGTCGCCATACTTGAGCGCGCGCTGCACGGTAGTCAGCAGCTTTTGCAGCGCGATCGGCTTTTCCAGGAAATCGAAAGCGCCGATGCGGGTGGCCTCGACTGCGGTGTCGATGCTGGCATGGCCGGACATCATCACCACCGGCATGTTCAGCTGCCCGGACTTGGCCCACTCCTTGAGCAGGGTCACGCCGTCGCAGTCCGGCATCCAGATATCCAGCAACACCAGTGCCGGCCGGGTCTGGCCGCGCAACTGGCGGGCCACTTCGGCATTTTCGGCAAGCGCTACGGTAAAGCCTTCGTCCTGCAGGATCTCCGAGAGCAATTCCCGGATACCGATTTCGTCATCAACAATCAGAATGTCGCTGCTTCGCATTAAGCCTCCAGCATTGGCAGGGTGAGAAGGATCCGCGCGCCGCCGCTGTCTCCATTGGCCAGTTGAACCTGACCGTGGTGCTCCTCCACTATCTTTTTCACCACCGCAAGGCCCAGCCCGGTGCCCTTGGCCTTACTGGTTACGTAAGGCTCAAAGGCGCGGTGCAGTATGTCTGCACTGAACCCTGCGCCGTTGTCCTGTACACAGACGAGCGCGTTCCTTCCTTCTAGTCGGCTGCTAATGTGAATCATCGGGATGTCAGCGTCAAGGACTGCATCTTGTGCATTCTGCAGAAGGTTGTGCAGCACCTGGCGCAGCAGCGCCGCATCGCCCATCAGCGGCAGCGGCTCGGCACACAGTTCCGCCCGCAGCGCCGGATTGCTTTCGTACAGCGTCAATACCTCGCGAATCAAGGTGTTGAGTTCCAGCGGGCCAAGCTTGGTACGTGGTGCGCGCGCATAGTCGCGGAAGGCATCCACCATGCCTTTCAGCGCGGTAACCTGCTTGATGATGGTGTCGGTGGCGCGGCGCAGCATGTCGGCATCGGCGCCTTCCAGCTTGTCCGCCAGCTTCATCGCCAGCCGTTCGGCCGACAGCTGGATCGGCGTCAGCGGGTTGCGGATCTCGTGCGCCAGGCGCTTGGCCACCTCGCCCCAAGCCGCGTCACGCTGCGCGCGCCCCAGCTCGGTGATGTCGTCGAACACCACCACGTAGCCGGTGCCGGAACGCTCCGGCAGCACCGCGCCGCGCACCACCAGCTGGCGCTGACCGTTGCCGCCGCTGTAATCGATCTGCTGCTGCCAGTCGTGCGGGTTAACGTTGGCCGCTTCACGCAGGATGGTATCCACCAGCGGCGTCAGCTCCGGGCGCAGCACCGGCCAGACCTGCAGTTCCTCGCTGGCCAGCGCCTCGAAGTTCACGCCGAGAATGCGGCCGGCACTGGTGTTGGCCGCGCGCAGGTTCCAGTTGCTGTCGAAGGCCACCACCCCGGCCGACAGGTTGGCCAAGATGCTCTCCAGGTACAGCTTGCCCGCTTCCAGCAGGCGGCGGTTCTCGTCGGCGGCGTAGCGCGCCTCCTCCAGCTGCTGCGTCATGCGGTTGAACATGGTGGTAAGAATGCCCAGCTCGTCCTTGCGGTACACCGGGTGACGCTTGGAGTAATCGCCCTGCGCCACGGCGCGCGTGCCGGCGGCCAGCTCGGACAGCGGCGCCGACAGCCGCTCGGAGATGAACAGCGCAAACGCCAGCGCCGCGGTGAGCGCCAGCAGGAACACCAGCGCCAGCGTCAGCATGTAGAAGGTTTTCAGCCCGTCGCGCGCCAGCACCAGCTGGCGGTAGTCGGTGCGCGCCTCCTCGATCAGCTCGGCATCGCGCGCGATCTGCGCCGGCGCCGGCTGGATGATCTGTACCACCAGCGCCTCGTCGGTGACGAAGCTGCGGTACGGCAGCAGCACCTTGAGCAGCAGGCCACTGCGGGCGTCGTTGTCGATGCTCTCATGCAGTTTGCGGCTCTGCAGCGAGCGCAGCAGCTCGTAGTCCGGCGCGCGCGGCAGGTAGCGCAGCTCGTCCGGGCCGGCAAAGCTCACCAGCTTGCCCTGCCGGGTGTAGACGGCGATCTCCTCCACCCCCAGCTGTTCGCGCAGGCGCGCCAGCCGGCTGGTGAGCTCGCGCTCGCTCTGGTCGGCGATGTCGTTGGACACCACCCGCGCCTTGCGCGACAGGTCGGTCAGCACGTAGCCCAGCGCATTGCGTCCCAGCTCCAGGCCGCGGTCGAGCGCGGTCTCCACCTGCACGTTGAACCAGCTCTCGATACTGCGGGTCAGGAACTGCGCCGACACGGTGAACACCAGCATGCCCGGCAGCAGCGCCACCACGGTGAACATCACCACCATCTTCTGCGTCAGCTTGGCGCCGAACTCGCGGCTCTTCACCCGCCGCCGCAGGCGCAGCACCTGCCGCACCACCACGCCGATCAGGCCGGCCAGGCCCAGCGCATTGAGGCCGAACACCCACCAGTAGTATTCGGCCAGCTTGGAAGTGTTGCCGGTGGAGATCGCCAGCAGATACATCAGCACCACGCCCAGCGCGGCGGCTATCGCCGGATAACGCATCAGCTCCCCCCCTCGACCGTCACCGACGTCCACGCCGATTCCAGCGACCAGTCGCTGGCGCCCAGCGCATTGAGCTGGAACGGCCGTGGCAGCTGGCCGATATCCAGTTCCAGTTGCACGCGGCCGCGCAGCAGCCGGCGATCGCTTTCATCCCAGTCCGACACGTCCAGCACCCGCCAGCCGGCGATGCTGCCCACCGCCGCCAGCGCCTCGGCCAGCGAGTTGTAATTATTGGCCAGGCTGCCGATCGCCACCCGGTAGCGGTTGGTCAGCCGGTAATACATCAGCTTGAAGTTGATGCTGGCGGTCGGTTCGAAAAAGTGCTTGAAGCGCAGCCAGTAGGCACTGCTGCGTGGGTGGGTCAGCTCGAAGGTGAGGCGAAAAGTCAGCGGAATGCCCTGCTGCACCGCATCCTGCAGGGCATTGGGCAGCACGATCTGGTAGCGGGTGGAAATGGCCAGCGCGTGCTCCTCCACCTCGGCACGCGCGCGCAGCGCGGTAATGCCCTCCGCCGCCTGCGCCGCAAGCGGCAACAGGCAGGCGGCCAGCACCAGCAGCAGGCTAAGAACGTTTCGCCAACAGCGCGTAATAGAAGCCGTCATGTTCCGGGGTAGGCAGCAATTGTTCGTCTTGTAATAGCTGGGCGTCAGGATGACGCGTCAGGAAGGCATCCACCTGCTGGCGATTTTCCTCCGGCATGATGGAACAGGTTGCATACAGCATTTTGCCACCGGCGGCCAGCAGCGGCCACAGCGCGTCGCTGAGCGCGCCCTGCTGCTGCCCCAGCGCGGCGAAGTCGGTCGGGCGGCGCAGCCACTTGATGTCCGGATGGCGGCGCACCACGCCGCTGGCCGAGCACGGCACGTCGGCGAGGATACGGTCGAACGGCTGTCCGTCCCACCACTTGGCCGGCTGTGCGGCATCGGCGGCGACCACGTTGGCCGCAAGCCCCAGCCGCGCCAGGTTTTCCTCCACCCGCTGCAGGCGGCCGGCGTCGATGTCCAGCGCGGTCAGCGCGATGTCGGCCAGCTCCAGCAGGTGGCCGCTCTTACCGCCCGGCGCGGCGCAGGCATCCAGCACCCGCATGCCCGGCTGCACGTCCAGCCAGCGCGCCGCCTGCTGCGCTCCCCAGTCCTGCACCGACACCCGGCCGTCGGCGAAGCCCGGCAGCTCGCGCACATTGCACGGCGTCTCCAGCAGCACGGCATGGCCGTCCAGCGCACGCGCCGCCATGTCCTTGCCGGCCAGCTCGGCCACATAGCCGGCGGCGTCGCCGTGGCGGGCATTCACCCGCAGCGTCATCGGCGGGTGGCGGTTGCTCTCGTCGAGGATGTCCGCCCACTGCGCCGGGTAGGCGGCGCGCAGGCGCTGCAGCCACCAGCGCGGGTGGTTGTAGCGCGCCTCATTGTCGCGCAGTGCGGCGGCCAGCAGTTCGTCGCGCTGGCGCAGCGCGTTGCGCAGCACGCCGTTGACCAGACCCTTGAACTTGCCGCGCGCCACCGCCGCGGCGGCATTCACCGCCTGGTCCACCACCGCGTAGTCGGCGGCGCGGGTGTGCAGCAGCTGGTACAGCGCCACCAGCAGCAGGCGCTCGATCTCCGCCGCCGGCAGCGGCCGCGGCACCAGCTGGCGCAGCACGAAACGCAGCTGGCCCAGCCGGCGCAGGCTGCCGTAGGCGATGTCCTGCAGCGCGCCGCGCTCGGCGGCGGAGAGTTCCTGGTTGCGCTGGACGGTGGCCAGCGCCTCGGTCAGGGTGCGGCCCTGCTCGACGCGCTCGAGCACGCCGGCGGCCAGTTCCTGGATACGGTGCATATTTAGGTGTTCCAACAAGAAAACCGGCCACCGTCCGCAAACGGGACGGTGGCCGTGATTCGACAGGGCGGATGATACCGGTTCAGCGCATGCCGCGCGCGATCTCCTGCAGCCGCGCGATGCGCTCCTCGGTGTGCGGATGGGTGCGGAACAGGCCGCTGATGCCGCCGCCGGACAGCGGGTTGATGATCATCATCTGCGCGGTTTCCGGGTGCGCCTCGGCGGCGTACATCGGCCGCCCTTGCGCGTAGTACTCGATCTTCTGCAGCGCGGCCGCCAGTGCCAGCGGGTCGCCGCTGATCTCGGCGCCGCCGCGGTCGGCCTCGAACTCGCGAGCGCGCGAGATCGCCATCTGGATCAGGCTGGCGGCCAGCGGCGCCAGGATCGCCACCGCGATGCCGGCGATCGGGTTCACCGGCCGGCCGTCTTCGTCGCGGCCACCGAAGAACATGGCAAAGTTGGCCAGCGCGGAAATGGCGCCGGCCATGGTGGCGCTGATGGTGGAAATCAGCGTGTCGCGGTGCTGCACGTGCGCCAGCTCGTGCGCCATCACCCCGCGCAGCTCCTGGTAGCTGAGCATGCGCATGATGCCGGTGGTGGCGGCCACGGCGGCGTTTTCCGGGTTGCGGCCGGTGGCGAAGGCGTTCGGCTGCTCCTCGTGGATCACGTACACCCGCGGCATCGGCAGGCCGGCGCGCTGCGCCAGCTCGGCCACCATGCCGTACAGCTCCGGTGCGCTGTGGCCATCCACCTCCTGGGCGTTGTACATACGCAACACCATCTTGTCGGAGTTCCAGTAGGCGAACACGTTCATCGCACCGCCGAACAGCAGCGCCAGCAGCATGCCGCTCTTGCCGCCGATCATGCCGCCGATCATGGCGAACAGCGCCACGATGGCCGCCATCAATACCGTGGTCTTCAACCAGTTAAAGCCCATAGCCAGTTTCCCTTTTCAGTCAACGCTACCCAGCAGATGCGGGCAGGTTTTGGAGCCTCAAGCCCCCAGCACGGTTCCCGTCAGGTTGCTGCGGCCGGCGGCGAACTCGCGTGCAGCCAACCTTTTGCCGCCGGCGGCCTGCAACTCGGTAATGCGCACCAGGCCGTGGCCGCTGCCCACCACCACGCCGTCGGCATCGGCACGCAGCACCTCGCCCGGCGCGCCGTGGCCGTCGATGGCCTCGGCCTGCCACAGCTTGAGTGCCTCGCCGGCCAGCAGGGTGTGTGCGCCCGGCGCCGGGTTGTAGGCGCGGATGGCGCGGGCGATGGCGGCGGCCGGCTGCGTCCAGTCGACGCGCGCCTCCTCCTTGCTGAGCTTGGCGGCGTAGGTGACGCCGGCTTCCGGCTGCGGCTCCGGCACACAGGCGTCCAGCCGCGCCAGCGTGGCGACGATGGCCTCGGCGCCCAGCAGCGCCAGCTTGTCGTGCAGCGTGGTGGCGCTATCGTTGGCCGCAATCGGCAGCGCATGGATGGACAGCATGTCGCCGGTGTCGAGGCCGACATCCATCTGCATGATGGTGATGCCGGTTTCGGCGTCGCCGGCCAGGATGGCGCGCTGGATCGGCGCCGCTCCGCGCCAGCGCGGCAGCAGCGAGGCGTGGATGTTGAGACAGCCGCGCGCCGGCATCTCCAGCACCGCCTTGGGCAGCAGCAGGCCGTAGGCGGCCACCACCATCACCTCGGCGCCCACCTCGGCCACCAGCGCCTGCGCCTCCGGCGTCTTCAGCGTCAGCGGCTGCTCCACGCGCAGGCCGTGCTGCAGCGCCAGCTCCTTCACCGGGCTGGGCTTGAGCTTCATGCCGCGCCCGGCCGGGCGGTCCGGCTGGGTCAGCACCAGCGCAATGTCGTGGCCGGCGGCGAGCAGCGCCTGCAGCGCCTGGGCGGCGAATACCGGGGTACCGGCAAAAATCAGCTTCATCGGGAATCCTCAAATGCGGCGGGGCACGACTGGCGTGCCCCGCGTCCAGCTACGGCCAACGTTGGCCGCACGCTTACATGGTGTGCTTTTCGCGCTTTTTCAGCTTGGTCTTGATGCGCGCCTGCTTCAGCTCCGACAGGTATTCCACGAACACCTTGCCGTCGAGGTGATCCACCTCGTGCTGCAGGCAGATCGCCAGCAGGCCGCCGGTATCCAGCTCGAACGGTTTACCGTCGCGCCCCAGCGCGCGCACTTTCACGTGCTCGGCACGGGTCACCTTGTCGTAGATGCCGGGCACCGACAGGCAGCCCTCCTCGTACACCGTCTCGCCGTCCTTCTGCAGGAATTCCGGGTTGATGAACACGTAGGGCGCCGATTTGTCTTCGGAAATGTCGATCACGATCAGCCGCTGGTGAAAGTCCACCTGGGTCGCCGCCAGGCCGATGCCGTGCGCCTCGTACATGGTTTCGAACATGTCGTCGATCTGCTGTTGCAGCGCCGCATCGAAAACTTCCACCGGCTTGGCTACTTTGTGCAAGCGCGGATCGGGATAATGAAGGATATTGAGTAATGCCATAATCAAAGCCGTTTCAGTTGAGGATGCCGACGCGGGTGTCAATAATGTTGGCAGCATCCGGTGAATTGCGTTTTCCGTCCAGTGCCGGCTACAGATGGGGTCACTTTCAGATGTTAAAACCTATTATATCTCTTGTCCTGGCCCTTGGCCTGTCCGCTCCGGCCCTGGCCGATACCCTGCAATTGCGCGAAGACGCCCCGCAGCGCTACGTGGTGAAAAAGGGCGACACGCTGTGGGACATCTCCGGCAAGTACCTGAAATCGCCATGGAAATGGCCGCAGCTGTGGCGCATGAACCGCGAGCAGATCAAGAACCCTCACTGGATCTACCCCGGCGACGTGCTGTACCTGGATTACGAGAACGGCCAGCCGATACTGCGCATCGGCAGCAACCGCACGGTGAAGCTGTCGCCGCAGGTGCGCAGCACGCCGCTGGACGAGGCCATCAGCATGATTCCGGCCAAGGCGATCGAGCCGTTCCTCAAGCGCCCGCTGCTGGTGGATGACACCGCCGACTACGAGCGTGCGCCGCGCCTGGTGGCCACCCAGGAAAACCGCGTGATCCTGTCCACGCTGGACCCGGCCTACGCCACCGGCCTGACTTCCGCCGGCACCTGGCAGGCGTACCGGCTGGGCCGCCCGGTGGTGGACCCGGACAGCAAGGAGCTGCTGGGCCACGAGGTGATCTACGGCGGTGACCTGCTGGTGCGCAAACTCGATGCGGTCAGCAGCCTTCAGGTGGGCAAGGTCAACGAGGAGATCCTGGTCGGCGACCGCCTGGCGAAGAAGGCCGAGCATGAAGACCTGCAGTACATCCCGCACGAACCGCCGGCCGAGCTGCAGGGCAAGATCGTGCAGAGTGTCAGCGGCGTCAACGAGATCGGCCAGCTGTACAGTGTGGTGATCAACCGCGGCC
Organism: Vogesella facilis; assembly: GCF_042648525.1. Lineage (NCBI taxonomy): Bacteria > Pseudomonadati > Pseudomonadota > Betaproteobacteria > Neisseriales > Chromobacteriaceae > Vogesella > Vogesella facilis. The sequence goes on from NZ_JBHRXN010000030.1 coordinate 96,072, forward strand.
GCCGTGAAGGCGTCGAGATCGGCCACGTGTTTGGCATCTACCGCGCGCCCAAGCTCATCAGCGTGGAAAACAACGGCCAGAAACAGCAGTTGGCCATGCCGTCCGAACAGCTGGGCGACCTGATCGTCTACCGCGTGTTCCAGAAGGCCTCCTACGCGCTGGTGCTGCGCAGCAGCCAGTCGGTGATGGTGGGCGACCGCATCGCCGCGCCGCAATGAGCGACCGCCTGCGCGCCTGGGCCACGCTGGCATTCTCGCCCGGCGTCGGCCCGCAACGCTTCCTGCAGCTGATCCAGCGCTTCGGCAGTGCCGAGGCCGCGCTGGCGGCGCGTCCGGCGCAACTGGAGGGCATCTTGGAGCGCGAGGTCGCCGAGCAGCTGGGCGGCGAGCTGGCGCAGCAAAGTGCCGCAGCGGCGCTGGCCTGGGGCGCCGCCGAGGGCTGCCACCTGCTCACGCTGCAGGATGACGACTACCCGTGCCAGCTGGCCGAGGCCGGCGCCGCGCCGCCGCTGCTGTTTGCCCGCGGCCGGCGCGAACTGTTGGCCGCACCGATGCTGGCCATCGTCGGCAGCCGCAACTCCACGCCGCAGGGCGACGACAACGCCCGCAGCTTCGCCCGCAACCTGGCGGCCAACGGCTACAGCATCGTCAGCGGCCTGGCCGACGGCATCGACGCCGCCGCACACGAGGGCGCGCTGAGCCAGGCCGCCAGCACCGTGGCGGTAATCGGCACCGGCATCGACCGCGTCTACCCGGCGCGCAACCGCGAACTGGCGCACCGCATCGCCGAGCAAGGGCTGATCCTGTCCGAGTTTCCGCTGGGCGCGCCGCCGGCGGCGCAGAACTTCCCGCGCCGCAACCGCATCATCGCCGGCCTGGCGCGCGGCTGCCTGGTCGTGGAAGCCACGCTGCAAAGCGGCTCGCTGATCACCGCGCGGCTGGCACTGGAAGCCGGGCGCGAGGTGATGGCGATTCCCGGCTCCATCCACAATCCGCAGGCGCGCGGCTGCCATCGCCTGCTGAAAGACGGCGCCCGGCTGGTGGAAACCGTGGACGATGTGCTGGATGAAGTCGGCCGTTTGCCGCTGCGCAGCGCCCCGGTCAGCGCCAGCCCGCCCGCCGCTGACGATGCCGCACCGCCGCCGCTGCTGCTGGCGATGGGCTTCGATCCGGTGGATGCCGACACCTTGGCCGCCCGCCTCGGGTTGACGCCGGGGGAGGTTTACGCGATGCTGCTCGAGCTTGAAATACAGGGTCATGTTGACAGCATGCACGGTGGCCGCTACCAGCGCCGCCGCGATGCCGCCAGCACGGCCTGCTAACCGGTTGATTCCCCTGAATGTTTGACGTACTCGCCTACCTGCTTGAAGAATTCAGCGACCCCGATGCCTGCCCCGCGCATGACGATCTGGGCCGCCAGTTGGCGGCTGCCGGTTTCGAAACCGACGAGATCAGCAACGCGCTGGAATGGCTGGATGGCCTGAACAGCCTCAACGACGGCGCCTACCAGGGCGCCAACGACAGCAACGGCCTGCGCGTGTACCACGACGAGGAAATCGCCCGTCTGCCCACCGAGATCCGCGGCCTGATCATGTTCTTGGAAGACAACGGCGCGCTGTCACCGGCGCAACGGGAAATGCTGATCGACCGCCTGCTGGCGATGCCGGATGACGAAATCTCGCTGCCCACCGCCAAACTGGCGGCGCTGATGGTGCTGTGGGCGCAGCGTGCCGAGCTGCCGGTACTGGTGGGCGAGGATCTGCTCACCGCACTGCATGGCGAGCCCACCATGCAGTAAGCGCTACGGCCAGCCGCAGCTTGGCCGCAACGCAGGCACCGACAAGAGCGCCAAACTTGCGCTCTTGTTTTGTTTGATGAATACACAATATTGTCGTCCTGAAACTCAGGATTTCTGCTGAAACGACCCGCCCATGCCCACTAGCCTGCTGATTGTCGAATCGCCGTCAAAAGCGAAAACACTGAAAAAATACCTGGGAGCCGAGTTTGAAGTCCTCGCCTCCTACGGCCACGTGCGCGACCTGGTGCCGAAGAATGGCGCGGTGGACCCGGAAAAAGACTTCGCCATGAAGTACCAGCTGATCGCGCGTAACAGCAAGCACGTCGACGCCATCGTCGACGCGGTGGGCAAGGTAGACCACGTCTACCTGGCAACTGACCCGGACCGCGAAGGCGAGGCGATTTCCTGGCACCTGGTGGAAATCCTCAACAAGAAAAAACTGCTGAAGGACAAAACCGCGCAGCGTGTGGTGTTCCACGAGATCACCAAGAACGCGGTGCTGGACGCCATCGCCCACCCGCGCGACATTTCGCAGGAGCTGGTGGATGCGCAGCAGGCACGCCGCGCGCTGGACTACCTGGTGGGCTTCAACCTGTCGCCGCTGCTGTGGAAGAAGATCCGCCGCGGCCTGTCCGCCGGCCGCGTGCAGAGCCCGGCGCTGCGCCTGATCTGCGAGCGCGAGCACGAGATCAAGGCCTTCGTGTCGCAGGAATACTGGACCGTGCACCTGGACAGCCACAAGAGCCGCACCAAGTTCAGCGCCAAGCTCAACGAGTTCGCCGGCAAGAAGCTGGAGCAGTTCGACATTCCCGATGACGCCGAGCAGGCGCGCCTGCTGGCCGCGCTGCAGGGCCACAGCGCCCAGGTTGGCCGCATCGAGAAGAAAAAGAAGACCCGCAACCCGGCGGCGCCGTTCACCACCTCCACTCTGCAACAGGAGGCGGTGCGCAAGCTGGGCATGACCACCGACCGCACCATGCGTACCGCGCAGCAGCTGTACGAAGGTATCGACATCGGCCAGGGCACCGTCGGCCTGATCACCTATATGCGTACCGACTCGGTGGCGCTGGCCAATGAGGCGGTGGAAGAAATCCGCGGCTACATCACCGAGCGTTTCGACGGCGAGCACCTGCCGAAGAACCCGGTGACCTACAAGAACAAATCCAAGAACGCGCAGGAAGCGCACGAGGCGATCCGCCCGACCTCCATCCTGCGCACGCCGGAATCGGTAAAGGCCTTCCTCACCGCCGACCAGTTCAAGCTGTACGAGATGGTGTGGAAACGCACCCTGGCCTGCCAGATGGCGCCGGCCAAGTTCGACACCACCAGCATCGACATCCACGTCGGCGAAGGCGTGTTCCGCGCCAGCGGCCAGGTACTGGTGTTCGGCGGCTTCCTGTCGGTGTACGAGGAAGACGTCGACGACGCCGAGGACGAGGAGAACGCCAAGCTGCCGTTGCTGGAAGAAGGCGAAACCCTGCCGGTGGACAAGCTGTACAGCGAGCAGCACTTCACCCAGCCGCCGCCGCGCTTCTCCGAAGCCAGCCTGGTAAAAGCGCTGGAAGAGTACGGCATCGGCCGCCCGTCCACCTACGCCAGCATCATCTCCACGCTGAAGGATCGCGAGTACGTGATCCTGGACAAGAAGCGCTTCTTCCCCACCGACACCGGCGACATCGTCAACAAGTTCCTTACCGAACACTTCGCCCAGTACGTGGACTACAACTTCACCGCCAAGCTGGAAAACCAGCTGGACGAGATCGCCAGCGGCCAGCGCCAGTGGGTGCCGGTGATGGACAGCTTCTGGAAGGGCTTCCACAAGCAGATCACCGAGAAGGAAGGCATCAGCCGCGCCGAGGTCACCACCGAGAGCCTGGACGAGGCCTGCCCGAAATGCGGCCAGCCGCTGTCGATCAAGTTCGGCAAGCGCGGCCGCTTCATCGCCTGCACCGGCTACCCGGACTGCGACTACACCCGCAACGTGGGCGAAACCGCCGAGCAGGCGGCGGCGGAAGCCGAGGCGCCGACGGTGATCGAAGGCCGCAGCTGCCCGGATTGCGGCGGCGAACTGCACATCAAGAAGGGCCGCTATGGCAAGTTCATCGGCTGTGCCAACTACCCCAAGTGCAAGCACATCGAGCCGCTGGAAAAGCCGCGCGACACCGGCGTCACCTGCCCGCAGTGCAAGGCCGGCAGCCTGATCGAGCGCAAGAGCCGCTACGGCAAGCTGTTCTACAGCTGCAACACCTACCCCAAGTGCACCTACGCCACCTGGAACCCGCCGATCGCCGAGACCTGCCCGAAATGCCAATGGCCGGTGCTGACCATCAAGGTCACCAAGCGCCGCGGCACCGAGAAGGTGTGCCCGCAGAAGGAATGCGGCTACGCCGAGCAGATCGCGCCGCCGGAGGGCAAGCCGGCCGACGCCTGATGCGGCCAACGTTGGCCGCAAAAAAACCGCCTCCCGGGGCGGTTTTTTCATGCGGAAACGCACGTTTTTTCCGGCTGGCATCCGCCACGACAAGGGCTATGATTCAGCCAAGGGGGTACGTCGGAGATCGCAAGGTTGCACTGCAGACGGAGCGATGATCGCGCTCCATTCCCGACGCGCCCCTGCCTGATTGACAGCACGCCGCCGCCAGGCGGCGTTTCTCATTGCCCCCGTCGATGACGGGATGGGCCAGCGGGACGCGACGCCATGCCTAACAGTCAATTCTTCTTTACCGGAGCCAGCGTTCTCAGCCTGATCTTTGCGCTGGATGGCGCCTGGCCGATGCTGGCGTTCTCGCTGCTGGTGATGTTTACCGGCATCTGGCGCGCCGACCGCGAGCAGATCAACGAGCTGGCCCCCAGCACGCTGGCGATGTTCATCAGCCGCCAGGAGCTGCCGTTGCTGCCGCTGGAGCGCTTTCGCGGCCAGGAGCTGCTGCGCTACGAGGCCGGCTACCCGGTGTACCGCGTGCTGCGTGCCGGCGACGGCGAGTGGGAGCTGGCCGGACACGACGGCGAAATCAGCAGCGAGCGCGACATGATCCGGGTGGTACCCGGCCTGCTGTACCGCCGCCGCAGCAACCACTAGCCGAACAACACCAGCCCCCACATCGCCGCCAGGTTGAGCAGGCCCAGCAGCTGCGCGGCGCTGCCCATGTCCTTGGCGCGCTTGGCCAGCGGGTGGCGCGCCAGCGAGGTGTGGTCCACTGCCGCCTCGATGGCGGAATTCAGCAACTCGATCACCAGCGTGGCCAGCGAGGCCGCCACCAGGATGGCCTTGCCCACGCCGCTGGTCGGCGCCGCGAAGATCGCCAGCGGGATCAGCAGCACTGCCAGCAGGCTGAGCTGGCGGAAAGCGTCTTCGTGCCGCAAGGCGGCGCGCAGGCCGTCCAGCGAGTAGCCGAAGGCGTTGATCAGCCGGGTCAGCCCGGTCTTGCCCTTGAACGGGCTTTCCTGCGAGGGGGTCATGGCGCTCCTGTCACATGTAAGCTATCGGGTGGCTGCTGCCACTGCAGCCGCTGGCGCAGCGCCGGCGTCACCCACACCGCGCCCTGCGCATCCACCAGCAGCCAGCCGGCCAGCGCGAAGCGCCGCGCCAGCTTGGCCGCCTGCTCTGCGCCGGCAAAATACAGCGGCTTGCTGGCCACATCGGATAACAGGCCGGCATCGCGGCCAGGCATCGCCAGCACCGACACGGATTGTACGCGACAGTCGGCATTGCCATCGCGCGGATCGATCAGGTGGCAGTAGCGGCGGCCACCCAGTTCGAAATAGCGCTGGTAGTCGCCGGAGGTGCCCAGCGCCTCGCCGTCGTGTAGCGCCAGGCTGAGCATGGCCGCGGCGTGGCGCGGGTGGCGGATGCCCACCCGCCACGGCGTACCGTCCGGCTTGCGGCCCAGCGCCATGATGTTGCCGCCGATATTCAACAGTGCCGAGCTGATGCCAGCCTTAAGCAGGCTGCGCCGGGCGCGATCCAGCGCCCAGCCCTTGGCCATGCCGCCGAAGTCCAGCTGCAGCGCCGGCTTGCGGCCAAGCGGCTGCCCGTGCTGCCAGCGGATATCCGCCAGCCGCGGCCGCGCCGCCACCAGTGCGGCCAGGGTGCCAGGGACCGGCAGGCGTGCGGCGTAGCTGTCGGCATGAAAGCCCCAGGCCGCCACCAGCGCGCCGATACCCGGCGAAAACAGTCCGTCCGACAGCGCCTCCAGCCGCTGCCCCTGCCGCAGCAGCTCGGCCAGTTCCGGCGATGGTGTAAACGGCTGGCCGCTGGCCAGCGCGCGGTTGGCCGCCGCCACCTCGCTGTCCGGCGCCCAGGCGTGCAGCTGGCGGTGTAGGCGGTCGAGATCGGCCAGTACGCTGCCGGCGGCGCGTGCGGCCAACGTTGGCTCGTCCGCATACAGGGTCAGCTCCACGCGGGTGCCGAACACATAGCTTTCCTGGCGGTAGGGTTCCGCGGCACGGCCGCAGCCGGCCAGCAGCGGCACGCCAACCACCGCCGCCCAGCCCAGCCACCGCGCCGCAGCAACGGGCCACCGCGGCCAACGGCTGGCCGTGGCGGTTGTGTCGCTGTCATGACAAAGCCCTTTCGCATCACGAAAGGGCTTTGTCGACCATCGCCGGGCGGCAGCCGCCGCCCGGTGCCAGCAGGGCAACAACATCACGCCGGCTTGTGCTCCACCGCGCGCTCCAGCGCGTCGACGAACAGGGCGGCGACGTTGATGCCGGTCTGATCCATGATCTCGCGGAAGCAGGTGGGGCTGGTGACGTTGACCTCGGTGAGGTAGTTGCCGATCACGTCCAGCCCGGCCAGCAGGATGCCGCGGCGCTTCAGCTCCGGCGCCAGCGCCTGCGCGATCTCGCGGTCGCGCTCGGACAATGGCCGCGCTTCGCCGCGGCCGCCGGCGGCCAGGTTGCCGCGCGTCTCGCCGCCCTGCGGAATGCGCGCCAGGCAGTATTCCACCGGCTCGCCGTCGATCAGCAGCACGCGCTTGTCGCCGTTGCGGATCTCTGGGATGTAGCGCTGCGCCATCACCGTGCGCGTGCCGTAGTGGCTGACGGTTTCGATGATGACGTTGAGGTTGGGGTCGTCCGGGTTGACGCGGAAAATGCCGCTGCCGCCCATGCCATCCAGCGGCTTGAGGATGGCGTCCTGGTGCTGGCGCACGAAGCGCTTGAGGCGGTCCGGGCGCGAGGTGACCATGGTCGGCGCGATCTGCTCCGGGAAGTTGAGGATCGCCAGCTTCTCGTTGAAGTCGCGCAGCGCCTGGCCGCGGTTGAACACCCGCGCGCCCTGCGCCTCGGCCAGCGTCAGCAGCTGGGTGGCGTACAGGTACTCCAGGTCGAACGGCGGGTCCTTGCGCATCACGATGGCGGAGAAGTTCTGCAGCGCCTGCGCCTGCAGATTGCCCTTGCGGAACCAGTCCTTGCCCTTGCTGCCGGTCAGGTGCACCGGCACCGCCTCGGCCAGGATGCGCTCGCCCTCCACGTACAGGTCGCTGGCCTCGCAGAACCAGATGCCGTGGCTGCGCTTGGCCGCCTCCTCCATCATGGCGTAGGTGGTGTCCTTGTGCAGTTTGAAGTGTTCCAGCGGGTCGGCAATGAACAGGATGTGCATGACGTGTTGTCCTCAGGGTTGGCCGCAGGCTTGGCTCACAATCGGCGGCGCGCGCAGGCGCGCCGATCGTGAACGCGCTCAGGCGTCGGGGTCGGTGGCTTCCAGTTCCAGCGATGCTGCCAGCAACGCCAGGCGCGAGATGACACCATAGGCATAGAAACGGTTCGGCGGCGCGTCCGGGCTGGCCTGGCGGTCCGGCAGGCAGGGTTTCTCGAACGACAGCGGCACGAAGTGCATGCCCGGCGCGTTGAGGTTCTCGTCCACGCCGCGGCCGGTGTGCACGCGGTAGAAGCCGCCGATCACGTAGCGGTCCATCATGTAGATCACCGGCTCGGCCACCGCCTCGTTGATCGATTCGAAGGTGTACACGCCCTCCTGCACGATCACCTCGGACACTTCCAGCCCTTCCTTCACCACCGACATCTTGTTGCGCGCCTTGCGGTTGAGGCCGATCACCTCGTCCGGCGATTTCACGCTCATCACGCCCATGCCATAGGTGCCGGCGTCGGCCTTCACGATCACGTAGGGCTCGTGGTCGATGCCGTACTCGCGGTACTTGGCGCGGGTGCGCGCCAGCACGCTTTCCACCTTGGCGGCCAACTCGTCCTCACCCTGGCGGGAATGGAAATCCAGGCCGGTGGCGGTGCTGTAGTACGGGTTGATCAGCCACGGGTCGATGGAAATCAGCGCGGCAAAATCGGCCGCCACCTTGTCGTAGGCGGCGAAGTGGTTGCTCTTGCGCCGCACCGCCCAGCCACCGTGCAGCGGCGGCATCAGGTTCTGCTCCAGGTTCTGCAGGATGGCCGGGATGCCGGCGGACAGGTCGTTGTTCAGCAGCACGATGCAGGGGCTGAAGCCGTCGGCCAGCACCACGCGGTTGCCGCGGCGCTCCAGCGGCTCCAGGGTGATCACCGCGCCGTTGGCGGCGGTAAGCTGGGTCGGGGCGGTGATTTCCGGGTTCAGCGAGCCCAGCCGCACTTTCAGCCCGGCCTGCTCGAAGATGTGCACCAGCGCCGCCACGTTCTGCAGATAGAAGCTGTTGCGGGTGTGGTTTTCCGGGATCAGCAGAATATTGCGCGCTTCCGGGCACACGCGATCGACCGCACTCTGCGCCGCCTGCACCGCCAGCGGCAGGAACTCCGGGTTCAGGTTGTTGTGGCCGCCCGGAAACAGGTTCATGTCCACCGGCGCCAGCTTGAAGCCGCTGTTGCGCAGATCCACCGAGCCGTAGAACGGCACGGCATGGTTGTGCCACTGGCTGCGGAACCAGTGTTCGATATGCGGCTGCGCGGCCAGGATGCGGCTTTCCAGTTCGCGTAGCGGGCCGGTCAGCGCGGTGGTGAGATGCGGTACGGTCATGTTGCCCTTTCTGCCGAGGGAATGCGGAATCTATCCATGGTGGGGCCGTGCACGGCCAGATTCAAGCCTGCCAACAGCATGGAAATAGAAAAGCGTGTTCAGTAACAGGTTAGCAAACCATGCCGGCGGCCACCGCACTCGCCGTCAGGCGACCGGCAGCCCCACCGCGCCGACCTGAGCGCGGCGCGCGCCCGTAATGCAAACACCCGGCCGTGGCCGGGTGTGGACATCTGCGCACGGCGCGCTGGCGGCAGCCAGGCCGCCCAAGCCGGCGGCTTACAGCGGCCAGGCCTCGCCGTAGGCCTGCTGGTACAGGCTGCGCAGCTTGTCCCAGTCGAAATGGTGGTTCTGGCAGCCGTGGGTGGACACCTTGATGGCGCCGATGACGTTGGCAAGCCGGCCGGTGACCTTCCAGTCCAGCCCGTACTTGATGCCGTACAGCAGGCCGGCGCGGAAGGCGTCGCCGCAGCCCATCGGATCCACCGGCTTGATCGGCATCTGCACGCGCGGGATCAGGTGGATGCTGTCGCCGACGTAGATCTCGGCGCCCTTGGAGCCGCGCGTCACCACCAGCGCCTTCACCAGCTGGCGCAGGTCGTCTATCGACAGCCCGGCGCGTTCGCGCATCAGCTCGCTCTCGTAGTCGTTGATCGCCACGTAGTCGGCCAGCGCCACGATCTCGTGCAGTTCGTCGCGCGACAGCAGCGGCAGCTCCTGGCCCGGATCGAAGATGAACGGGATGCCGGCGGCGTGCAGCTCGCGCGAGTGCTGCAGGAAGGCCTGGTGGCCGCCCGGCGACAGGATCGCCAGCTCGATAGCATCCGGGATATCGGCAATGTGGTTGTCGGTGGCAAAATCCATCGCCCCCGGGTGGAAGGCCATCAGCTGATTGCCGTCCTTGTCGGAGATGCCGAAGCACTGCGAGGTGTACTGGCCACGGATGGTGCGGATGAAGCGGTCGTCCACGCTGTTGCGCTTCAGGTGCTGGCGGTAGGGTTCGAAATCCTCGCCCACCACGCCCATCACCATGGGCTTTTCGCCCAGCAGGCTCAGACTGTAGGCAATATTGCCGGCCATGCCACCAAATTCGCGGCGCATCGACGGCGCCAGGAAGGTGGTGGAAATCTTGTGCAGCTGATCCGGCAGGATCTGGCTGTCAAAACGGCCTTTAAAAGAAAACAGGGTATCGTAGGCAAGCGCCCCGCAAACCAGAATCGACATGACTCGCGCACAAACTAAAAGGCAATCGACAAGTCTATCATGAAGCACGGATGACAGTCAGCCGCGAACGGCGGCTAACTGCTAGATAACTAACGGCTTTATCGGCATTACTTCGGAATAATCATGACCCTCTCTTTTCGCCGCGCCGCCTGCCTGCTGGCGCTGCTGCTGCCGCTGCCGGCCACCGCCGGCAGCACCCTGGCCAGCATCCCGTTGAACACGCCGGACGGCAAGCCGGCGCAGTTCGCCCGCCTGCAAGGCAAGATCACCGTGGTGAATTTCTGGGCCACCTGGTGCGCGCCGTGCCGCATCGAAATGCCGCTGCTGTCGGCTGAGGCGAAAAGGTTGGCCGCACGCGGCGTGCGCTTCGTCGGTATTGCGCTGGACCAGCCGGCACAGGTGCAGGGCTATCTGAAACAGACGCCGGTCAGCTACCCGATCGTGCTGGCCGACGGCGACGGCATCGAGCTGATGCGCACGCTCGGCAACCAGGCCGGCGGCCTGCCGTTTACCGTGATCCTCAACGAGCAGGGCCAGCCGGTGAAACGCATCCTCGGTCTGCTGGACGAGAAGTCGCTGCAGCTGGCGCTGCCGCTGCGCTAGCCGGCGCCGCGCCGGAGAGCGCTACAGGTCGAAATGCTCGTTGTGGCGGCTGGGCACGCTGTGGCCGGGCAGCAGGCTGCGCACGCTGCCGGTCAGCGCGTCGCGCAGCCGCAGCAGCTCCGGCACGTTGGCCGCCACCTCGGCGGCATCGCCCTGCTGCAGCGCCTGCCACAGGGTGAAGCTGTGGCTGCCGATGGCCTGCAGCTGCTCGCCCAGCGCGCGATAGTGTGGATGATGGCCATAGCCGCGCTGGCCTTCTTCCAGATACCAGCAGGCAAAGTCGGCGTAGCTGGCGGCATCCCAGTCGCCCGGGCCGCCGGCGCCGGCGGCCAACTCCAGCAGGCGCCCCAGCGTAGCGCGGTAGGCCAGCTCCAGGCGGAACAGCGCGATGTCCGGCTGCGACCAGCGCTGGCGCCCGGCGTACTCCCATGCCGGATTGCCCTGCCACTTGCGCACCCAGTCAAAGAAGCTGTCCGCCGGCATCGGCCGCGCGATGCCGTAGCCCTGCGCCACCTCGCAGCCCAGATACAGCAGCAGCTTGCCGTGCTCCTCGGTTTCCACCCCCTCGGCCACCAGGTGGCGGTTGAAGGCGCCGGACAGGCCGATGATGCCCTGCACGATGGCCAGGTCGTCGGTGTCCTCGTGCATATTGCGGATGAAGGACTGGTCGATCTTCAGCTTGTCCGCCGGCAGCCGCTTCAGGTACAGCAGCGAGGAGTAGCCGGTGCCGAAGTCGTCCAGCGCGAAACGCACGCCCAGCGCCTGGCATTCGCGCATCAGGCTGATCACCCGCTCCAGGTCGGATAACGCGGTACTTTCCAGCACCTCGATCTCCAGCATGTCGCGCGGTACCTCCGGGTAGTCCTGCAGGATCAGCGCCATGCGGCTGGCAAAGTCCGGCTGCTGCAGATGGAAGGCGGAGATATTGACGCTGACGCTCTGCAACAGGCCGCGCGCGCGCCAGTGCTGCATCTGCGCCAGCGCGGTGTGCAGCACCCATTCGCCCAGCGGGATATCCAGCTCGCTGTCCTCGATGTCGGCCAGGAACGCGCCCGGCGCCAGCACGCCGTGCTGCGGGTGGTGCCAGCGCAGCAAGGCTTCCGCCCCCACCACCTGCCCGCTGCGCATGTTCACCTTGGGCTGGTAGTACAGCTGCAACTCGTTGTGCGCCAGCGCCAGCTGCAGCCGGTCCTGGCTTTCCTTGCGGTTGCGGCGGCGGCGGTCGTGCTCGGCATCGAAGATGCGGTAGCCGTTGCGCCCCTGCTCCTTGGCCTGGTACATCGCCTGATCGGCGTGGCGCAGCAGGGTGTCCGGGTCGTCCTCGTCCTGCGGATACAGCGCCACGCCGATGCTGGCCGAGATGTGCACTTGGATGCCGGACAGGTCGTACGGCTGCGCCACGATGTCCAGCAGCCGCTGCAGGCTGCGGTGGCAGGCGGCCACGTCCGGCAGCTCGGTCAGCACCAGCGTGAACTCGTCGCCGCCCAGCCGCGCCACGGTATCGCTGCCGCGCAGCGCGTCGCGCAGCCGGCCGGCGACCTGGATCAGCAGCTGGTCGCCATGCTCGTGGCCAAAGCGGTCGTTGACGCGCTTGAAGCCATCCAGATCCATGAAGCAGATCGCCTGGTACAGGCCGCTGACCCGCGCCTGGGCAAACGCTTGCTGCATGCGCTCGGCCAGCAACACGCGGTTGGGCAACTGGGTCAGCGGGTCGTGGTGTGCCATGCGGTCCAGCCGCTGCTCCTGCTCCTTCAGCGTACTGATGTCGGTAAAGATGGCGATGTAGTTGCGCAGGCTGCCGTCGGCATCCAGCACGCTGGAGATCGACAACAGCACCGGGTACTGGCTGCCGTTGCTGCGCCGCGTCCACACCTCGCCCTGCCAGTAGCCGTCGTCGCGCAGCGCCAGGCGGATCTGCTCGTAAAACTGCGGCTCGTGGCGGGGGGAATAAAACTGCTGCAGCTTGGCCGCCAGCAGCTCGTCTCGCGCGTAGCCGCTGATCTCGCACAGCGCGCGGTTGGCATCCACGATCACCCCGCGCTGGTCGGTGATGGCGATGCCCTCGCGCGAATGCTTGAACACGCCGGCCAGCAGCCGCAGCCGCTCCTCCGCCCCGCGCAGTTCACTGATATCGTTCCAGGCGCCGATGATACCGGCCACCTGGCCGTCATCGTCGTAAAACACGTTCTTGGAGAAAATCACCTGCCGGCGCTGGCCGTGGCGGTCGCGCAGCTCGCCCGGGTAGTCCTGCCGCGGCTCGCCGCGCAGCAGTGCGGCATCGTGCTGCTGGTGCAGCGCCGCCAGCTGCCGCCCCCACAGCTCCTCGGCGTTGCGGCCGCGGATGGCGCGCGGCGACAGCCCGGTGGCGCGGCCAAACGCCTCGTTGCAGCCCAGATAGCTGCCGTGCACATCCTTGTAGAACACCGGCAGCGGCATGGCCTGCAACAGCATGTCGGCAAAATGCCGCCCCTGATCCAGCCCCAGCCGCGCCGCCTGCAACTGCACTGCCAGCGCGTTGCAACCCGCCGCCAGCTGCGCCAGCGCGTCGTACCCCTGCACCGGCAACCGTTCGGCCAGGCCGCCGTCGGCCAGTGCCTGCGCCCGGCGCGCCAGTGCCCGCAGCCGCCAGTGCTGGCAGCGATACAGGCAGCCCAGCCACAGCGTGGCACCCAGCAGCAGCGGCGACAGCCACACCAGCTGCGCCTGCGGCCAACCTTGCCAGTGCAGCCACAGCAGCGCCAGCAGCTGGCCCCACAACAGCCACGGCGCCAGCTGCCAGGACAACAGGTAGGAACGGAGGGCGGGACTCATGCGCGCGCCCCCCGCTGCCGGTGCGGCGCGCGGCGGTCACCGCCCTTGGCGGCCAATGCCGGCCACGCCGGCAGACGCACGCCGGTCGCCGCCTGTCGCCGGCGGCACGGCGGCCGCTGCTGGTCCTGCCGAGCCGAAATCCTCATCGCATCAAATTTGCCAGTAGGTGCGCCGCACCGGATGGCGCGCACGCGTTGCGCCATCGCTATGGCGGGGTCGCCCGACCCCACGGGCGAAGGCTCCACTGTAGCGTTTCGATAAATCCGCTTTATGATAAAACGCAAACAAAGCAAGGGATTGCCGGCGGCCAGCCCCGGGCTGTGGCAACGCGGCGACAGCGGCGCAACATGAAAAAACGGCCGGGAATCCCGGCCGTTGTCATCTGCAAGTTGATCGTCAGATCGCTGCGGCCAACCTGCTGCCCTGGTCGATGGCGCGCTTGGCGTCCAGCTCGGCCGCCACGTCGGCGCCGCCGATCAGGTGCACCGGCTTGCCGGCGGCCAGCAGCGGCTGCTGCAGCTCGCGCAATGGATCCTGGCCGGCGCACAGGATGATGTGGTCCACTTCCAGCAGCTGCGGCTCACCCTTGACGGTGATGTGCAGGCCGGCATCGTCGATGCGGTCGTAACTGACGCCCGGCAGCATCTTCACGTGCTTCAGCTGCAGGCTGGTGCGGTGGATCCAGCCGGTGGTCTTGCCCAGGCCTTCGCCCACCTTGCTGCTCTTGCGCTGCAGCAGGTAGACCTGGCGCGGGCTGGGCTGCGGCTGCGGGCCGCTGGCGGCCAGGCCGCCGGCGGTGGCGATGTCCATGTCCACGCCCCACTCGCGCATGAAGGCCGCCACGTCCAGCGACGGCGACTTGCCCTCGTGGGTGAGGAATTCGGCGGTGTCGAAGCCGATGCCGCCGGCGCCGATGATCGCGACTCTGCGGCCAACCTGCTTGCCGTGTTTCAGCACGTCCAGGTAGCTGAGCACCTTGGGGTGGTCGATGCCCGGGATGTCCGGCGTGCGCGGCGCGATGCCGGTGGCCAGCACCACTTCGTCGAACGCCGCCAAGTCGGCCACCGCCACCCGGTGGTTCAGCCGCAGCGTCACCCCGGTCTGCTCGATGCGGCGCGCGAAATAGCGCAGCGTCTCGTGGAATTCCTCCTTGCCGGGAATGCGCTTGGCCACGTTGAACTGGCCGCCCACTTCGGCGCCGGCGTCGAACAGGGTGACATCGTGACCGCGCTCGGCGGCGATGGTGGCGAACGCCATGCCGGCCGGGCCGGCGCCGACCACCGCCAGCTTCTTGCGCGTGGCGGCCGGGGTGTAGTTGAGTTCGGTCTCGCGGCAGGCGCGCGGGTTCACCAGGCAGCTGGTGAGCTTGCCCTGGAAGATATGGTCGAGACAGGCCTGGTTGCAGCCGATACAGGTGTTGATCTCGTCGCTGCGGCCGGCGGCGGCCTTGTTGACGAAATCCGGGTCGGCCAGGAACGGGCGCGCCATCGACACCATGTCGGCGCAACCGTCGGCCAGGATCTGCTCGCCCACTTCCGGGGTGTTGATGCGGTTGGTGGTGATCAGCGGAATGCCCACTTTGCCCATCAGCTTTTTGGTCACCCAGGCGAAGCCGCCGCGCGGCACGCTGGTGGCGATGGTGGGTACCCGCGCCTCGTGCCAGCCGATGCCGGTGTTGATGATGCTGGCGCCGGCCTGCTCCACTTCCTTCGCCAGTGCCACCACTTCGTCGAAATTGCTGCCGTCCTGCACCAGATCCAGCATCGACAGGCGGTAGATGATGATGAACTCGCGGCCCACCGCGGCACGCACCGCGCGCAGCACTTCCAGCGCGAAGCGGATGCGGTTGTCGAAGCTGCCACCCCAGCGGTCGCTGCGCTTGTTGGTGTGGCGGGCGATGAACTGGTTGATCAGGTAGCCTTCCGAGCCCATCACTTCCACCCCGTCGTAGCCGGCCTGTTGCGCCAGTTTCGCGCAGCGGGCGAAATCGGCGATGGTGCGCTGGATGTCGTCTTCCGACATCTCGCGCGGGCGGTAGAAGTTGATCGGCGCGCAGATCGGCGACGCCGACACCAGGCTTTCCTGGAAGCTGTAGCGGCCGGTATGCAGAATCTGCATGGCGATCTTGCCGCCGGCGGCATGCACCGCGTCGGTGACGATGCGGTGTTGCGGCACCTCGTGCTCGTCGGCCAACATCGAAGCGCCTTCGGCCACGCGGCCTTCCTCGTTGGGGCCCACGCCGCCGGTGACGATCAGCCCCACCCCGCCACGCGCGCGCTCGGCGTAGAAGGCGGCCATCTTCTCGAAGCCGCCCGGCGCCTCTTCCAGACCGGTGTGCATCGAGCCCATCAGCACGCGGTTTTTCAGGGTGGTGAAGCCCAGGTCCAGTGGCGCCAGCAGGTGCGGGTAAGCCGTCATGATTTTTTCCTCGTGTCGCTTGTGTCGTGTAGCCGCCGCACACGCGCCGTGCGCTGCAAGCCCTTGATTATCGGTATGGCCGTGGCCTTCCGGCGACGATACTTACTGGTTAGTAAGTTGTCAAACGATCGTTTTAAAACGCGCAATTCCATTGCCATTGCCGGCGCTGGCTTACAATTGCTACCACACCATCATCCGGGAGAAGCGCCATGTGCCAGCCGAGCTGTCATGCCGATCACACCACGCCGCAGCTCTTGAGCCGGCGCCAGTTCCTGCGCCTGGCTTCGCTGGGCGGCGGCGCCGTACTGCTGGGCAGTCTGCTGCCGCGCAGCGCACAAGCCGCCGGCGGCACCGAGGCGCTGCTGCTGTCGTGCATGGATTACCGGCTGGTGGACGACACCGAGCGTTTCATGGCCGGCATGGGGCTGCGCAACAAGTACGACCACATCGTGCTGGCCGGCGCCGCGCTGGGGGCGGTCACCGACAAGTTCCCGGCCTGGAACGCCACCTTCTGGGAGCACCTGCAGGTGGCCATCGACCTGCACCACATCCAGCAAGTGATCATCCTCGACCACCGCGACTGCGGCGCCTACAAGGTGGTGCTGGGCGAGGATTTCGGCAAGACGCCGGACGCGGAAACGCGGGTGCATGCCGAAACGCTGATGCGGCTGCGGCAGCAGATCGCCGCCAAATACCCGCAGCTGCAGCTGAGCAGCTATCTGATGGCATTGGACGGCAGCGTGCAGCAGATCGTGCCCAAGCCGTAGACCGCGCCGAATGCAAAAAGCGCCTGACCACGCGAGTGGCAGGCGCTTTTGTTTGTGCGGACGCTCAGCGCGCGGTGACACGGTTGAGCCAGGCCAGCAGGTCGGCCTCGAACTCGCCGCGGTTGGTTTCGTGGTGCATTTCGTGGCGGCCGCCCGGGTACACCGTCACCGTCACGTCGCGCAGACCGGCGCGGCGGTAGCGTGCGGCCAACTGTCCCAACCCGAACTTGCCCAGGCTCACCGGGTCGCGGCTGCCGGCCTGCAGCCACACCGGGCAGTCCTTCGGCAGCGCCTTGCCGTCGGCCTCGCCGGCCTCCATGGCGATGATGCCGCCGAACAGGTCCTGCCACAGCTGCGGGGTGGGAAACTGCCCGCACAGCGGGTCGGCGAGATAGGCATCCACCGCCGCCGCATCGCGGCTCAGCCAGTCCAGCTTGGTACGCGTCGGCATGAAACCGAGGTTGAAGCTGCCGAACACCAGCGCGGTCATGAACGGGCTGGGGCGGGCGGCGCCGTTCAGCGCGCCCACCAGCCGCGCCACCTGGCGCATCAGGCGGGCCAGCCAGCGCTGGCGGTAGCCGGTGGCGGACAGCACCAGCCCGTCCAGCCGCTGGCCGTACTGCAGCAGGAAGCTGCGCGCCACGAAGCTGCCCATGCTGTGGCCGTACAGCACCAGCGGGCAAGCATGTTGGCCGCGGGCGTAATCCACCACGCAGCGCAGGTCGTCCACCACCTGGCCCCAGCCGCCGCGGGCGGCAAACCAGCCGGGCAGCGGCGCATGGCGGCCATGGCCGCGGTGGTCGTGCGCGTACACCGCGTAGCCGGCTGCGGCCAACTTGTCGGCCAGCGGCGCATAGCGCGCCGCGTACTCGCTCATGCCATGGCTGATCACCACCACGCCACGCGGGCTGCCGGGCGGCAGCCAGCACTGGCCATGGATGCTGCTGTCGTCACTGGCTTGCAGGGTAAAGGTTTGCATCGGGGGATGGCGTCCTGTTGGCAAGATGGCGGTCAATCAGCAACGTTGGCCGCATGATGACAACAGTTTGGCAGAATTTGGCCGCGGGCAGAACCCCCGCGGCCCGACACTGACGGCTGGCGGCTCAGCCCTGCAGCGGGCGGGCGTCGTAATCCGGGTTGCAGCGCGCGGTCAGCACGTGGTCGCGCCAGGCGCCGTTCAGGAACAGGTAGTCCTTGGCCTGGCCTTCGATCTGGAAGTTCAGCCGCTTGAGCAGGCCGGCGCTGCGCACATTGTGCGGCTGGTAATTGGCCTGCACCCGGTGCAGGCGCAGATTGCTGAACGCGAACTGCACCACCGCCTCCAGCGCCTCGCGCATCAGGCCCTGGCCTTCGTACTCCTGGTCCAGGCCGTAGCCCAGGTGGCAGGCCTGGAACACGCCGCGCACCACATTGCTGATGGTGATCATGCCGATCACCCGCCCCGGCTCCTTGTCGCGCATCAGCAGAAAGGTGGCGCCGCGGCCCTCGCGCCAGTCTTCCTCGCGCTGGCGCATGCGCATCGACCAGAAGAACTCGGAGTAGTACATGCCGCCCGGCGTCGGCTCCCACGGCGCGAAATGTTCACGGTTGCGCAGCTGGTAGTCCAGCACCGCCTTGGCCCAGGCGGACTCGGCCGGCAGCAGTTGCAAACGTTCGGTAGACAGGGGGGGCTGCGATGTCGCCATCGGGGGAACTCCGGAGTACAGCGGAAAGGCGCAAGTATGCCATCAAGCGTCTGTTCGCGGTTCGATTACGCGAGCGGCGGCCGCGCGCGACGCAGGCCCGGCGGCAAGAAAAAGCCCGCGCGGCGAGCGGCGCGGGCTGACGGGCGGCCTTGCGGCCAACGTTTAGTTGCCGGTCAGGCGCTGCAGCGCTTCACGGTACTTGGCGGCGGTCTTCTCGCGCACCTCCAGCGGCACGGCCGGGGCCGGCGGCTGCTTGTTCCAGCCGGAAGCTTCCAGCCAGTCGCGCACGAACTGCTTGTCGAACGACGGCGGGGTGCTGCCTTCGGCGTAGCTGTCGGCCGGCCAGAAACGGCTGGAGTCCGGGGTCAGCGCCTCGTCCATCAGCACCAGGGTGCCGTCTTCGTCCAGGCCGAATTCGAACTTGGTGTCGCAGATGATGATGCCGCGCTTGGCGGCGAACTCGGCAGCGGTCTGGTACAGCAGGATGGCGGTGTCACGCACCTTGGCCGCCAGTTCGGCGCCAACGATGGCCTCGCACTGCGCGTAGGTGATGTTCTCGTCGTGATCGCCCACCGCCGCCTTGGTGGACGGAGTGAAGATCGGCTGCGGCAGCTTGCTGGATTCCTGCAGCCCGGCCGGCAGCTGGATGCCGCACACGGTGCCGGACTTCTGGTATTCCTTCCAGCCGGAACCGGCCAGGTAGCCGCGCACCACCGCTTCGATCATCACCGGTTTCAGGCGCTTGGCCACCACGCCGCGGCCGGCCACCAGCGGCAGGTCTTCTGCCGATACCACGTCTTCCGGCTGGTCGCCGGTGAGGTGGTTGGGCACCACGTCCTTCAGCGTCTCGAACCAGAAGTTGGAGATGGCGGTCAGGATCTGGCCCTTGCCCGGAATCGGGTCGTCCAGAATCACGTCGAACGCCGACAGGCGGTCGCTGGCGATCATCAGCATGCGCTTGTCGTCGATCTCGTACAGGTCGCGTACCTTGCCGGAGTAGATTTTCTTCAGGCTGGTCAGTTGGGAGGTGTTACCGGTCATGATTGAATGTCCTGCAATAAATAATCTACGAAGAATTTCAAATATTCAGTTCTTTTCAGGTCCAAGCCATCAAACGTGCCATCGCTATTAGAAATGAAACCAAGTTTGATCAGGTCCCTAAAAATTTTTTCGTAGATCACAGGAGTAAATGACTCCTGCAAACTAGTTGGAACAGCCATTACTAAACTATCGGTTGACTGCAGATTGATACTTTTAAGCACAACCAAGTGGTGATTTTCCAGCTCTGACAGGTCTCGTAAAAATTGAGTGGCCATGTCAAAACCAAGATCACACTCTACCAATGTCGAATAACACAATACACGTGCAGCAGCCTTACGCTTATCCCGCGAAGGAGAGTCCACAATCAACTGCTGTACCTGACGAATCAGGAGCAGCTGCTCATCTGTAAGCGAGTCGACTGATAGAGGTATAAAGCTGAGAGTTGATTGCAATTGCTGAACATCTGCACACAGTTCATCTAGCCTCTGTTGCACACCAGCTTGCCAGCGTTGCTGTAGCACTCCTGCTTCGACGCCAAGCGCAATTTCTACAGCTTTTACGATCACACCGACACCGGGAAGCTCTTTTGCCAACTCGGCCGCAAGCCCTGCTGTCGAAAGCACAACAGCAGGCAGCTGCTCTTTAAACTCATCAGCCAAAAGGCTCACAAGGTGTCCTTCAGCGCACGCGCCTGTTCCAGCGCGTCGTCCACGCCGTCGGCCAGCACGCAGTAGTGGCCCATCTTGCGGCCAACCCGTGCCTGCTTCTTGCCGTACAAATGCAGGTGGGCGTTCGGTGCTTCCATCAGCACCGCCCAGTTCGGCTCGCCGCCGTCTTCCGCCCACACATCGCCCAGCAGGTTCACCATCACCACCGGCGACAGCAGCTCGGTCTTGCCCGGCAGCAGGCCGCACATGGCGCGTACCTGCTGCTGGTACTGGTCGGTAGCGCAGGCGTCGATGGTGTAGTGGCCGGAGTTGTGCGGCCGCGGCGCGATCTCGTTCACCACCAGGCTGTCGTCGGCCAGCACGAAGAATTCCACCGCCAGCACGCCGACATAATCCAGCGCCTCGGCCAGCTGCACCGCGTACTGCTGCGCGCGGGCCGCCAGTTCCGGCGCGATGCGCGCCGGCACGATGGATTCGTCGAGGATGCCGTCCGCGTGGATGTTCTCGGCCACCGGGAACACCGCCACCTGGGCGGGGCTGACGCGGGTAACGATGGCGGACACTTCCAGCTTCAGCTCCAGCATCTTTTCCAGCACGCAGGCCTGGCCGCCCAGTTCGGCGAAGACGGCACGCGCCTCGTCGGCGGTTTTCACGCGAGTCTGGCCCTTGCCGTCGTAACCCAGCCGCGCGGTCTTGAGGATGCCCGGCAGGTAGGCGGCGAGATCGCCGGCCAGATCGGCCGCCTGCTCCACCGCCAGATACGGCGCGGTGGGCAGCCCGGCCTTGCGCACCCAGCTCTTCTCGGCGATGCGGTCCTGGGCGATGGCCACGCAGTCGCCGGACGGCGACACGCGGGTGGTCTTGGCCAGCTGGCGCATGGCGTCGGCGTTGACGTTCTCGAATTCGGTGGTCACCGCGGCGCAGCTGGCGGCCAGGGTCTGCAGCGCGGCGGCGTCGTCGAACGGCGCGCACAGGTGCACGTCGGCAAAGTCGGCGGCCGGCGCATTGGCGTCCGGGTCCAGCACGGTGACGCGGTAGCCCATGCGCTTGGCGGCGGTAACGAACATGCGGCCCAGCTGGCCGCCGCCGAGGATGCCCAGCATCGCGGGCGGCAGGATGGCACGCATCAGTTCACCTCCGGCAGCGTCATCGCCAGCACGGTTTCTTCCTGCTGCTTGCGGAAGGCTTTCAGCTGTTCCGCCAGCTGCGGCTTGCCGTTGGCCAGCATCGCCACCGCGAACAGTGCGGCGTTGGCGGCACCGGCTTCGCCGATGGCGAAGGTGGCCACCGGAATGCCCTTCGGCATCTGCACGATGGACAGCAACGAATCTTCGCCGCGCAGGTATTTGGACGGTACCGGCACGCCCAGCACCGGCAGGTGGGTCTTGGCGGCCAGCATGCCCGGCAGGTGGGCGGCACCGCCGGCACCGGCGATGATGGCCTTCAGGCCACGCGCTTCGGCCTGTTCGGCGTACTGGAACAGCAGGTCTGGAGTGCGGTGGGCGGAAACGACGCGGGTTTCGAACGCGATGCCGAAGTCTTTCAGTACGCGCGCGGCATTCTGCATGACTTCCCAGTCGCTGTTGCTACCCATCACGATGCCAACTTCGATCATGGAGGCGAGTCCCGTCAAGGAGAGGAAAAACGGGATTTTACCTGATTCGGCAAGGGCTTGCCCGCCGGATGTGGCACGCCCGGCGGGCGCCGGGCGGCGCAAGGTGGGCCGCAGGCCATGCGGCCAACCTTGTGGTCATTACATGGTCGCCAGGCGCTGCTTGGCCTTTTGCGCGGCGGCGGACGCCGGGTACAGCTTGATCAGCCGCTGCAGGGTGCTGCGCGCCTGATCCTTCTGCTGCAGCGCCAGCTGGTTGTCCGCCATCAGTCGCAGCGCGTCGGCGGCGCGCGGGTGCTTCGGATACTGCTCGGCAAAGCGGCGCTGGATGTCGATGGCGGCGTCGTACTGCTTCAGCGCGGTGTGCGCCACGCCCAGCCAGTAGTTGGCCTCGATGCCCTGCGTGCTGCCCGGATAGCCGTCCATCACCGCCTTGAGCTGGCCGACCGCCGGCGCGAACTCGCGCTTGCGCAGGGTGTCCAGCGCCTTGCCCAGTGCGGTATCGGCGGCCGAGACCGTCGCCACCGGTGCCTCGGCCTGCGCGGCGCTGGCCTCGCCCTGCGGCCGCTCCAGCTTGCCCAGCCGCAGGTCGAGGTCGGCATACAGGTCGTTCTGCCGCTTCTGCGTTTCCGCCAGCTGGTGCTGCAGTACCTCGTTCTGGCCGCGCAGGCTGGCCATCGCCGCCTGCATCTCGCCCACCTGGTTCACCAGCTCCAGCAGGCGCTGGTTGGCCAGCTTGGCCTCCACGTCGGACAGCCGCGCGCTGGCCTGCTGCGCGTTGCTCGACATCTGGCTCTGCAGCTGGCGGCGGGTTTCTTCCAGGTCGGTAGAGGTGGCACAGGCGCCCAGCAGCACGGGCAGCAGGAGCAGCAACAGTCGGTTTTGCATGGTGTGATCGCCCATCGCGTCAAATAAAAATCCGGGACAGCGTGCCGCGATCCCGGAAGGTGGTCAAGCCGCTGCGCTTACTGGTAGAGGAAGTCGGCGCGGCGGTTCTCGGCGTAGTCCTGCTCGCTCGTGCCCTGGGCGCGCGGTTTCTCCTTGCCCAGGCTCACCGCCTCGATCTGCTCCGGCTTCACGCCCAGCACTTCCAGGCCCTGCTTCACGCTTTCGGCACGGCGCTGGCCCAGCGCCAGGTTGTACTCGCGGCTGCCGCGGGCATCGGTATTGCCCTGGATCAGCACGCGGGTCTGGTACTTGTTCAGGTAGCCGGCATGCGCCTGCACGGTGCTCTTGTCGCCGTCGCGCAGGCTGGACTGGTCGAAGTCGAAATACACGCTCTTGCCGTTGATACCGGCAAAGGCGGCGGCCTCGGCGGCGCGGGCGTCCACTTCCGGCAGCGGTTGCGCCGGTTTCAGCGCATTGTCGCCACCGGCCGCGTTGCCGGCGGTTACCGGCGCCTGGCCGGCCATGGTGTCGCTGGGCGCCTTGCTTGAGGTGGAAGCGCAGGCACTCAGCAGCAGCACGCTGGCGGCAACGATAAACGGAACGACTTTCATGCGGATCTCCTTGTTGCGATGTGATTGGGCTCTGACGGGCCGGCAAATAATTTTGCACAAAAACAAAGACCCGTCAGCGGCGCGAGAGTTCAGCCGGCGGGCTTACGGGTTGAACGGCCCCCAGGCGGCATCCTGTACTTCACCTTCGATCACCCCCAGCCGCACCCGGCCCGGGTGCACCACCGAAGCGGCAAACAGCACGCTGCGGCCGCCCTGGTCGCTGGCATACAGCACCATCTTGCCATTGGGCGCGAAGCTCGGTGATTCATCATAGGCGCTGCTGCTCAGCTGGCGGCTGTCGCCGGCGGCCAGATCGTGCAGCATCACCTTGAAACGGCCGGCCTCGCGCTGCACGTACACCAGCTGGCGGCCATCCGGCGAGAACGACGGCGACACGTTGTAGCTGCCCTGGAACGTCAGGCGCCGCACAGTGCGGCTGCCGTCCACCGGCTGCAGATACAGCTGCGGGCTGCCGCTGCGGTCGGAGACGAAGGCGATGCTGCGGCCATCCGGGCTCCACACCGGCTCGGTATCGATGGCGCTGCTGTAGGAGAAACGCTGCAGCCCGCTGCCGTCGGCGTTGATCAGGTAAATCTGCGAATTGCCGGGCGTGGTCAGCACCACCGCCAGCCGGCGGCCGTCCGGGCTCCAGGCCGGCGCGGAATTGCTGCCCTTGAAGTTGGCCAGCACCCGGCGCTGGCCGCTGGACAGGTCCTGCACGTAGATGATCGGCTTCTTGTTCTCGAACGACACATAGGCCAGACGGCCGCCGTCGTAGCTCCATGCCGGCGAGATGATCGGCTCGTTGGAGCGCAGCACCGTCTGTGCGCGGCGGCCGTCGACATCCGCCACCTGCAGCCGCCACTCCTTGCCCACCTGGATCACGAAGGCGATGCGGCTGGCAAACAGGCTTTTCTCGCCCAGCAGCGCCTCGTACACCATGTCCGCCATGCGGTGCGCCACATCGCGCAGCTGCGACGGATGCACGTCGAACTCCATCGCCAGCTTCTGCTCGCGCGGCGCCAGCGTATCGGCCCAGAACGTCACCCGCAGCATGCCGCCATCCAGCCGCGTCACGCGGCCGTACACCATGGCGCGCGCGCCCTGCTGCTGCCAGTAATCGGCCTCCAGCGACGCGCCGCTGGCCGGCACCGGCAACAGGTTGAACATGCCGGTCATCGCCAGATCGCTCTGCACGGTGCTGGTTACCGCATCGGGCAGCCATTCCTCGTTGCTCAGCGGCAGGATCGCCAGCGGGTAGCGGTTGACGCCGCCACCGACGATGTCCACCGTCAGGTCGGCACGGGCCAGCGGTGCGGCCAACAGCAGGCAGCACAGCAACAGGCGACGGACAATTACAAAGCAGGTGTGCAAGGCTTACTCCTTGGGACGGAATTTCAGCGTGATACGGCGAAAATCGGCGAATTCGGCTCCCTTGGGCAAGGGCGGGAAGCGGCGTGCCTCGCGCAGCGCCGCCAGCACCGCCTGGTCGTAGCCGCTGTTGCCGCTGCTGCGCAGCAGGCGGCTGCTGCGAATCTCCAGCGTGGGCAGGATTTCCACTTCCACCACCGCCTCCGGGTTGCCGTTGATGCCATCCGGCAGCATCACGTAGGGGCGGATGCGGTTGCGCACCGCATCCACGTACTGCGCGCGCAGGTCGGCGATCCCGCTGGCGCTGCCGCTCTGCGCCCCAGTTTTGCCCCCGGCCTGCGTCACCTTGCCCTTGCCCGGGCCGGGCGGCAGCTCGTCAAGCTCGGACAGCAGATCGTCGGTGCGCGGCGGCGCCGGCTTGGCGACCTTGGCGGCCGGTTTCGGCTCAGCTGGTTTGACCGCAGGCGCGGCGGCCTTTTGCGCCACCTTCGGCGGCGTTGGCGGTACCGCTGCCGGTTTGACGGGCGCTTTGCCGCCCTTCAGGGTGATGTCGGCATTGTTGAGCAGCGGCGCCGGCGGCGCGGGTAGCGGCTTGGCCGGTACGGCGGGTTGTGGGGGCGGTGTGGCCGGCACGGACCTGGGCACGGCCGTTAGCGTGCTGCCGCCACCGGCCCACAGCTCCACCGCCAGCGGCGGCGGGGTGTGCAGCACCGCCGGCGCCGCCGACCACCACAGCACGGCGGCGAGCGCCGCGTGCAGCAGCAGCGACAGCAGCCAGGCGCCCTTGCCCGGTTGGCGTGCGGCCAACATCAGCTCCCCTGCTGGCGTACGGTCAACGCCACGCGCTGGATGCCGGCTTCGTGCAGGCGGTCGGCCACCGCCACCACCGCGCTGTACTTCAGGTCGCGATGCGCGGTTACCACCACCGGCCGGTTGTCCTGCACCCGCGCCCGCACTTCGGCAATCAGCGCATCCAGATCGGCCACCGGCTGGCGCTTGCCTCCTTCGCCGACAAAATAGTGGCCGTCGGCCTCGATGCTGATCTCCAGCGGTGTGCTGTCCACCTGTGCGGCGCGGGTCACGCTGGGCACGTCAATCACCCCCGGGGTGAACATCGGCGCGGTGACCATGAAGATCACCAGCAGCACCAGCATCACGTCGATGTAGGGCACCACGTTCATCTGGTTCATCATGCGGCGGGGACGGCGTTGCAGCATCGGTACTCTCTCTGGGCGGCGGATGCAGGATGGTAGCACCTGCATCCGGCGAATGGTTTCGGCAATGTAACGACCGGCCGCGGCCGGCAGGGTTCCCGTTTAACGTCGGCGCAACAGCGTCATGCCGTCGCCCATCGGCAGGATGCACAGGTCGACGCGGGGGTCGTGCTTGAGGCCGGCGTTGAACTCGCGCAGCACATCCACGCTGTGCGGCTGCCCCGGCTGCGGCGCCACCACGCGGCCATTGAGCAGGATATTGTCGATGGCGATCACCCCGCCCGGGCGCACCAGCTGCAGACAGGCCTCGTAGTAGCCGGGGTAGTTGCTCTTGTCGGCATCAATGAAGGCCAGGTCGAAGCTGTCGGCGGCGCCGTCGGCCAGCAGCTGGTGCAGCGTCAGCAGCCCCTGCTGCAGGTACAGCTGGATGCGCTCGGCCACCCCGGCCCGCCGCCAGTAGTCCATGGCGATGCTGCTGAACTCCACGCTCATGTCGCAGGCCACGGTGCGGCCGCTCTCGCCCATCGCCAGTGCCACCGTCAGCGCGCTGTAG
The DNA here is from genome assembly GCF_042648525.1 of Vogesella facilis. Taxonomy (NCBI): domain Bacteria; kingdom Pseudomonadati; phylum Pseudomonadota; class Betaproteobacteria; order Neisseriales; family Chromobacteriaceae; genus Vogesella; species Vogesella facilis. The sequence continues at coordinate 122,293 of NZ_JBHRXN010000030.1, forward strand.
CCGGTGAAGGAGCCGATCTCCAGGTAGCGGCGCACGCCCAGCAGCTGCACCAGCCAGCCCAGGAACTGGCCCTGCTCCGGCGCGATCTGCATCTTGGCCATGCGGTGGCCGGCGGTGAATTCGCGCAGCTCGCGCTGCACCGGGTGCTCCTGCACGCCGATGTCGAACAGGTATTCGGCCACCTGCGGGCCAAATGTCATGGTGTGTCGTGTCATGGCTCGGCCTCGGAAAAGCAAAACGCCCTTGCGGGCGTCGTGGTGTGTCGCGGTGGCCGGCTTATTCCGGCTGGTACACGTAGGCTTTCTGCGGTACGCGCGATTCTTTCCAGCGCTGCACGTCGTCCAGGTTCTGCGGACGCTCCCACCAGGTCAGGCGCAGTTCGCGGCGTTCGCTGTCGACTTCCGGGTGCTTGTCCAGGTAGTCGTTCATGAATTGGGTGAATTCGGACTGGTACATCTGAGTACTCCCGGTAAAAGATGGCGGCGATTGTACTGCAAAACCCTGCCGCCCGGCAGCAGGCTGCGCTAGCGCCCCGCCGATGACGACGGCAGGTGGCGCTGCAGCCAGGCCTGGCGCTGTTGCAGCAGCAGCGCGCGGCGGCGGCGCAGCACGCCGAACTGCACATAGCTCAGCCAGCACAGCAGCAGGCTGAGCAGCAGCCACACCAGCAGCAGCCACAGCCGCGGCGAGTGGATGTCCTCCCAGCCCAGCTGCTGCGCCAGATCCAGCCGCAGGGCGAACGGGCCGCTGCGCACCTCGACGCTGGCATGCAGGCGGCCGCCCCAGCTGTCCTCCTGCGGCAGCGCGGTCTGCAACGGCAGCAAGGTTGGCCGCAGCCGCTCGTCCGCCAGCTCCGGCAGCAGCGCCGCCGGCTGCAGCCACAGCGCCAGATAGTTACCGGGCATGCCGGGCAGCAGCAGCAATTGCTGCAGGCCGCCGCGGTCGTGCCACGGCACCACCGCCGGCTGGCCCGCCTGCAACACCGGCAACACCTGCGCCACCGCCACCTGACGGCTCAGGTCCTGCGTCGGCAACACCTCGCCGCCCAGCAGGAACGGCGCCACCTGGCGCACCAGCAGCTGCTGGCTGCGCACATCGCCGCCCAGCAGCGCCACGCGCTGCAGCAGCGGAAACGCCTGATGCAGGTTGGCCAGATAACGCCCCGGGTCGCTGCCGGCCTCGGCCAGCTGCAGGCTTTCCAGATCCTGCAGCAGCTGCTCGCCGGCCGCCTGCAGCAGGCTCAGCCGCGTGCGCACCTGCGCCGCCAGCTGCTGCGCCTGCACGTCCAGCTCGCTCTGCGCGCGGGCGCGCTCGTAGGCCAGCAGCCAGCTGCCGCCCAGCAGAGCCAGCGCCAGCCAGCACAGCAGCAGCATGCAGAATAGCAGCAGGTGCGGCCAACGGTAGCTGTGCTGCGTCACAGCTGGAATTCCCGCTTCTGGTGCTGGTCGATCAGCACCCGCCAGGCCTGCAGCAGTTTCTGGAACTTGTTGTTGGCCGGCTCCACTTCCCGCACCTTCTGCAGCAGCTGGTGCGCCAGGTGGATGTGGCTTTCATGCCAGCCGTGGCGGTGGCTCTGCGCGATCACCGCGTTGACCAGGTTGAGCATCAGCTGGATGTTCTGCGGCATTTCCTCCAGCGCCTTGCGGAACAGCTCGATCGCCCGGTCGTGCTCGCCGGTCTGCGCCATGCGCACCGCCTGGTTGTTGAGGTCGATGATGTCCTGCACGCTGCTGGCGATCAGCAGGCGGCCGGCATCGCCCTGCCCGACCTGGTCGAACATCGCCGACAGCTTCTGCAGCAGCTCCTGGTTGTCGTGATGGTTGCGCACCAGGTCGCGCGCCACCGCGTCGCCCAGCTCCTTGTGGCCCTGGGTGTAGCAGGCGCGGGCGAACTCCAGCTTGTCGTCGTCCTTGAGCTTGGACAGCTGGTGCAGCTTGTCGGCCGCCTCGTGCAGCAGGCGTTCGGCCGCCTGCTTGTTGCCGGACTGGTTCTGGATGGTGCTGTCCACCACGTCCGCCATCCACTCGCCTTCCGGGTTGTACTTGTAGTCGCGGCGCAGCGAGGCCAGGGTGCGGCTGGCCTCGGCCTTTTCATTGCAGGCCAGCTGCGCGCGCACCAGCGAGGCGTAATGCGCCGGGCGGCGGTGCCAGCTGGACTTGGCCAGCTCCAGCGTGGTGCTGTAGGCACTGCGCGCCTGCACCAGGTCGCCGTTTTCCTCCGCCACCTGCGCCAGCACCTGGTGGCGCCGCACGGTGGCCGGGGCGATTTCGGTGGCGCGCTTGAGCACGTCCTGCGCCTTCTGCAGCTCGTGGTTGTCCTGGTACAGCTTGGCCAGCCAGTCGTAGGCTTCCATCACGCGGTCGTTTTCCACCACCACCTGCTCGAACAGCGCCAGTGCCGGCTCCACCTGCTTCAGCCCCACCAGCGCCTTGGCCATGCCCAGCTTGGCCCACGGCAGCTCCTTCACCTGCAGCACCTGCTTGAACAGCGTCTGCGCGCTGTCGAAGTCGCCGATCTTCAGCACCAGGCTGCCCTTCAGCTTCATGAAGTCGAGGCTGAACTCGCCGCGCTCGGCGATCTTCTTGTTGCAGGCGTCGATGGCGCCCAGGTAGTCGTGGCCCAGCAGCGCCTCGTCCACCACCTTGAACGCGGCACGGCGGCGCATCGCCACTTCCAGCCGCCGCCCCAGCTCGTCGCCGGTGAACGGCTTCAGCAGGTAGCCGTCCGGCGCCAGCTCGGCGGCCGAGATCACCTTGGCGGCGCGGCGCTCGCCGCTGACGATCATGAACACGCAGGACTGCTTGAGCAGGTTGCGCTCCTTGGCTTCCTCGTACAGGTACAGGCCGTCGTTGCCGGTGCCCAGGTCGTAGTCGCACAGCACCACGTCGAAGTCGTAGCGCATCAGCTTCACCAGCGCGTCGCTGGCCTTGCCCGCGTACTCCACCTTCTCGGCGCCGAACGAGTTCAGCGTCATCGCCATCGCCCGCTGCATCTCCGGCACGCAATCCACCACCAGGAACATCTTCTTGGCAAACGGGTTGCGGTACTCCTGGCGGCTGCCGGGTTCGCGCTGGCCGGTGATGGCATGGAAGGTGGTGGATTCGCGTGGCTGCTGGCTCATGGTGCGTCTCGGTTGGATAAGGTTGGCCGCATCAGGCCGGCGTCAGTTTGTCTGCGGCATAACGCAGATCCAGCCACTTGATGCCGTGCTCGGCAAAGTTGATCTGCAGCCGCACATCGTCGCCGGCGCCTTCGGCGCTGATTACCACGCCACTGCCGAACTTGCTGTGGCTCAGCGCCTGGCCGATGCGCCAGCCGGCCAGCGCGCTGCTGCGCACCATGGCCGGGGCCGGCGCCTCCTGCCAGCTGCTGCGGCGCGGGGCGGCTGTTTTTACCGTAGCAGATAAGTGTTGTAACAGCTCGGCCGGTACTTCGTCGACAAAACGCGAGCGGATCGGGTAGCGGCTCTGGCCGTGCAGCATGCGGCTCTGCGCCGAGGAAAAGTACAACCGCTTGCGCGCGCGGGTGATCGCCACGTACATCAGCCGGCGCTCTTCCTGCAGCCCCTTGCTGTCGCTGAAGCTGTTCTCGTGCGGAAACAGGCCCTCTTCCAGCCCGCCGATGAACACCGCGTCGAACTCCAGGCCCTTGGAGGCATGCACCGTCATCAGCTGCAGCGCGTCCTCGCTGGCATCGGCCTGATGGTCGCCAGCCTCCAGGCTGGCCTGGGTGAGAAACTCCACCAGCGCCAGTTCCGGCTCGTGCGGCAAAAAGCCCAGCGCGGCATTTACCAGTTCGTCCAGGTTGGCCAGCCGCTCCTCGCCCTCCTTGCGGTCGGCCTCGTACATGGCGCGCAGGCCGGAGTCGTCCACGATCAGGCTGATCTTCTCGGCCAGCGACAGCTGTTCGCAGCGCGCGCGCAGCTGCTCCACCAGCAGCACGAATTCCGCCACCTTGCCGCCGGTGCGGCCAGTGCCGGCACCGCAGGCCGCCTGCCACAGGCTGATGCCGCGCTCGCGGCTGGCGGTCTGCAGGTTTTCCACCGTGCGCGCGCCGATGCCGCGCGCCGGCACGTTGATCACCCGCAGCAGCGCGTTGTCGTCGTCCGCGTTCGCCACCAGCCGCAGGTAGGCCAGCGCGTGCTTGATCTCCTGGCGCTCGAAGAAGCGCAGCCCGCCGTAGATGCGGTACGGCAGGCCGGCCTGTACCAGCACGTGTTCCAGGATGCGCGACTGGGCATTGGAGCGGTACAGCACCGCCATGTCGGCCAGGTTCCAGCCATCGCGCGCCAGCGACTTCACCTCGTCGACGATGAACTGCGCCTCCTCGCCGTCGCTGAAACCCTCGAACACGCGGATCGGCTCGCCGGCGCCGGCATCGGTCCACAGCTGCTTGCCGAGGCGGCCGTCGTTGTGCTCGATCAGCGCGTTGGCCGCATCGAGGATGGTGCCGGCGGAGCGGTAGTTCTGCTCCAGGCGGATCGGCGCGCTGATGCCGTAGTCGCGCAGCAGCGCGTGCATATTGCCGACTTCGGCGCCGCGGAAGGCGTAGATGGACTGGTCGTCGTCGCCGACCGCGAACAGCGCGTTGTCGGTGCCGGCCAGCAGCTTGAGCCAGGCGTACTGCAGGCGGTTGGTATCCTGGAACTCGTCCACCAGCACGTGGCGGAAGCGCTCGCGGTAGTGCGTGGCCAGCGCCTCGTTGCGCGACAGCAGCTCGTAGCTGCGCAGCAACAACTCGGCAAAATCCACCACCCCCTCGCGGTTGCACTGCGCGTCGTAGGCGGCGTACAGCTCGATCAGCTTGGCCTCGTACGGGTTCAGCGGCGCCGGGATGGCATGCGCGCGCACGCCGGCTTCCTTGTTGCCGTTGATGTACTGCTGCACGCTCTTGGGCGGGAATTTCTCGTCCGACACGTCCAGCGCCTTCAGCAGCCGCTTGATGGCGGACTGCTGCTCGCCGGCATCCAGGATCTGGAAGGTCTGCGGCAGACCGGCGTCGCGGTAGTGGATGCGCAGCAGGCGGTTGCACAGGCCGTGGAAGGTGCCGATCCACATCGCCTTGACGTTGACCGGAATCATCGCCGCCAACCGGGTCTGCATCTCGCGCGCCGCCTTGTTGGTGAAGGTCACCGCCAGGATGGCGGCCGGGCTGGCCTGCCCGGTGGCCAGCAGCCAGGCGATGCGGGTGGTGAGCACCCGCGTCTTGCCGCTGCCGGCGCCGGCCAGCACCAGCGCGCTCTTGGCGGGCCAGGTGACGGCGGAGAGTTGTTCGGGGTTGAGGCCGGCGAGCAGCTTGTCGTTCATGGGGGCACGGGCAGGTAAACACGGAATCGCCCCATTCTACACCAGCCCCCGTGGCACCCCGCGGCCAACCTTGGCCGCCAGCCTCACGCCAGCAAGGCCAGCGCCGCCTCGCTGTCGATCACCTGCGCATACTCGCCGTGCAGGTTGGCCAGCGCCATGGCGTGCACCTGCTGCGCGCTGCGCGCCACGCCGTCGAAGTCGGTTTTGGCGTAGGCGTAACAGCCGTCCGCCACCACCAGGGTGTCGAAACCGAGATTGCCGGCGCTGCGGGCACAGGCCTCCACCGAGTTGTTGGTGCTGACCCCGGTGATGACCAGGCGCTGAATGCCGCGCACCCGCAGCCAGCGCTCCAGCTGGCTGTGAATGAACACATCCGGCACATTCTTTTCCTGTACGTGCTCGCCCGGCAGCGGCTGCAGTTCCGGCTGGAACTCGGCGCCGTCCTGCCCCGGCCAGAACGGCGAACCGGGCGTCAGCGATATGTGCCGCACATGCACCACCGGCTGCCCGGCCGCGCGCCATGCGCGCAGCAGGCGCAGGATGGTGGCCTCGGCCTGCGGGTTGTTGCGCGATTCGGCCGGCATACGGCGCATGCCCTGCTGCATGTCGATGATGATGAGGGCGAGCGGCGGGGAAACGGGGGCAGTCATGGCGCAGCTCCGTTGGAGAACGAACGCGCATGCTAGCACCCTGTAGTCAAATGCAACTACCCAGCCGGCATGGCTGGCGCATGGTCGTGCCTGCTGACGCAGGTGACAGGATGGCAGTCGCTGCCGCACTCCCTGCGGCCAACCTTTGCCGCTGCAGGCGCCCGCTCAGCGCTGGCTGGCCCAGACAAAGCTGGCGGCGAAGTCGCCGGCCAGGGTGCGCGCCATGCTGGCCGACAGGTGGTTCTGATCCTGGTAGCGCACCAGTTCACCGTCGCTGGCGAAGCAGCTGCCGGCATCGCAGAAGCGGTCGATGGCATCCCACAGCCGCACGTTGCGGTGCGTGGCGGCCACCTGCCGCAGGATGGCCATGATGTCGCGCCGTTGCGCCTCCACCTGCTGGCGGCTGATATTGCAGGCCGCTGCGCCGCGGCGGACGATGCATTCCGGTACCGACAGGCGGAACTCCGGCTCCGGCGCCAGCAGCACCAGTTTGAGGCGCAAGCGGCCCAATTCTCCGGCCAGCTTGTCCAGCGAGGCATGCAGCACCTGCAGCGAGTGCGGCCGGTCCAGCATGCCGCTGCCGGCCAGCAGCGGCCCGGACAGCTGCGGCCGCCCCTGCGCATCCACCGCCGCCAGGCCGGTAATGGCCAGGCTGCCGGGCACCGGCAAGGCGGTGTAGCCGTTCCAGCGCACGTTCATCAGCACGCCGTTCAGCCCCTTGCCGGCCAGCTGTTCCACTTCCTGCCACACCGCACGCGAATGGTTCAGGCACCAGCTGCGCACCTTGCCCTCGCCCACCGGCACTGCGTCCGGCAGCGGCGGGCAGCCGTGGTACACCCGGCGCAGCATGGCGATGCCCTGCGACTGCGCCAGCGCCTGGTACATCGGCAGCGAATGGTCGGAGTGGGAATCGCCCCAGGCCAGCAGCCGCAGCGGCGCCATGGCCGAGCCGATGCGGCAGCTGGCCGCCGATGCCAGCGGCGTGCCGTCCCTGGCCATGCCGCAGCCCGGCGGCGTCTGCGGGCCATCCGCCTTCAGCTGCAGGATGCGCTGCTGCCCCGGCCACGGGTGGCGCGCCGGCAGATACATGTCGACGGTACCGGCCAGCCACACCGCCAGCGACATCGCCAGCCCGGCCCACAGCGTGGATTTGTCCAGCGCGAACGGCGCCGGCCGGCGCTGGCGGATCGGCTGCTCCAGCAGGCAGTAGGTAAGCCAGGCCAGCAGCAGCGACAGCCCGCCGCCCAGCAGCAGGTCGCGCGTCAGCTCGCGCTCGCCCACGCCGTAGCTGCGCCCCAGCGCCAAGAGCGGCTGGTGCCACAGATACCAGCTGTAGGACAGCAGCCCCAGCGCGGTCAGCAGCGGCGAGGCCAGCAGCCGGCTCACCACATTGCGCGGCGACAGCTCGCCGGCGACGATCAGCAGCAACGCGCCCAGCACCGGCAGGCTGGCGATCCAGCCCGGAAACACCATGCGGCGTTCGTCGAACAGCAGGATGCAGCCGAATGTCAGCGCCGCGCCGGCCAGCCCCAGCAGCAGCGCCAGAGCGCCTTCGCTGCGCCAGCGCGTGGCCGGCGCCAGCGCCAGCAGGCCGCCGGCGGCGAATTCCCAGGCGCGGGTCGGCATCAGGTAGAACGCCTGCGGCAGGTTGTGCCACGACAGGTACAGGCACAGCAGGAAGGAGCCAAGCAACACCGCCGCCAGTGTGCCGCGCACCACGCGCAGGCTGCCCTGCCCCCAGCGCCAGGCGGCCATCATCAGCAGCGGCCACACCAGGTAGTACTGTTCCTCCACCGCCAACGACCAGGTATGCAGCAGCGGTTTCAGGTCGGTGGCGGCATTGAAGTAGTCGAAGGCGTGCGACAGGAAGTGATGGTTGGCCGACAGCGTCACCACCGCGCGCGCCTCGCGCCCCAACGAGTTGGCCGCATCCGGCAGCAGCAGCACGTAGCCGGCCAGCAGCGTGCACAGCGTCACCAGCAGCAGCGCCGGCCCCAGCCGGCGGATGCGGCGGGCGAAGAAGGCGGCGAAGCGCACCTTGCCGTGCTGCAGCAGCTCCTGCTGCAGCAGGCCGCTGATCAGGTAGCCGGAAATCACGAAAAAGATGTCCACGCCGACGAAGCCGCCGGCCAGGCCGGGTACGCCGATGTGGTAGGCGATCACCGCCAGCACGGCGACGGCGCGCAGGCCGTCGATATCCGGACGGTAGGAAGAAGCAGGGACAGGTCTTGGCAATGCCAGCATGAGGTCAACCGTTGGTGGGATGCGGCTGGGCCGCATGTGTAGCGCAAAGTGTCGGATTTTACACATTGTGGATACATGCTGCGCCAACCACGTGGCTTGCCGCCCGCGCCTCCCGCGCAAACGACAAGGCCCGGTCATCGACCGGGCCGTGCGCTTCCCTCTCGCTTGCGGCCAACCCTGACCGCCGCCGTACTACATCTTCACGCCCAGTTCACGAAGGCGCTCGTTCAGGTATTCGCCGGCGGTATAGCGCTCGGACAGCACCACCTCGTCGCGCGGGTGCAGGAACAGCGGCAGCGACACGCGGCTCTTGCTGGCGCCTTCGCCGCTCGGGTTCACCACCCGGTGCTGGGTGGACGGGTAGTAGCCGCGCGAGGCCTCGCACAGCATGTCGCCGATGTTGATGATCAGCATGCCGAAGTCGCACGGCACATCCACCCAGTTGCCGTTCATGTCCTGCACCTGCAGGCCCGGCTCGTTGGCCGCCGGCAGGATGGTGAGCAGGTTGATGTCGCCGTGGGCGGCGGCGCGCAGTGAGCCGGCCGGCTCCTGGCCGGTCAGCGGCGGGTAACGCAGCACGCGCAGCAGCGTCTTCTGGCTGCCGGTGATCATGTTCGACAGCGGCTCGCTGTAATGCTGGGCGATGTCGGCCGGGGTGTACTGTTCCACCCACGCCAGCAGCTCGCGCGCCAGCGCGTTGGCGGTATCGTAGTAGCGCATGGCGTCGGCCTGCAGCTGCGCCGGGATACGCCCCCACGGATAGATGTGGAAGTACTCCTTGATGTCCTTCTGGGTGTGGCCCTTGGCGGTCTCGGAGATTTCCGGCGAGAAGTAGCCATCCTGCTTTTCCACCGAGAAGGCGAAGTCGTGCTTCTGCTCGCTGCCGAAGAAGGCCAGCCAGTCGCGGTAGATGTTCTCCACCAGCTGCTGCGGTATCGGGTGGTTCACCAGCACGCCGAAGCCGGTTTCGTGCAGCGAGCGGGTGAACTGTTCGGCCGCGTCGGCGGCACGGTAATCGACTACGCGTACGTTCATGATGCTGCTCCTGTGTCGGGCGGCATGCGGCCAACCTTGGGGCGCATGCAAAGGCGGCGGATTCTACGCGCTGTTGTCGCGCACGCAAAGCATCCGATATGGCTTTCCATTGGCATTTTCGGCATGCGGCGAGTGCGGTCGCGGCACATTTCAGCAATATGGCATAGCCGGCTGTTTTTACAGCGCTTTCTGCCGCGCGTGCCACACGCCTTGTGCTGTCGCTACGCCGCCGACGACGCAGGCCCGCAATACCAAACACAACATCAATGTCATTGTTGTTGGCCGATCCACGCCGGCCGCCGGCAAGAAAAAAGCCGTGCAGCATTGGCCGCACGGCTGGTAGCCCACTGCGTCAGTTTAGACGCGCTGGTCCATGTCTAGTGCCGGGGTGCCCGGACAAAGCTGCGCCACCACCTTGGCCGGTACGCCCGCCACCGTGGTATGTGCCGGCACGTCGTCCAGCACCACGCTGCCGGCACCGACCTTGGCACATTCGCCGACGCGGATATTGCCCAGCACCGAGGCACCGGCGCCCAGCATCACGCCGTCGCCGATCTTGGGATGACGGTCGCCGCGCTCCTTGCCGGAGCCGCCCAGGGTCACGCCGTGCAGCATCGACACGTTGTTGCCGATCACCGCGGTCTCGCCCACCACCACGCCGGTGCCGTGATCCAGCATGACGCCGTGGCCGATTTTGGCAGCCGGGTGAATATCGGCGCTCATTACCTCGGAGATGCGGTTTTGCAAGAAATACGCCAGCGTCTTTCTGCCTTGCTGCCACAGCCAGTGGGTGATGCGCTGGCTCTGGATGGCATGGAAGCCCTTGAAGTACAGCAGCGGCGTGGAGTAGCTGTCGCAGGCCGGGTCGCGCTCGAAGCAGGCGGTGATGTCGGCGCGCGTGGCGACGATGATGCCGCTATCGGCGGCATAGGCCTCGCGGAACAGTTCCAGCAAGGCGCGGGCGTCCATCACCGGACTGGCCAGCTTGCTGGACAGGTGGAAGGCCAGCACGTCTTCCAGCGTGCCGTGACGCAGCACGGTCATGTGCAGGAAGCTGGCCAGCAGCGGCTCGTCGCGCGCCGCCTGTTCGGCTTCCTGCAGGATGGCGAGCCACAGGGGATCGCTGTTTACTTCGGTCATACGGAGGGACTCCTGATACTTGCGGCCAACCTTGGCGCCGCGCGCACTGCGGCGGCGCTGTCACCCTTTAATCTGGTGCCAGCGCCGCGCGACGGCAAGCACGGATCGCGCTTTTCGCGGCGCGGGTGGCCAAAAAACCTACAGCAGCACCACGTCGAACTGTTCCTGGCTGTAGCTGGTTTCCACCGACAGCGAGATCGGCTTGCCAATGAAGTCGATCAGCATCGCCAGGCTCTGCGATTCCTCGTCCAGCAGCATGTCGATCACGTTCTGCGAGCCGAGGATGCGGAAGCCCTTGGCGTCGAAGCGGCGCGTCTCGCGCACGATCTCGCGCTGGATCTCGTAACACACCGTCTGCGCGGTCTTGATCTCGCCGCGGCCCTGGCACATCGGACATGGCTCGCACAGCACGTGCGCCAGGCTTTCGCGGGTGCGCTTGCGGGTGATTTCCACCAGCCCCAGGCTGGTGAAGCCGTTCAGCGTCACGCGGGTGCGGTCGCGCGCCAGCGCCTTGGCCAGCTCGGCCAGCACCGCGCTACGATGCTCCTCGCTGTCCATGTCGATGAAGTCGACGATGATGATGCCACCGAGGTTGCGCAGCCGCAGCTGGCGCGCCAGCGACAGCGTGGCTTCCAGGTTGGTCTTGAAGATGGTTTCGTCGAAATTGCGGTTGCCGACAAAGCCGCCGGTGTTGACGTCGATGGTGGTCATCGCCTCGGTCTGGTCGATGATCAGATAGCCGCCGAACTTCAGGTTGACGCGGCGCGACAGCGCCTTGTCGATCTCGGTCTCGATGCCGTGCAGCTCGAACAGCGGCCGCTCGCCGCTGTAGCGCTCGATCTTGGCCACCGCCGACTGCACGTAAGCCTCGGCGAATTCCACCATCTTGCCGTAGTTCTCGGTGGAGTCGACGATCACCTTCTCGGTGTAGTCGCTCACCATGTCGCGCAGCACGCGCACCGCCAGCGGCAGGTCTTCGTACAGCAGGCTCTGCGCCGGCAGGTGCTGCGACTTGTGGCGGATGTCGGCCCACAGTTTCGACAGGTAGTCGATGTCGGCGGTCAGCTCCTCGTCAGTAGCGGTCTCGGCACTGGTGCGGATGATGTAGCCGCGCGGCGCGCCGTCCGGCAGCAGTTTTTCCAGCCGCGTTTTCAGGCTCAGACGGTCGGCTTCCTGCTCGATCTTCTGCGAGATGCCGATGTGCTCTTCCTGCGGCAGGTGCACCAGGAAACGGCCGGCCAGGCTGATCTGCGTCGACAGCCGCGCGCCCTTGGTGCCGATCGGATCCTTGATCACCTGCACCAGCACGGTCTGGCCTTCGAACAGCATCTTCTCGATGCGCTGCGGCTCGGACGGGTGCTGGCGCTGTTCCAGCACGTCGGCGATGTGCAGGAAGGCGGCGCGCTCCAGGCCGATCTCGATGAAGGCGCTCTGCATGCCCGGCAGCACGCGCTTGACCTGGCCCAGGTAGATGTTGCCGACGATGCCGCGGCTGGCGGAGCGCTCGATGTGCAGCTCCTGCACGATGGCGTCTTCCAGCACCGCCACCCGCGTCTCCTGCGGCGTGATGTTGACGAGAATCTGCTCTTTCGGCCGCGGCATATCGCGCGGCAACGGAATCGGTTGTTGCAGCATGGCAAGCTCCGGTAACTGGTGGAATCAGGGCAGTTGGAAACCGAACTTGCCGAGAAGTTGTGCTGTTTCGTAAACCGGCAGCCCCACCACCCCGGTGTAGCTGCCTTCGATGCCGGCGACGAACACCGCGGCGCGGCCCTGGATGCCGTAGGCACCGGCCTTGTCGAACGGCTCGTTACTGTCGATGTAGCGCTGGATCTCGTCGTCGGCCAGCGGCTTGAAGCTGACATCGGTGACGCTGGTGGCCAGCTGCAATTCATCGCCCAGCCGTACCGCCACGCTGGTCACCACCTGGTGGCTGCGGCCGGAAAACGCCTGCAGCATGCGGCGCGCGTCGGCGGCATCCGCCGGCTTGCCGTAGATCTCGCCGTCCAGCACCACGGTGGTGTCGGCGGCCAGCAGCGGGTGCGGCGGCAGGCCGCAGTTGCTCACCACCTGCCAGCCGGCGGCGGCCTTCTCGCGCGCCAGGCGCTCGGTATAGGCCACGGCCTCCTCGCCGGGCAGCACGGTTTCGTCGATGTCGGCGTGGATGCGTTCCAGGTGCAGGCCGAGGCCTTCGAGGATCTCGCGGCGGCGCGGGCTGCCGGAGGCCAGGTACAAACGGGACGGGATGTCGCTCATGGTTGGACAATCTGCAAGCTTGAATATCGGTCGCCGGCAAGATTACCAGAGCATGGCGGCGGCGGATATGCCGCGGCTTGCGGCAGCACAAGGTTGGCCGCATGGCTGCGGCCAAGCTTTGCCCGCGCTACTGCGCGGTCCAGCCGCCGTCCACCGGCAGCGCCACCCCGGTGAGGTTGTGCGCCCACTGGCCGCACAGCATCAGCACCGCCTCGGCGATGTCCTCCGGCTGGCTCATCTGGCCGGACGGCTGCTTTTCCAGCACCAGGTCGCGCAGGCCGGCGGCGCGGTCGCCATCGAACTGCGCGGCGCGCGCCATGATCTGCGGCTCGATCAGCGCGGTTTCCACCCAGCCCGGGCAGATGGCGTTGACGGTGACGCCCGTGCCGGCGGTCTCCAGCGCGGCCGCCTTGGTCAGGCCGATGATGCCGAACTTGCTGGCCACGTACGGCAGCTTGTTTTTCGACGCCACCAGGCCGTGCACCGAGGCGATGTTGATCACCCGCCCCCAGCCGGCCGCCAGCATGCCCGGCAAGCACAGCTGCAGCAGGTGGAAGGCGGCGGACAGGTTGACGCCGATGATGTCGTCCCATTTCTGCGCCGGCATCTCGGTAAGCGGCGCGGCGAACTGCATGCCGGCGTTGTTGACCAGCACGTCGACACGGCCGAAGCGCGTCAGTGCCGCCGCCGCCAGCGCGCGGCTGGCGTCGCCGTCGCGCAGGTCGGCGCTGAAATAGGCGGCGTCGCCGGCGCCGGCGGCTTTCACCGCGGCCAACACCTCGGCCTGGCCGGCGGCATCCGCCAGACCGTGCAGCGCCAGCTGCCAGCCTTCGCGCGCCAGGCGGCAGGCAATGGCCAGGCCGATGCCGCGGTCGGCGCCGGTAACCAGCGCGGTGCGGGGTGAGTTCATAACCGTTCTCCTTTGCGATTGCCGCCACATGCCGGCGGAGTGAAAGTGTTCTGGCAGCGATTTGGTTTTGTAAATTTCATTTTTAACTGCATTATCCAAACCGCAATGAATTTCCAGGCTGAAGCAGGCGGCGCCACGCCGCCCGCAGCGCCTGCCCACCTAAGGATAACCGTCAATGTCCTGGCTGTACCGACTCAGCATCCGTACCAAGCTTGTCTGCCTGTTCCTGGCCCTGAACCTGCTGACCGTGGCCGCCTTCAGCGTGCACACCTATCTGCGCAGCAGCGAGCAGGCGCTGGCCGTGATCGACACCCGGCTGAACGCCGCCGCGCGCGCCATCCCGGCGCTGCTGGACGAGCGTTTCCTGGCCAGCATGTTCACCGCCGGCAGCGTGCCGCGCCAGCAGATGCTGGACAACGCCCGCAAGCTGGACGGCTACGCCCGCCAGTTCGGGGTGAAATACCTGTACCTGCTGGGCCAGCAGGACGGCAAGGTGGTGTACCTGGCCGACGGCGCCGGCGAGGAAGAGCTGCGCGCCGACAAGTTCGGCCACCACCTGCAGCCGTACGAGGCCAGCGCGGGCCTGCAGGCGGCGTTTGCCGACCGCAACGCGCATTACGATGAATACAGCGACGACTACGGCACCTTCCGCTCCATCTTCCTGCCCACCACGGTGAACGGCCAGGTGGTGGTGCTGGCCGCCGACGTGCCGCTGGCGGAGGCGCAGGCCAGCAAGTTGGCCGCACTGCGCGACACGCTGCTGATCGGCGTGGCCCTGCTGCTGCTGGGCACCGTGGTGGCCTGGCTGCTGGCCAACTGGCTGGCGCGCTCGATTGCGCGCATCGCCAGCCATATCGAGCACCAGGCCAACGCGCACGACCTGAGCAGCACGCTGCACCCGCACGGCGCGGACGAGATCGCCAATATGGCGCGCAGCTTCAACCAGCTGTGCCGCACCTTCAGCGGCACGCTGGGCGAGGTGGCCGACAACGCGCGCCACACCTTCCACAGCGCGGAAAACGTGCGCCAGAGCGCCTTGCAGCTGCAGGGCGCCGCCGGCAAGAGCAGCCAGTTGCTGGAAGGCAGCCGCCAGCGCGCCAGCCATATCCAGCAGCTTAGCCAGCACAGCGGCCAGCTGCTGGGCGAGGTGGCCGGCCAGCTGAGCCAGGTCGGCGGCGAGCTGGGGCAGTCGCGCGAGTCGGTGAACAGCATGGCGCAGGGCATGGGCGAGCACGTGGCGGCCAACCGCCAGCTGGCACAGCGCTTCGAGGCGCTGTCGCTGGACGTGCGCAACATCACCGGCATCCTGCAGCGCATTGCCGGCATCTCCGAGCAGACCAACCTGCTGGCGCTGAACGCCGCCATCGAGGCGGCGCGCGCCGGCGAGGCCGGCCGCGGCTTTGCCGTGGTGGCGGACGAGGTGCGCAAGCTGGCCGGCCAGACGCAGCAGACGCTGGCGGAAACCGACAGCTTCGTCGACAAGCTGCTGGCCACCATCGCCGATACCGCCGACATCATCGGGCAGCACGCCGACGAGGCCGAGCGGCTGTCCGGCGCCTCCAGCGGCGCGCGCAGCGCGCTGGAAACCGTGCGCCAGCTGCTGGACACCCTGCAGCAGCACTTCGGCCAGGTGCTGGCCGCCGGCGACACCATCCGCGACAACATCGCCGGCATGCAGGGCGACATCGGCGCCATCGGCAGCGAGATCCACCGCCAGCGCGACGAAGCCGACAGCCTGACGGCGGAAGCCATCGGCCTGGAAGACAGCTCGCGGCTGATGAACCAGACTCTGACCCGCTTCAAACTATAATCGGCTGACTGCCACCGCCGACCGCCCCGCCGGACCGCCACCATGACGCGTTTGCTTGCCGCCTGCTGTTTGCTGCTGTTGTCCGCCACGCTGCTGGCGGCCAACGTACGGCTGGCGGTGGGGCTGGCCAAGCCGCCGTACGTGGAGGATGGCGGCAAGAGCGGCATGGAGGTGGAGCTGGCGGTGCGCATCCTGCAGCTGGCCGGGCACCAGCCGGTGGTGCTGCAGCTGCCGCAGGCGCGCGGCCTGGCGCAGCTAAAAGAAGGCAGCGTGGATGCGATGATTTCGCTCAGCCCTGCTGCCGGCGATGGGCTGTTCTATTCGCAACCGCTGCTGTACTACCGCAATCGCGCCATCGTGTTGCAGCACAGCGGCATCGTGCTGCGCCAGCAGGACGACCTGGCACGCTACAGCGTGGCCAGTTTCCAGAATGCGCGGCTGCTGTTCGGCAACGACTACAGCAGGGCGGTGATGGCAGCGCCCAGCTACAGCGAGCACGCCGACCAGGACACGCTGAACCGACTGCTGCTGAATCACCGGGTGGATGTGGTGGTGAGCGACGAGATGGTGTTTCACGCCAACCGCACCCAGCAGGATCTGAGCGGGCGCCGGCTGGCGGTCAGCAGCTATGCGCTGTTCGGCAACTCGCCGCGCCATGTCGGCTTTCGCAGCGACCTGCAGCGCCGCGAGTTCGATGCCGCGCTGCTGCGGCTGAAGGCCAGCGGCGAGTACCAGCGCATCGTGCAGCGCTACCGCGACAAATACCACTTGCCGGAGTGAGCCGGCCCGCCCGGCTGTTGCGGCCAACCTTGGCGCGGCCAGCCCGCGCTCAGCCCTTCTTGCGGCGTCGGCCGGCCAGATCGTCCAGCACCCGGCCGGCGGCGAACAGGCCGAAGCTGGCCGTCACCACCATGCTGGCGCCGAAACCGGCACAGGACAGCCCCTGCGGCCCGCGCGCCGCGTCCACCTCGCAGGCCTCCGCCTGCGGGTACACCAGCTGCTCGGTGGAATACACGCACATCACCCCCAGCTTCTTGCCCGGTTCGCGGGCAAAGCCGTGCTGGCGGCGCAGGTTGTAGCGCAGCTTGGACAGCAGCGGGTCGTCGGTCACCGCGCTCAAATCGGCGATGGCGATGCGCGACGGATCCATCTGCCCGCCGGCGCCGCCGGAGACGATCAGCTTCTGGCGGCGGCGCACGCACCAGGCGGCGATCGCCGTCTTCACCCGCAGGCTGTCGATGCAGTCGACGATGTAGTCGTAGCCCTGCAGCATGGCGGCAAGGTTCTCTTCGGTGACGAAATCCTCGACCTCGGTCACCACGCAGGCCGGGTTGATGGCGCGCACGCGCTCGGCCAGCGCGGTGACCTTGGCCATGCCGTAGTACGGGTCCAGCGCCGGCAGCTGACGGTTGGTGTTGGATTCGGCGATGTTGTCGAGGTCGATCAGCGTCAGCCGGCCGATGCCGCTGCGCGCCAGCGCCTCCACCACCCAGCTGCCCACGCCGCCGACACCGATGATGCACACGTTGGCCGCAGCAAAACGCTGCAGGGCCTCCTCCCCGTACAGGCGGGCAATCCCGCCGAAACGGCGCTGCAAATCGGCTTCCATCGCGTGCTCCCACTGCAAAACGCGCAAGCATACCCCACGCGCCGCCACAATCTCCAGCCGCAAGGCCCTCGCCACGCCAGTTGCATGCCGGCTTGACACTGCTCATGCCAGCGGCGCAAGAAGGCAGGCAAGCCGCAGGGTGCTTTGCTAGACTGCCGAACACGGCAGCCGCCCATCAGGAGAGACCCGCAGTGAGCACACAGGCTCTGCAACATTCGTCATCGCAACAGCTGGCCAGCTTCGTGCGCCTGAACGAGGGGATCAAGGGCGTGGTGCTGATCGCCTTCCAGATCAACATCATGGCGCTGAACGCCATCCTGCTGTCGCACCGAGCCGGCGAAGTGGCGCTGGGCTTCGGCGTGATTTCCAAGGAACTGCGCACGCTGTCGGTGGAACTCACCGCGCTGATGCAGGCGCTGTCCAGCGACGCCTATCAGGCGGTGAACCTGATTTCCGACCAGCTGCGCCGCGAACGCCGCCAGCGCCTGCTGCAAGCCACCCATCGGCAGCTGCCCGCCCCGCTGCCGGCGCTGGACGCCATCCTCGCCGAGCGGCTGCAGCTGTTCCACACCCTGGCGCAGCAGGTGCGCGAAGTGCGGCTGCGGCTGCTGGACCGGCTGGAAGAAGCCCGCAAGCTGTGCCAGTTCGGCACCGCCATCTCGCGCTCCGCCAAGATCGAGGCCGCCTACGGCCGCGAATACGGCCGCGCGCTGGCCGAAGTGAGCCAGGACTTCGACCAGAAAATCCAGACCATCCTGCCCTCCATCGAAACGCTGTGCGCCGGAATGCAAAGAATATGAAAACAGCCACCACCATTTACCAGCAAGGCAGCCACCGCTGGGTGGTGATCGCCCGCGACGCCGCCAAACCGGGCTACGTGATCGACACCAACGAGTACCTGATCAGCCGCGACGGTGACAACCTGCTCACCGACCCCGGCGGCAGCGAGATCTTCCCGGCGGTGTTCGCCGCGCTGTCCACCGTGGTCGACCCGATGAGCATCAACCGCCTGTTCGCCTCGCACCAGGACCCGGACATCATCTCCTCGCTGGGGCTGTGGCTGGACTGCAACCCGCAGATCCGCTGCCATGTCAGCCGGCTGTGGGACAGCTTCATCCCGCACTTCGGCGGCGATGACAACTCGCTGCAGGCCATCTCGGACGAAGGCCAGCACATCCCGCTGGGCCTGGGCCAGCTGGAGGCGGTGCCGGCGCACTACCTGCACTCCTCCGGCAACTTCCACCTGTACGATCCGGACGCCCGCATCCTGTTTTCCGGCGACGTCGGCGCCGCGCTGCTGCCGGACGACGACGGCGAGCTGTTCGTGCGCGACTTCGACCAGCACATCCGCCATGCCGAAGGCTTCCACCGCCGCTGGATGGGCTCCACCGAGGCCAAGCTGGACTGGTGCGAGCGCGCCAGCCGGCTGAAAATCGACATGATGTGCCCGCAGCACGGCGCCATTTTCCAGGGCGACGACGTGATGCGTTTCATCAACTGGTTCGCCGAGCTGCCGGTGGGGCTGTCCACCTTCCGCCAGCGCCGTCTGGCGTAAGGCAAGCAGTTGTATTACTTGCAATAAATCGCTCATCTTCTACGCTGAAAACACCTCCCCGTGCGGAGGTGTTTGTTTCTTTACGGGAGATGTTCCGATGATGAAGTCACCGCGTTTCGATATCGACCTGGACAAGCACTACAACGCCACCGTGGTCATCGCCTGCGATTGCGGGCATGAAACCCGCCACCACCTGGCCAGCCTGCACCCCGACAACAAGCTGAGCTGCGCCTGCGGCGCCGACATCAGCCTGCCCGCCACCGCGCTGGACATGGCCCAGCGCCGCACCGATGCCCTGAAGGCCTCCTATCGCGTGCACTAGACCCGCCACCGCCAGCGGTAGAAACTGACTGTTCTGCCGCCCAACTATGCACCTGTCGATACGACAGGCAAAATCGGGCCAACCCGATTACATAAACGCCATCACGGCGACCCCAGGGTCGCCGTTTTTATTGGCCGCTTCGCGAGCCGCCGCACGGCAGCGCCAGCGCGTTTCCTGCGCCGCGGCGCAGGCATATCTGCCAGTGCAGATTCCCGCCAACACCTAGCCGCGCGCGCTGGTGAAGCGCCAGCCGGCCAGCACACACAGAGGACCACCATGCACAGCATCGACGTACGCAGCGACACCGTTACCCAGCCCACCCAGGCCATGCGCCAGGCCATGTTCGACGCCGTGGTCGGCGACGACGTCTACGGCGACGACCCCACCGTGCGCGAGCTGGAAACGTTGGCCGCAGACATCCTCGGCAAGGAGGCCGCGCTGTTCGTGCCCAGCGGCAACTTCGGCAACCAGCTGGCGCTGTACACCCACTGCCAGCGCGGCGACGAGGTGATCCTCGGCGACGACTGCCACATCGTGTGGCACGAAACCGGCGGCGCGGCGGTAATCGCCGGCGTGCAGCTGCGCACCATCGCCAGCAGCGACGGCGTGCTGCGTGCCGACGAAGTGAAGAAACGCATCCGCGACGGCGAGGACATCCACTGGCCGCGCACCGGGCTGATCTGCCTGGAAAACGCCCACAGCAACGGCCGGGTGATTCCGCTGGACGCCATGCAGGCAGTATGGGAAGTGGCGCAGCAACACGGTGTGCCGGTACACCTGGACGGCGCCCGTGTGTTCAACGCCGCCGTACACCTGGGCTGTGACGTGCGCGACATCACCCGCTACAGCGACACCGTGATGTGCTGCCTGTCCAAGGGGCTGGCCGCGCCGGTGGGCTCCATCCTGGCCGGCCCGGCCGCCTTCATCGCCCGTGCCCGCAAGCACCGCAAGCTGCTGGGCGGCGGCCTGCGCCAGGCCGGCGTGCTGGCCGCGCCCGGCATCCTGGCGCTGACCGACATGGTGGCACGCCTGCCGCAGGACCACGCCAACGCCCGCTATATGGCCGAGCAACTGGCCGCCCTGCCCGGCGTGGCGGTGAAGCTGGACGACGTGCACATCAACATGGTGTGGTTCCAGCTGCCGGCCAGCCTCGACAGCGGCCAGCTGATGGCGGCGCTGACGGCGGCCGGCATCAAGGCCAACGGCCCGGAAGGCGGCCTGATGCGCCTGGTGACCCACTGGCAGATCGGCCGTGAGGACATCGACCGCATCGTGGCGGTGTTCGCCGCCCAGCTGGCGGCATGACCCTGCTCGTCGCGCTGGCGCTGTTTGCCGCCGCCTTCGTCGCCGGCGCGCTCAACGCCATGGCCGGCGGTGGCACGCTGGTCACCTTTCCGGCACTGGTGGCGGCCGGGCTGCCGCCCATCATTGCCAACGCCACCAGCGCGGTATCCCAGTGGCCGGGCTACGTGGCCAGCAGCCTGACCTTCCGCCGCGAGCTGGCCGGCGCCCGCGCCCTGCCGTCGATGAGCGTGGCCAGCCTGCTGGGCGGCCTTGTTGGCGGCGGGCTGGTTACCGTGGTTTCGCCACGGCTGTTCGACGCGCTGGTGCCGTGGCTGATCCTGCTGGCCACCGCCATGTTCGCCTTCAGCAGCACCCTCACCCGCTGGATGAGCCAGCACGCGGCCAACGTTGGCCGCAGCACCACGGCCCTGCTGCTGGGGCAGTTCGCCGTCAGCATCTACGGCGGCTTCTTCGGCGGCGGCATGGGCATCATGATGCTGGCGCTGTACAGCCTGTTCGCGCTGGATACGCTGACGCGCATGAATGCGCTGAAAACCTGGCTGTCGGTGCTGATCTCCGGCGTGGCGGTGCTGGCCTTCATCGCCGCCGGCATCGTGAACTGGCCGGCGGCGCTGGTGATGCTGGCCGGCACCATTGCCGGCGGCGTAGCCGGCGCCCGCCTGGCACGCCGCCTGCCGGCGCTCTGGCTCAAACGCGTGGTGGTGGCGCTGGGCAGCCTGCTGACGCTGGCGTTCTTCTGGAAGGCGTATGGCTAGCCGGCATCACGCTCGGCAAATACTTCCTTGGCCGCCAGCACACCGTTGATGGCGGCAGGAAAACCGGCGTACACCGCCATCTGCGTCAGAATGGCGATGACCTCCTCCCGGCTGCAGCCCACGTTCAAGGCGCCGTGCAGATGCACTTTCAGCTGCGGCGTGGCATTGCCCAGAGCGGCCAGCGCTGCCACGGTGGCGATCTCGCGTTCCTTCAGCGTCAGCACCTCATCCTGGTACACCTCGCCAAACGGAAAGGTGATGGTGTAGCGCGCCAGTGCCGGTGCCACTTCCTGCAGGGCGGCAATCACCCTCTCACCAGCCAGCCCATCCACCTGTGCCAGCCGCGCCAGCCCCAGGCGGTAGCGCGTGGCTTCGTCATCAGTTGCTGGTGGTAGCTGCTGCATATGCTGTGCTTCGTTCATCATCATGCTCCTCTCACTGCGGTATAGCCGCCGCCGATGATCAGTAATCAGGTCGTCCCGCTAACAAAACCAGCCACCTCCTGCGGCTGATCATCGCGCCCGGTAGGCATGGCGGCTGTGAATGCCTGCCTCACAGCTGCGTCGCCACCACCTTGCAAAGTCTTACCGGCATGGCCGGCACATGAGGTGTGATGCATGGGGACTCCGGTAACAGTTGCAGAGCCCCCAGCGTACGACGCGGCATTACTCGCTACAATCCAGCCAGTACCTCCTGATTTAATGAATGAAATTCAGTAATGACACCACCGTTGAACGAGCTGTTCGCCTTTGCCTGCGTGGCGCGACACCGCAGTTTCCGTGCCGCGGCACAGGAGCTGGGACTGAGCGCCTCGGCACTCAGCCATAGCCTGCGCCAGCTGGAAGCACGCTTGCAGGTACGGCTATTGCACCGGACTACGCGCAGCGTTACCGCCACCGAAGCCGGCGAGGCACTATTGGCGCAACTGACGCCGGCACTGGCGCAGATCGATGGCGCGCTGGAATCGGTCAACGACTACCGTGCACAACCGCAGGGCCAGCTGCGGCTGAACGTACCGCGCACCGCCGCCTACCTGCTGCTGATGCCGCTGCTGCCCGCCTTTCTGCAGCGTTACCCGCAGATCGGCCTGGAACTGGTCTGCGACGACAGGCTGGTCGATATCGTCGGGGCCGGTTTCGATGCCGGCATGCGCTTTGGCGAAACCCTGGCCGCGGACATGGTTGCTGTACGCGTCGGCCTGCCGATGCGCTTTGCCGTCATTGCCAGCCCCGGCTATCTGGCCCGGCACGGCACACCGCTGCACCCTGGCGAACTGGCACGGCACAACTGCATACGCCACCGTTTTGGCAATGGCGCGCTGTATGCGTGGGAACTGGAAAAGGACGGTGAGGCACTGCAGATACAGCCCGCAGGCCAACTGACGCTGAGCGAACAGCCATTGATGGTGGAAGCCGCCGCCGCAGGCTTGGGTATCGCACTGGTTTTCGAGGGCTATGCCGAACAGGCACTTGCCGCGGGCCGTGTGCAACGCGTACTCGCCGACTGGTGCCCACCCATGCCAGGCTTGTACCTGTACTACCCCAGCGGCCGCCACCTGCCGCTGGCCATGCGGCTATGGATCGATCACCTGAAAGCCAACTTGGCCGCTCTAGAGCAGCCAGCCGGCTGACAGCAGGCCACAAAGTTGGCCGCAAGCCTCACGGCAACACCAGCGGCAGCGGCGTGCTGTCGCCGAGCTTGCCGTTCAGCGGCGAGGCTGCATCGGTTTCATCCTGCAGCAGCGCCTGCTGGCGTGGGGTGGGGCGGCCCAGCCACTGCACGCTGCCATCGGCGCGGGTGTAGCGCGCCACCAGTTGCTGGCGCTTGGGCGCGTACAGCACCAGCAACTGGTGCGGGCAGTTGTGCGGCTCGCACACCCAGCCACGTAGGTAGTCCTCGCGGCCGGCCTTCAGCGGAATCAACGGCGTGCTGACGCCATTGCTCACCCAGGCCGGCGCCTTGCCGCCGCTGCCGCGGAACGCCGACTGCACCGCGTTGCGAAAGCCGCGGTCGGCCGCGTAGACATCGGCAAAGTAGACGCACTGCGCCTGTTGCCGGCACTGCAGCGCCTGCATGGCGTTGTGTTTGTCCGCCGCTGCTGCCGGCCCCGCCAGCAATACCGCCAGCACTGCCAGCATCCATTGTTTCTGCATGATGCACCCCCGCCCTGATGATGCCTGCATCATGCCATGCCGGCCGTGGCCGCGGCGGCCCGGCCGCGCAACACGCCGCCACGCTTTGCAGTAAGCGCCGGCTGCCGCACAATCCGCCCATTCCGCCTTGCGGCCAACCTTTGCGCCTATCCGATGACCGATCACTCCCACGACCCGTTCCAGTGGCTGGAAAGCCTGGACGATGCCGCCGCCCTTGCCTGGGTGGCCGAACAGAACGCCGCCACCCGCGCCCGGCTGGACAGCGACCCGCGCTTTGCCGGGCTGAAGGCATCCATCCTCGCCAATCTGCGCGACACGCGGCAGATTCCGTTCTTTGCCGAGCATGCCGGCTGGCTGTACAACTTCCATCAGGACGAGGCCCATCCGCGCGGCATTTACCGCCGCTGCACGCTGGATGCCTACCGCGCCAATGCGCAGGACTGGCACACGGTGCTGGATATCGACGCGCTGGCCGATGCCGAGCAGGTGGACTGGTACCTGGACGGCGTATCGCACTACACCGAGCAGCCCGAACATGTGCTGCTGAGCCTCACCCCCGGCGGCTCCGACGCCACCATAACCCGCGAATACGATCTGGAGGCGCAGGCCTTTGTCGCCGGCGGCTTCAGCTTTCCCTACGGCAAGAACCACATCGCCTGGCGCGATCTGGACAGCGTGTTCGTGTGCCCGGCCTGGGACGAGGCGCAGCTGACCCGCGCCGGCTACCCGCGCGAAGTGTGGCTGCTGCAGCGCGGCCAGAGCTGGGACCAGGCGCAGCCGCTGCTGCAGTTGGACGAAGACGCGATGATGGTGGCGGCGTGGCGCTTCCTGGATGCGGCCAACCCTGTAGCGCCGGGCACCATCACCGCCTTCGACATCATCGAGGCGTCCGACAGCTTCTACAGCAAAACCTATTACCATCTGGCAGGCGATAGCCTGATCGCGCTACCGCTGCCGGAGCGCGCCGAGATCGAGGCCTACAGCCACGGCGACCTGATCGTGAAGCTGGCCGAGGACTGGGCCTTCGCCGGCCGCAACTACCTTGCCGGTAGTCTGCTGGCGGTGGCCTGTGCCGCCGGCAGCGCCAAGGTTGGCCGCATCGCCGAGCTGTTCGTGCCGAACGAGGCGCAGTCGGTGGAGATGGTGGAGGCCACGCTGAATCTGCTGGCCATCATCGTGATCGACCAGGTGAAAAGCCGCCTGCTCACCCTGCGCTGGGCGGCTGGCGACTGGCAGCCGCACGCCAACCCGCTGCCCACCGGCGGGGTGATCGAGTTCGCCGACCAGCCGTGGCACAGCGACCTGTTGTACTACAGCTACAGCGACTTCCTCACCCCGGCCGGGCTGTACCGGCTGGACCTGCTGGCCGGCGGCGAGCCGGAAGTGCTGCGCCAGCAGCCGGCCGCCTTCGACGCCGCCGGCTATGTGGCCGAGCAGCAGCAGGCGCGCGCACCGGACGGCACCGCGATTCCCTACTTCGTGGTGCATCGCCGCGGCCTGGCGCTGGATGGCAGCGCGCCGGCGCTGCTGTACGGCTACGGCGGTTTCGAAGTGCCGATGATGCCCTACTACATGGACAACTTCGGCCCGCAGTGGCTGGAAAAGGGCGGCGTGTTCGTGGTGGCCAATATCCGCGGCGGCGGCGAGTTCGGCCCGGCCTGGCACCAGGCGGCGCAAGGGCCGCGGCGGCAGGTGAGCTTCGACGACTTCATCGCGGTGGCGGAAGACCTGATCGCGCGCGGCTACAGCAGCCCGCGCCGGCTGGGCATCGAGGGCGGCAGCAACGGCGGCCTGCTGGTGGGCGCCTGCATGGTACAGCGCCCGGAACTGTTCAACGCCGTGGTGTGCGAGGTGCCGCTACTGGACATGCTGCGCTACCCCGAGCTGCTGGCCGGCGCCAGCTGGATCGACGAATACGGCGACCCGGACGAGCCGGACGAGCGCGCCGCGCTGGCGGCCTACTCGCCCTACCACCACGCCAGCGCCGACGCGCGCTACCCGCTGGCGCTGTTCACCACCAGCAGCAAGGACGACCGGGTGCACCCGGCGCACGCGCGCAAGATGGTGGCGCTGCTGCAGGACCAGGGCCACGACGTGCTGCTGTTCGAAACCGAGGGCGGCGGCCACGGCGGCAATACCGGCCAGGAGCAGACCGCCGAGGAACTGGCGCGGGTGCTGGTCTACCTGTATCGCCAGTTGATGGATTGAAACCACGGCTGGCGGCCAACCCTGGCGCGTGGGCGGCTTCGCTAGACAAACGACGCGACGGCAGCGCTGGAGTGCGCCCCGTAGCAAGGCGCCAACTGCAGCAATAGCCGTCGCCATGGCGAGGATGCGCAACGCCGCCATGGGGGGCATGGCGTGCTGTCGTGTTGCGGGATTGGCGAAACAGCCTACTAAGGTTGGCCGCAAGGCGGCGGCTGACATACCATGCCGCCATCGACCTTCCCCCATGGCGGCAGCATGTCCCATCATCCCAACCAGTTCGACCTGTTCAAGACGCGGCGTTTCCTGCCGCTGTTCGTCACCCAGTTCTTTGGCGCCTTCAACGACAACCTGCTGAAAAACGCGGTGGTGGTGCTGATCAACTTCCACGGCATGCAGCTGCTGGGCCTGCCGCCGGAGCTGATGATCCAGCTGGCCGCCGCGCTGTTCATCCTGCCGTTCTTCCTGTTTTCCGCCACTGCCGGCCAGCTGTGCGAGAAGTACGACAAGGCGGCGGTGGCGCGCGTGGTGAAGCAGATGGAGATCGCCATCATGCTGGTGGCGGCGCTGGGCTTCTGGCTGCACAACGGCGCCGTGCTGATGTCCACCATCTTCCTGATGGGGGTGCATTCCACGCTGTTCGGGCCGCTGAAATTCAGCGTGCTGCCGCAGTATCTGCAGCCGCAGGAACTGGTGGGCGGCAACGGCCTGATCGAGATGGGCACCTTCGTCTCCATCATCCTCGGCCAGGTGGCCGGCACCGTGCTGGTGAATGCCGATCCGCAGCGCATCACCATCATCGTGGCACTGCTGGCCTGCGCGCTGGCCGGCCTCGCCGCCGCGCGGCGCATGCCGCCGGCACCGCCGGCCGCCGCGCACCTGCCGGTGGACTGGCACATGCCGCGCCAGACCTGGGCCATCATCCAGCAGGCCAAGCAAAGCCGCCCAGTGTGGCTGTCGCTGCTGGGCATCTCCTGGTTCTGGTTCCTCGGCGCGCTGTATCTGTCCAAGCTGCCGACCTTCGCCTCCGAGGTGCTCGGCGGCGACGCCAGCGTCTACACCCTGCTGATGACGCTGTTTTCGCTGGGCGTGGGGCTGGGGTCGATGCTGTGCGAGAAGCTGTCCGGCAGCAAGGTGGAGCTGGGGCTGGTGCCGTTCGGCTCGCTGGGGCTGTGCCTGTTCGGCATCGACCTGTACTTCGCCACCCCGGCCCACGCCGCCGGCACGCTGAGCTGGCTGGGCGTCATCGGCGGTGCCGGCTACTGGCGGCTGATGGCGGACTTCACCCTGATCGGCGTGTTCGGCGGCTTCTACATCGTGCCGCTGTACGCGCTGGTGCAGTCGCGCGCCGCGCCGGCGTTCCGCTCGCGCGCCATCGCCGCCAACAACATCCTCAACTCGCTGTTCATGGTGGGCTCCGCCGCCTTTGCCGCGGTGCTGGCGGGTGCCGGGGTGAGCATCCCCAATGTGCTGCTGATCGCCGCGCTGCTGAACCTGGTGGTGGCGCTGTACATCTACAGCCTGCTGCCGGAATTCCTGATGCGCTTCCTGGTGTGGATCGCCACCCACACCCTGTACCGCATCCGCCACGAAGGGCTGGAGCATATTCCGGAAGAAGGCCCCTGCGTACTGGTATGCAACCACGTGAGCTTCATGGACGCGCTGATCCTGGCCGGTGCCGTGCGCCGGCCGATCCGCTTCGTGATGGATCACAGCATCTTCAAGGTGCCGCTGCTGAACTTCATCTTCCGCACCGCGCGGGCGATCCCGATCGCGCCGGCCAAGGAAGACCCGCAGGCCAAGGCCCGCGCCTTCGACGCGGTGGCGGCGGCGCTGGCCGACGGCGAGGTGGTGTGCATCTTCCCGGAAGGCAAGATCACCTACGATGGCAATATCAGCCCGTTCAAGAGCGGCATCGAGGAGATCGTGGCGCGCACGCCGGTGCCGGTGGTGCCGCTGGCGTTGTGCGGCATGTGGGGCAGCTTCTTCTCGCGCCGCTACGGCGCCGCCATGCTGTGCTGGCCGCGCCGCGCCTGGAGCAGGATCGCGCTGAAGGCCGCGGCGCCGCTGCCGGCGGCCGGGGTGAGCGCCAGCGCGCTGCAGCTGGAGGTGAGCCGCTTGCGCGGCGAATGGCGCTGAGCCGGGCCGCATGCCCGCCGGCTATTTTGCCGCGCACGGCTTGCCGCCACTGTCCGCTTGTGCCAGAGTGGCGGACACAGATTTGATCAAGTTTTAATAAAGCAGCACTACAAAGGAGCGTTTCGTGTCTAGCGCAAACGATATCGTTCTGTTCCACCAACAGGACATCACCCCCGATACCTTCGCCGCCCCTGCCGAGCGCCAGTTGAGCGGCCCCTGCCAGCAGGCAGTGGAAATGCATTACAGCGATCCGACCGGCCAGTTCCACGCCGGGCTGTGGTCTGGAGGTGTCGGCGCCTGGCGGGTGAAATACACCGAGTGCGAGTTCTGCACCCTGCTGGAAGGCCACGTGCGCATGCATGGCGACGACGGCTCGATGGTGGAGATCGTCGCCGGCCAGCATTTCGTGATTCCCGCCGGCTTCGAAGGGGTGTGGGAAGTGATCGAACCGGCCAAGAAAACCTTCGCCGTGTTCGAGGAAGACCACCTGGCGCGCAAGGACTGAGCCCGCCAGCGACAGAAAGCAAACAGGCCACCGAGATCCGGTGGCCTGTTTTTCTTCCGTCATGGCGCCTCGAAAAACCCCGCTTTCCAATCGGGATAAGCCGCAGCGAGACAAGGCGCGCATGAAAAATCCCGACGCCGCCTAGGGTTGCGATGTAAGGCGGCATTTTTCGTGAGCAACGCCGTATCGCAACGAAAGCGGGAGGTTTACAAGCTGCCCGCTAGAATTTTTCCAGCGCCGTCATATAGCGCCACTGCCCGGCCGGCAGCTTGCCCAGCCGCACGCGGCCGATGCGGATGCAGTGGCAGCCGGCGGCGGCAACGTTGGCCGCAGCCAACATGGCGGCGATCATGCCCGGCGCCGGTTTCTTCAGCACCACGCACAGCTGGCGCTCGCTCTGGCGGCTGACGCGGCCGGCGCGCAGCTGCTTGCCGGCCACCTCCACCCCGCCCTGCAACAGCTTCAGCGCCGCCTCGGACAGCGGTGCCGCCAGGTTCACCAGCCATTCCTGCTCGAAATCGCCGGCCTGCATCTGGCGCGCGGTCTTGCCGTCCTGGGTGGCCACCAGCAGACCACTGTCGCCGGCCTGCAGCGCGCCAAAGAATTGCAACCGCTGCTGGTGCTTGCGCATGTACACCAGGCCGGAGTTGTCGTCGGCGGCGCGCTGCGCCGGCAGCAGCTGCGCCAGCAGTTGTTGCTCGCCCAGCGGCGCCGGCTTGTGCAGCAGCATGCTGATGCGCTCCGGCTGTTCGCGCGGGCCGCCGGCGGCCAGCTCGATGCGCTGCTCCGCAGTGACCCGGCTGCCCAGTACATCCACCACCACCCCGTCCACCCGCACCAGGCCCTGGGCGATGTAATCATCCGCCTCGCCGCGCGAACACAGCCCCAGTTCGGCCATGCGCTTGGAAAGACGGATGCTTTGCTGCTCTGTCATGACTACCTTTCCTGATTCGATAATGCCGGCGGCTTAATGGCCGCCCTGCTCCAGCTGCGCCACCCGCTGCAGCAGCTGTGCCAGTTGCTGTTCCAGCTCGCTCACCCGCGCCGCCAGCGACGGATCGGCCGCCTCGCCCGGCGCGGCGGCCAGGCTGACGTCGTACGGCAACAGGGTATGCACCCAGCGTGCCTCGCGCGCGCCCGGCTGGCGCGCCAGTTTTTCCACCAGCGGCGGGTATTTGTCGGCCAGCGCGTTCAGCGCGGTGTCCACTTCCTCCACGCCGCTGAAGCTGTACATGCGGCCGGCGCGGCTGCGCAGCTCGGCGCTGGTCTGCGCGCCGCGCAGCAGCAGCAGGCCCAGCACCGCCAGGCGCGCGCCGTCGATATTCCACGCGTAGTTGAGGCGATGCTCGTACTTGGCGACGCGGCTGCCGGCCGGCAGGCGTTCGGACACCAGCTTCAGCGCCAGCAGGCTGTCCAGCGCGGCGCTGATCTCGCCTTCGCTCAGGCTCAGCACCGGTTCGCGGCTGGTGAGCTGGTTGCAGGCCGACTGCAGCGCATTCAGCGTCAACGGGTAGTTGTCGGGCGTCAGCGCCTGCTTCTCGATCAGCGCGCCCAGCACGCGCGCGGCGTGCGGTTCCAGTATCAGTCTGTCGTCCATGCTTGTCCCCTGTGGTCGTTCCGGCCGCCATCATCGCACTGCCGCCGGCTTGCGGCCAACCTTGTCTGCGTCTACCCTTGCGCGGTTTTGGCACGCGGATGGATGCAGGATATGAAACGGCTGGATGTTTTGCTGGTGGAACAAGGGCTTGCCGCCTCGCGCACCGCGGCACAGGCGCTGATCGAGGCCGGGCGCGTCAGCCTGGCCGGGCGGCCGCTGGCCAAGGCCAGCCAGAAGCTGGCGGACGACAGCGTGTTCGACATCGTGCCGGACGAGGCCGACCGCTACGTGTCGCGCGGCGGGCTGAAGATGGCCGGCGCGCTGGCGGCAGCCGGGCTGGATGATATCCGCGGCTGGCGCGCGCTGGACGTCGGCCAGTCCACCGGCGGCTTTAGCGACTGCCTGCTGCAGCACGGCGCGGCGCGGGTGGTGGGGGTGGATGTCGGCCACGGCCAGCTGGCGCCGCGCATCGCCGCCGATGAACGGGTACGCTACTTCGAGGGGGTGAACGCGCGTGCGCTGGATCACGCCGCGCTGCTGGCGGCCAACGACGGCCAGCCGTTCGACCTGATGGTGTGCGACGTGTCGTTCATCTCGGTAACGCTGATCTACCCGTCGGCGCTGCCGCTGATCCGCCCCGGCGGCTATCTGCTCAGCCTGGTGAAACCGCAGTTCGAGGTTGGCCGCGACGGTCTGGGCCACGGCGGCATCGTGCGCGATGCCTCGCTATACCGCGGGGTGGAGGACAAGATCAGCCAGGCGATTGCCGAGCAGGGTTTCGAACGGCTGGGCTGGTTCGACAGCCCGATCAAGGGCGGCGACGGCAACCACGAGTTCTTCGTGCTGGCGCGCCGGCGCTGAGCGCGGCGGCCTGCATGACAAACGGGGCGCTGCGTGCGCCCCGTGCTGTTGGCTGACGGCGGGCCGAACTCAGGCGGCGGTGCCGGCGCTAGGGGTGTCGTCGTCTTCCGGGTTGCGCACCACCAGCAGCGGCAGCGTGGCGCGACGCAGTACCGTCTCTGCAAAGCTGCCCAGCAGCAGGTGCTTCCAGCCGCGGTGGCCG
This sequence comes from Vogesella facilis, assembly GCF_042648525.1. Lineage (NCBI taxonomy): Bacteria > Pseudomonadati > Pseudomonadota > Betaproteobacteria > Neisseriales > Chromobacteriaceae > Vogesella > Vogesella facilis. The sequence continues at coordinate 152,852 of NZ_JBHRXN010000030.1, forward strand.
TGGGTGCCGATCACCAGCAGGTCGGAGGCGCCGCCGGTGGCAAAATCCACCAGCAGGGCTGCCGCCTCGGCACCGCCCTGCGGCGCTTCCAGCAGGTGGGTGCTGATGTCGCCGACACCATGCTGCGCGGCATAGGCTTTCGCCTCGTCCAGCACGCGCTGGCCCTGGTTGCGCGCCTCTTCCTGCAAGCCCTGCAGATCCAGCATGCCGACACTGTCGACCACGAAGTCGTGCACGCTGATCACGTGTACCAGCGACAGCCGCGCCTTGGCCGCCGCCGCCAGGCGCACCGCTTCGATCAGGGCCGGACGGGCGTTGTGGCTGCCATCGAGTGCCACGGTCAAATGACGATACATGGTGTGTTCCTTGGGTGGGTTAGGAAGTTGTCATTATGAGCCGCCGGCCGGGCAGCGGCGAAGCGGCGATCGGCGCTTGTTTGATCTGCTGCAAAGCGCGGCGGGCCTGCCGCGCGGCCCCTGCTTTCACTGTAGCAAGCGGCGGGCCGCCACGCCGGGCGGCCTGCCGCGCCGCGCTTGCGCTAGCGGTTGTCGAACAGCATCAGCCCGGCGGCGGTGTTGGAGATCGGGATGTGATAGTTGCGGTGCAGCTCGCGCACCTCGCCGGTCAGCGCGGCCCGGGTGGCCAGCCACATCAGCAGCTCCACGCCCTGGGTGCCGGTGTACTCCACCAGCTGTGCGTTGCTGTACTGCGTCGCCCACTGCGGGTTGGCCGCCAGGCTGTCCATGAAGCGCAGGTCGAAGTCCTTGTTGATGAAACCGGCGCGCTCGCCGTCCAGCTGGTGCGACAGGCCGCCGGTGCCGATGATCACCACCTTCAGCTCCTCCGGCCAGCCGGCGATGGCGCGGCCGATGGCCTGGCCCAGCTTGTAGCAGCGGGTGGCGGACGGCAGCGGGTACTGCACGGTGTTGATGCACACCGGGATGGTGCGCACCGGAATGCTGTCGCCCTGCGGCCACAGCAGCTTCATCGGCAGCGAGAAGGCATGGTCGACCAGCATTTCCTGGCAGCTGGTGATATCGAACTCGTCGGCCACCAGGCTGTTGATCAGCTGCCACGACAGCGCGGCATCGCCCGGGAACGGCGGCAGCGTCGGAATGCCCCAGCCCTCGTCGGCATTGCAGTACTGCGCCGCCGCGCCCACGGCGAAGGTCGGCAGCTTGTCGAGGAAGAAATTCAGCCCGTGATCGTTGTAGATCACCACCGCCACGTCGGGCTTCACCTCATCCAGCCATTGCTGCACCGGGGCAAAGCCGTCGAAGAACGGCTTCCAGTACGCGTCCTGCTGCAGATTGTTGGCGATGGCGCGACCGATGGCCGGTACGTGCGAAGTGGTAATGCCGCCTACGATTGTTGCCATGATTATTTCCCCGCCTCTACCAGCATCTGTTTGAACGCTTCCTTGCTCATCCCGGTCTGCAATGCCCCCAGGTCCTGCACGTCCAGCCCGAGGATGCCGGCGAACTTGGCCAGGTAGTACACATTGCCGCCGGCCGCCAGCAGCCCCAGCACATCGCGCTCGCGCACCACGCGGGCCTGCGCCTCGTTCAGGCCGAAGCGCGCACAGTAGCCGGCCTCGTCGGCGGCAAACGCCTGGCGGTTGGCCGCATCGTTGAATGAAAAGCACATCTTGTTGAGGGCGTAGCCCTTCATCGCCATGTCACCGTCGAACAGACTGGTGCCCGGCACATTGAATTTGCTGGTCTCTTGCACGGTGTTTCTCCTTGTTGCCCCGCGGGGTGATGGGTAGTATCCGCAAAGCAATACCCCGGATAAACACAGGGACATTGATAGCATTCATGAGCGATTTCGATTATTCGCACCTCGACGGCAAGCTGCTGCAGCTGCTGCTGGCCATCATCGAGGCGCAGTCGGTGACCGGCGCCGCGCAGCGGCTGGGCGTCACCCAGTCGGCGGTGTCGCACCTGCTGGGCAAGCTGCGGCAGATCACCGGCGATCCGCTGTTCGTGAAAAGCGGCCGCGGCATCGTGGCCACCGCGCGCGCCGAGGCGCTGGCGCTGCACGCACGGCTGCTGCTGGAGGACATGCGCCGCTTCGCCGCCGGCAATGAATTCCACCCCGCCACGCTGCACACCACCATCACCATCGCCGCCAACGACTTCCAGCGCGACCTGCTGCTTCCGGCACTGCTCGCACGGCTGCGGCCGCAGGCACCGGGGCTGCGGCTGCGGGTGATCCCCTCCGACGTGCCGCGCGCCGAAATGCTGCGCGAGGGCGACTGCCAGCTGGTGATCTCGCCGCGGCCGCCGGATGCCAGCGACATCCTGCACAAGCGGCTGTTCGAGGACGACTACCGCGTGTTCTACGACCCGGCGATGCGCGCGGCGCCGCAGCGGCTGGCCGACTACCAGGCCGCCGAGCACATCAGCGTGCTGTACAGCCCGCGACGCATGCTGGACGTGGATCAGCAGCTGGCGGCACGCGGCATCGCGCGGCGTTTTGCCGTCACCGTACCCAGCTTTGCCGGCATTCCGGCCTTCCTGCGCGGCAGCGACATGCTGGCCACCGTGCCCGGCCTGCTGGCGCGCGGCTTGATGCAGGGCTTTGCCAGCTGCCCGCTGCCGGCCAAGGTTGGCCGCATGCCGATGTACCTGATCTGGCACCTGAAATACCGCCACGACCCGGCGCACAGCTGGCTGCGCGCCGAGCTGGAACAGGTGGTGGCGGCGGTGCTGGCGGAGCATGGGCAGGCATGAAGAAGCTGTCGCCAGAGCAGTGACTTGAGTAAGACCACCCTTCCATTCGGGTGTTAGACCGCCAGCGACTTGCCCCAGACCCGTTGGCGCGAGCCGGGCAAAATGGGGCGTCCCAGGTGTTAAGCCGCCGCATGTCTGAGCCGCGCGACGCTAACGCGCGGCGAGTTCGGCGGCGCCTGGGGCGTGCCGTTTGGCACGGGGTTTCGAGCAGCCGCCGGGGAGCCGGGGATTGGAAAGGGGCCGGCGGTCGGCCCCTTCCTCGTTCGCCGGGCGAAACCGGCGCCAAAATCATCATCCGCGCAGCGGACTCCATCCTGCTGGCTGCGCGCCGGGCTGGAACAGGTACTGGCCACGCCGGCCTAGCCGCCGGCCCGGACATGACAACACCCGCCGGCGGCGGGTGTTGCAGGGCGGCGGCCCGGCGTGGCGCCGGGCGCGGATGCGGCCTCAGGCCGGCAGCGCCTCCACCTGGCGCGGCGCCATGAAGTACAGCCAGGTCAGCGCCACGAAGTAGCAGCCCGGAATCAGCATGAACAGCAGCGCGTAGTTGTTATGGCTGACCGTCAGCACGTAGCCGACGATCTGGGTCATGAACATGCCGCCAATGGCGCCGATCATGCTGCCAAAACCGAACACGCTGCCGACCACCTCCTTCGGCGTGAAATCCATCACCAGGCTCCAGATATTGGCGGTCCACGCCTGGTGCGCGCCGATGGCCAGCGAGATGGCGGCCACCGCCAGCCACAGGCTGCTGGCGCCGGCGGCGGCGATGATGGACAGGATGCACAGCGCACAGATCAGCATCGCCAGCAGCCGCGCCGGAATCGGCGCCATGCCGCGCGCGATCAACCACGACGACAGCGCGCCACCACCGATGCTGCCGATATCGGCGGTGAGGTAGATCACGATCAGCGGGATGCCCATCTGCGTCACGCTGATGCCCAGCTGGTACTGCTGGTTGAGGAAGGGCGGCAGCCAGTACAGGTAGAACCAGAACACCGGCGCGGTCATGGTGAAGGCCAGCGCGTAGGCCCAGGTGCCGCGCAGGCGCAGGATGCGGCTGTACGGCACCTTGCCGGCCGGCGCCGCCGCTTCGGCGTTGATGTAGTCCAGCTCGGCGCGGCTCACCGTCGGGTGCTGCGCCGGGTTGTGGTAATGGCGCAGCCAGAACAGCAGCCACACCAGGCCGAAGCAGCCGATGACGAAGAACACCGCCGGCCAGCCCCACAGCATCATGATCAGCGGCAGCAGCACCGGCGTCACCAGCGCGCCAACATTGGTGCCGGCATTGAACAGCCCGGTGGCCATCGCCCGCTCGCCGGCCGGAAACCACAGCCGCGTGGTCTTGACGCAGGCCGGATAGTTGGCCGCCTCCGACAAGCCGAGGAAGAAACGGCAGATCATGAAGCCCGCCGCCGACGCCGCCAGCCCGTGCGCGGCGGCGGCCACGCTCCACAGCAGCACCGCCAGCGCGAAGGCGTGTTTCACGCCGACGCGGTCGATAAAGCGGCCCTGGGCGGCAAAGCCGATGGCGTAGCCGAGCTGGAACCAGAAATTGATATTGGCGTAGTCCTGCGCCGTCCAGCTCATCTCCTTGGCCAGGATAGGCTGCAGCACGCCCAGTGCGGCGCGGTCGATGTAGTTGATGGTGGTGGCAAAGAACACCAGCGCCAGCATCCACCAGCGCGTGCGGCCAACCGCCATGGCGCTGTGCCAGCGCTGGCGCAAGCTGGGCGGTGCGCCGGCAATGGACGTGATGGGGGCGTCGTGTTGCGGGGTGTGCATCTTGTTTGTCTCCTGCGAGGTTGTGGTGGTGCCCGGCAGGCATGGCAAGCGCCGGCGTTGCCAGCTGGCAAACCCCGTCTGCTGCCCTCTCTGCGGGCCACTTCTCGTCGTCGTTTATGTTGGCCGCAACGCCCGCGTGGGGTCGTTGCCGCCGGCCGTCTGTGCGGCCTGTGGCCCGGGTCTTTGCCCGGTGCCTGGGTACAGCGTGTTACCTGCTACTTGCGGCCAGCACGTGCGGTGCCGCACTGGCCTTTATGTTGGTGTCCGCTACGCGGCCGCCATTTCGGGCCGCTTCCGCCCGGCATACGGGCAGGGGCCGGGCGCGCGACTCGCGTGACTGGCGGCCACCACTAACCCAATGGATAGCGCTGCAACAGCCAGATCGCCAGGCTGATGGTCAGGAACGAGCTCATGGTCGCCAGCAGCAGCGTGGCGGCGCAGAAGCCCTGCATCTCGTGCCGCTGCCCGAGAATCGGGAAGATGCTCAGCATCGGCATCGCCGCCAGCAGCACGCCGGCCATCGCCAGCTGCGGCTCCACCGGCGCAAACAGCAGCAGCGCCGCCACCACCAGCAACGGATGCAGCAACAGCTTGCTGCCGGCCACCACGCTGACATCGCGCAGCACGCTGCGCAGCGGCAAGCCCACCAGCGAACCGCCGATCAGGAACAGCGCCACCGGCGCCGAGGCGGCGCCCAGCATCGCCACCGGCTTGGCCAGCACCGCCGGCAGCGGCAGCCCCAGCAGCGCCAGCAGCATGCCGGCGACGATGGCCAGGATGATGGGGTTGCGGCGCAGCCCCAGCAGCGAGCGGCCGAAGGCGCGCCAGACGCTGTCGCGACGACTGCCGTCGCCCTCGGACAAGGCAATGCCCAGCGGCAGCAGCAGCAGGTTTTCCACCACCATCGACAGCGCCAGCGCCAGCGTGGCCACCGGCCCCAGCAGCTGGTGCACGATGGGGTAGCCGACGAAGGCGCTGTTGGAACAGGACATGCCCAGCCCGTACAGCGCGGCGCGCGGCAGCGACTGCCGCCGCGCCAGCATTGCCCAGCCGGTGCCCAGCAGCAGCATGCTCAGCGAGCCGATGGCATAGGCGGCCAGGTAGTGGCCGTTGAGCATTTCCGCCGGCGAGCGGCTGGACAGCGAATGCAGGATCAGCGCCGGCAGCGCGAAGCGCGCCACCAATGTGCCCAGCGCCGGCAGCTTGTCCTGCGGGAAGCTACCGCTACGCACCGCCAGGTAACCCAGGCCGATGAGCAGGAAGATGGGGGCGATCACCGCCAGGATAGCGAGCATGGGAGTAGCGTTCCGGCGCTTAGCGCGCGAATTCCTCGGTGTCGATCTCGGTCTGCGTCGCCGCGTTGTAGCGCGCGCCGGCAATCGGCTGCCGCGCCAGCAGCGCCTCCAGCTGCTGCAGCGTATCCACCCCCAGCGCCACGCGGCTGGCGGCGGCATCCTCGCGCAGGTGCGCCAGGCTGGTGGTGCCCGGAATCGGAATCACGTGCTCACCGCGGGTGAACAGCCAGGCCAGCGCCAGTTGCGCCGGCGTGCAGCCGGCGGCGGCGGCGATGGCACGGTATTCGGCCAGGAAGCCAAGGTTGGCCGCATGGTTGGCCGCGCTGAAGCGCGGCATGCCACGGCGGATGTCCTTGTCGTCCAGTGCGGCCAACGTGGCCAGGTCCGGCAGGCCGTCGGCGAGGAAGCCGCGCCCCAGCGGGCTGAAGGCGACAAAGGACACCCCCAGCTGCTTGCAGGCGTCCAGCACCGCGATGTCCGGGTTGCGCGTCCACAGCGAATACTCGCTCTGCAGCGCAGCAATCGGGTGCACCGCCTGCGCGCGACGCAGGGTGGCGGCGGACACTTCGGACAGGCCAATGCTGCGGATCTTGCCCTCGCGCACCAGCTCGGCCAGCGCGCCGACGCTGTCCTCCACCGGCACCTGCCGGTCCCAGCGGTGCAGGTAGTACAGGTCGATGACCTCGGTACGCAGCCGGCGCAGCGAGTCCTCGCAGGTGCGCTTCAGCGTGGCCGGGCGGCCGTCGATCACCCGTTTGCCGTCTACACCGGTCATGCCGCACTTGCTGGCCAGGGTGAAGCGGCTGCGCTGCGGCGCCAGCACGCGCCCCACCAGCTCCTCGTTGGCGCCGAAGCCGTACAGCGCGGCGGTATCGAACAGGGTGATGCCGGCATCCAGCGCCGCCAGCAACAGCGCCTCGGCCTGCTGCGGCGCCGGCGGCGTGCCGTAGGCGTGGCTGAGGTTCATGCAGCCGAGGCCAATGGCCGAGACGGTGAACGGGCCGAGTTGTCGCTGTTGCATGCGGATCTCCGGGTCTTACAGATGAGCGTTCAGCTGCTGTTCCAGCTTGGCCAGCACCTGGTAGCACGGCAGCACCGAGGCGACCGAGGCGTTCGGCTGGCGGCCTTCGCGGATGGCGGCGAAGAATTCGCGGTCCTGCAGCTCGATGCCGTTCATCGACACCTCCACTTTCGATACGTCGATCTGCTCTTCCTTGCCGTTGTACAGATCGTCGTAGCGGGCGATGTAGGTGGCGGAATCGCCGATGTAGCGGAAGAACGTCCCCAGCGGGCCGTCGTTGTTGAAGCTCAAGCTGAGCGTGCAGATGGCGCCGTTGGCCGCCTTCAGCTGGATCGACATGTCCATGGCGATGCCCAGTTCCGGGTGGATCGGACCCTGGATGGCATTGGCCTGCACGATGGGACTGCCGGCCTGGTAGGCGAACAGGTCCACGGTGTGGGCGGCATGGTGCCACAGCAGGTGGTCGGTCCAGCTGCGCGCCTGGCCCAGCGCGTTCATATTGCTGCGGCGGAAGAAGTAGGTCTGCACATCCATCTGCTGGATGTTGAATTCACCGGCCTGCACCTTGCGGTGCACATACTGGTGGCTGGGATTGAAGCGGCGGGTATGCCCCACCATCGCCACCAGGCCGCTCTGCTGCTGCTGCGCTACCACCGCCTCGGCATCGGCCAGGCTGTCGGCCAGCGGAATCTCCACCTGCACATGCTTGCCGGCCTTGAGGCACTGCAGCGCCTGCGCGGCGTGCACCTGGGTGGGGGTGCACAGGATCACCGCGTCCACTTCCGGCAGCGCCAGTGCGTCGGCCAGATCGGTGGCTACATGGGGGATGCCGTACTTGTCGGCCACTTCCTTGGTGGCATCAAAACGGCGGCCAACCAGCGACACCACTTCCACGCCGGCGATGTTCTTGATGGCGTCCAGATGCTTGATGCCGAAGGCGCCGGCGCCAGCCAGCGCAACCTTGATGGTTTTGCTCATGAATTGTCTCCTGCTGCGCGAGGCCGGGCCTCAGCGCGGGTTTTCCAGAATCAGATGGCCTACGGCGGTGTTGGACGCCGGCACATGGTAGAAGCGCTGCTTTACCTCTGGCGCCGGGCCGCCGGCCACGTCCGCCATCGCGCCGCGCGCGATCAGCCACATCACCAGCTCGATGCCCTCGGAGCCGGCTTCGCGCACGTAATCGATGTGCGGCAGCTGCGCCAGTTCGGCCGGGTCGGCGATCAGCTGGTCGAGGAAGGCGTTGTCCCACTCGCGGTTGATCAGGCCGGCGCGCGGACCCTGCAGCTGGTGGCTCATGCCGCCGGTGCCCCAGATCTGCACGTTCAGGTCACCGCTGAACGATTCCACCGCGCGGCGGATCGCCTGCCCCAGCTGGAAGCAGCGGCGGCCGGACGGCACCGGGTACTGCACCACGTTCACCGCGAACGGGATCACCGCGCACGGCCAGGCGCCCTGCTGCGGGTGCTGCTCGCCGAACATCAGCGACAGCGGCACGGTCAGGCCGTGGTCCACGTCCATCTTGTTGACGATGGTGAGGTCGAAGTCGTCCTGGATCACGCTTTGCGCGATGTGTGCGGCCAACTCCGGGTGGCCTTTCACCACCGGCACCGGGCGCGGGCCCCAGCCTTCATCGGCCGGCTGGAATTCGGCAGCGGTGCCGATGGCGAAGGTGGGAATGCAATCCAGGCTGAAGGCGGTGGCGTGGTCGTTGTAGACCAGGAAGATCACGTCCGGCTTCTGTTCCTTGATCCACTGTTTGCCGTAGTCGTAACCGGCAAACACCGGCTGCCAGTACGGCTCCTGCGCCTTGCCCAGGTCCAGCGCCGCGCCGATGGCCGGCACGTGCGAGGTGTAAACGGATGCGGTAATGCGTGCCATCAGTGCTTGTCTCCAGTGTTTGCCTGCCCGGCCTTGCCCTGCGGCTGGTGCTGCGGCTGTGCATCGCCGTCCTCGCCCGGGTAGCGGTTGCCCTCGGCGGAGCGGCCGCCGGCCAGCATCATGTCGCGGTATTCCTCTTCCGTCATGCCGGTCATGCTGCCGGCCATCTGCTGGAAGCTCTTGCCATCGGTGGCGCCGATCTTGGCCAGGAAGTAGATATTGCCGCCCAGCGCGATGCAGCGGTTCAGATCGCGATCCAGCACCGCCTGCTTCTGCTCCTCGCTCATTGCCCACTCGTCGAGATAGGCGCGCTCGTCGGCCTTGAAGCGGGCGCGGTTGTCGGCCTTCATCAGCGACATGCAGAACTGGTTCAGCCAGTAGCCCAGCCGCGATTGCTCGGCATCGAAAATCACGGTGCCGGGAATGTCCTTGTACGGTTTTTGCAGCGACATCGCTCAGCCTTTCACTTGTTCCGGCCAGTACAGGCGCAGCGGGTTATCCACCAGCAGCTTGTGCTGCAGCTCCGGCGTTGGCGCGATATGGGGGATGAAATCCACCAGCAGGCCATCGTCCGGCATGTGGTCTTTCAGGTTGGGGTGCGGCCAGTCGGTGCCCCACAGCACGCGATCCGGAAACTCCTCCACCACGCGGCGCGCAAACGGCACCACGTCGCGATAGGCTGCCTGTTCGCCAGCCAGCGCCTTGGGGCCGGTCAGCGACAGCCGCTCCGGGCAGCTTACCTTGCTCCACACGTTCGGGTTGTCGCGCATGAACTGCAGGAACAGCGCGAATTCCGGGCCGTCCAGCGGCTTGCTCACATCCGGGCGGCCCATGTGGTCCACCACCACGGTGGTGGGCAGGCCGCTGAAGAAATCCCACAGCTCCGGCAGGTCCACGGCTTCAAAGTAGATCACCACGTGCCAGCCCAGCTTGGCGATGCGGCCGGCGATCTCCATCAGCTCGTCCTTGGGGGTGAAATCCACCAGCCGCTTGACGAAGTTGAAGCGCACGCCGCGCACGCCGGCGTCGTGCATCGCCTGCAGTTGTTCATCACTGATGTCGCGGCGCACGGTGGCCACGCCACGCGCCTTGCCGTCGGAATGCAGCAGCGCGTCCAGCAGCGCGCGGTTGTCGGCGCCGTGGCAGGTGGCCTGCACGATCACGTTGCGCTCAAAGCCCAGCTGGTCGCGCAAGGCAAACAGCTGCTGCTTGCTGGCATCGCACGGGGTGTACTTGCGTTCCGGCGCGTACGGGAACTCCTCGCCGGGGCCGAACACGTGGCAGTGGGCATCCACCGCGCCGGCCGGCAGTTGGAACTTGGGTTGGCTCGGGCCCTGATACCAGTCCAGCCAGCCCGGGGTTTTCTGAAATTGCATGATTCTGTCCTTGAGCTAAAGGTTGGCCGCATGCGGCCAACCTTGCGGCGTGGCGCCGTGTCAGTCGATGTAACGCAGACCGGCTTTTTCCAGCGGCTCGCGCATCTGGTACATGTCGAGGCCCAGCACGCCGGCGGCCAGCTTGGCGCGCTTCTCGCCTTCGAAGCTCTCGCGCTTCTCGGCGGCATCGGCCACCTGCTGCGCAATCGCCGCCGGTACTACCACCACGCCGTCCACGTCGGCAATCACCACGTCGCCCGGGTTCACCAGTGCGCCGGCACAGATCACCGGGATGTTCACCGAACCCAGCGTGGCCTTGATGGTGCCCTTGGCGTTGATGGCGCGGCTGAATACCGGGAAGCCCATCTGTTCCAGTTCTTCCACGTCGCGCACGCCGCCGTCGATGATCAGCCCCTTGGCGCCGCGTGCCTGGAAGCTGGTGGCCAGCAGGTCGCCGAAGAAGCCGTCCTCGTTGTCGGTGGTGCAGGCGGCCACCGCCACATCGCCCGGCTGCAGCTGTTCGGCGGCCACGTGCATCATCCAGTTGTCGCCCGGCTGCAGCAGCACGGTCACGGCGGTGCCGCAGATCTTGGCGCCGCGGTACACCGGGCGCATATACGGTTTCATCAGGCCGACGCGGCCCATGGCTTCGTGAATGGTGGCCACGCCGAAGCAGGACAGCTTGGCGACGGCTTTCGGATCGGCACGCTCGATGTTGCGTTTGACGATACCCAGTTGGTTCATGGCTTGTGTCATCGTGGTGTCCTTACTTGCCCTTGGCCTTCAGTGCTGCGTCCAGACGCGAATACACGCGGCGGGCATTGCCTTCGTAGATCTGCTGGCGCTCGTCGGCGGTCAGCTTGGCCGCCTCGATGTAGCGCTTGGTGTCGTCGTAGTAGTGGCCGGTTTCCGGGTCGATGCCGCGCACGGCGCCGATCATCTCGGAGGCGAACAGCACGTTGTCCACCGGAATCACGCGGGTCAGTAGGTCGATGCCCGGCTGGTGGTAGACGCAGGTGTCGAAGAAGATATTGTTCAGCAGGTGATCCTTGAGCAGCGGCTTTTTCAGCTCCTGCGCCAGGCCGCGGAAACGGCCCCAGTGGTACGGCACTGCGCCGCCACCGTGCGGGATCACGAACTTCAGCGTCGGGAAGTCGCGGAACAGGTCCGAGGTCAGGCACTGCATGAAGGCGGTGGTGTCGGCGTTCAGGTAGTGCGCGCCGGTGGTGTGGAACGCGCAGTTGCAGCTGGTGGAGACGTGGATCATCGCCGGGATGTCGTACTCCACCATCTTTTCGTAGATCGGGTACCACTGCTTGTCGGACAGCGGCGGGCTGGTCCAGTGGCCGCCGGACGGGTCCGGGTTGAGGTTGATGCCGACAAAGCCGTAATCGTTGACGCACTTTTCCAGCTCCGAGATGCAGCTGGCCGGAGCCACGCCCGGGCTTTGCGGCAGCATCGCCGCGCCGATGAAGTGCTCCGGGAACAGCTGCGCCACGCGGTAGCACAGCTCGTTGCAGATCGCCGCCCAGGTGGCCGAGGTGTTGAAGTCGCCGATGTGGTGCGCCATGAAGCTGGCGCGCGGGCTGAAGATGGTCAGGTCGGCGCCGCGCTGCTTCATCAGCCGCAGCTGGTTGCTTTCGATGGTGTCGATCAGCTCGTCGTCGCTGATCTGCAGCTCGGAGACTTTCGGCCCCAGCTCGGGGGTGGCCAGGTTGTCGACCTGGCGTTTGCGCCAGTCTTCCAGCGCCTTGGGCGCGGTGGTGTAGTGGCCGTGGATGTCGATGATCATGCTTTTACTCCTGAAACAGGCGGGACCGCGTGGGTCGGTTACCGCGGGCGGCCACTGGCCGGCCCCGCATCGCAATACAGCTGCTGGCTTAATGCCCCAGCGTGGCAGACACCGCCGGCTTGTCGCCCGTCTCCGGGTGCGCGCGGTGCTTGATGAACAGCGCGGCGGCGGCGATCAGGCCGGGGATGGCCAGCACCAGGAACACCTGGTCGAAACCGAGATGGCGGCGGGTCAGCTCGGCCACCAGGAAGGAGCCGGCGATGCCGCCGAAGCGGCCGATGCCCAGCATCCACGACACGCCGGTGGCGCGGCCCTGGGTGGGGTAGAAACCGGCGGCCAGCGCCGGCAGCGACGATTGCGCGGTGTTCATGATGGTGCCGGCGACGAACACCACCACCATCAGCAGGCCGACATTGCCCACCACCTGGCCGATGGCGTAAATGGACACCGCGGTGAGCACGAAGCCGATGGCGATGATGCGGTCGGCGTTGAAGCGGTCCATCAGCCAGCCGCAGAACACGGCGCCGATGCCGCCCAGCGGGAACAGCGCGGCAATCTGCATCGCCACTTTCGGGTCGATGCCGCCTTCCTTGAACAGCACCGGCATCCAGTTGATGACGCCGTAGAAGATCACCAGGCCCATGAAGTAGGCCAGCCACAGCATCAGCGAACCGGTGCGGTAGGCCGGCGACAGCACCACGCCCAGGCCGCTCTTGCCGGCCACTTCCTGCCGGGTTTCGCGCTGGTGGAAGGCCGGGATGTCACGGGCGGAGGCCGAGATGCGTGCCAGTGCGGCGGCGATGCGTTCGCGCGGCTGGCCCTTGGCCACCATGTAGCGCACCGATTCCGGCAGCACCGCCAGCAGCAGCACCACCAGCAGCAGCGGCACGATGCCGCCGACTTCGAACACGCTGCGCCAGCCCCACTGCGGGATCATCCACGCAGCCAGGAAGCCGCCCAGCGCCGCGCCCAGCGGAAAGCCGCAGAACATGGCATTGGTCAGCAGCGCGCGGCGCGGCGTGGGGCAGAATTCGCTCATCAGCGTCACCGCGTTGGGCATCGCTGCGCCCAGGCCGACGCCGGTGATGAAGCGCAGCACGGTGAGGTGCTGCAGCGTGTCGGCGTGCGACGACAGATAGGTGAACAGGCCGAGCACGAACACCGAGGCCACCAGCACCTTCTTGCGGCCCAGGCGGTCGGCCAGCGGGCCGGCGGACAAGGCGCCGGCGGCGAGGCCGAACAGCGCCGCGCTGAGCACCGGGCCCAGCGCCGGTTTGGCGATGCCCCACTCCTTCAGCAGCGACGGCGCCACATAGCCGATGGCGGCGGTATCGAAACCGTCCAGCAGCACGATGCAGAAGCACAGCGCGAACACGAACCACTGGAACGGGGAAAACGGGTGCCGGTCGATAAACGACTGCACATCAACGGATTGCTGTGACATGAATCTCTCCAACGTTGTGTTGTTTCTAGTAGTAGCGCTCTGTGGCGCCTAGGGAAAACTGCCTTGCCCTGCGGAGCTGCCGGCGCGGGTCGTTGTCGCTCTCTGTTATTCGCAACGACGCCGCGCAGACGATGTGTGTGTGTCCGGGGCTTACTGCTGCCCGTCCCAAACGGCGACGGGCACCATCACTTCACCGCGCATGATCAGCCGCGCGGTGCGCAGCAGGGCGGCGCGGGTAACGTTCTGCGGGTTGGCCGCATCGGTTTCCAGCTCTACCGAGAATTCACCGGTGGGGTGTTCCACCGACACCACCTTGCGCTGGCCGGCGGCGACGCGGGCGATGCCGTCGGTAATCGAGCCTTGCAGCACGCAGGCGGTGGCCACGGTCACCGCCGCCAGCACGCCGATGGCGTCGTGGCACACGTGCGGGATGAAGCTGCGGGTGCTGAGGCTGGCGCCGGGTTCGCGCGGCGGCGCGATCAGCGTCATCTTGGGATAGGTTTTCTTGCTGACGTCGCCCAGGCCCATACGTTGGCCGCATACCAGGCGCAGTGCTTCCAGCTTGCTCTTCAGTTCGTCGTCGGCATTCAGTTCGGCCACGCTCTCGTAGCCAGTGCGGCCAACGTCGCTGGCGCGCAGCATTACCAGCGGCATGCCGTTGTCGATGCAGGTGACGTCGATGTCGCCGATGCCGGCCACACTCACCGTGTCGCGCACCTGGCCGGTGGGCAGCAGGCCGGCGCACACCGAGCCGGCGGTATCGAGGAAATTGATGGTGATCGGCGCCGCGCTGCCCGGCACGCCGTCGATGCGCGCGTCGCCGTCGTAGCGCACCTGGCCGTTCGGGGTCTCCACGGTCACGTCGCAGGCCATGCCGGTGTTCAGCGTCAGCACGCGGAAGGTGCTGGTTGCGCCCTGCGGCTGCAGCAGCCCGGTTTCCAGCGCGAACGGCACCACCGCGGCCAGCATATTGCCGCAGTTGGGGGTGGTGTCGACCGTGTCCTTGTCCGGCGTGACCTGCGCAAACAGGAAGGTCAGGTCGATGCCCGGCTCGCTGCCCAGGTCGACGATGCCCACCTTGCTGGTCAGCGGGTTGGCGCCGCCCAGGCCGTCGATCTGGCGCCGGTCAGGCGAGCCCATCACCGCCAGCAGCACGCGGTTGCGCAGTGCCTCGTCGGCCGGCAGATCGGCTGCCTTGAAGAACGGCCCGCGCGACGTGCCGCCGCGCATGAACAGGGTAGGAATTGGTGTCTGCATGGCGGCAGTATCGGCCGACTGCTCACCCTGCAAAATATGGATAGCTAACTAGTAGATATATCGTTTTGCTATAGCTTGGCATTGCCACGCCAGGCTACGCCAACAGCATGGACAATGCCGGCCCTGCCTGCGTTTGCGCCATGGCCCGGCCGGCGTCTGGCGCATGAAAACAGCCTGCCGGCGGTATGGCCGGCAGGCTGCGCGGCGCTTACGCCAGCGTGGCCAGGTAGCGCCGCTCCCAGGCGCTGATCTCGCCCTGGAAGCTGGCCAGCTCCACTTCCTTCACCGCGGCATAGGCGGCGGCGAATTCGGCGCCGAACAGCCGGCTACAGGCGTCGCCGCCGCGCAGGGCGGCCAGTGCCGCCTCCAGCGTGGCCGGCAGTTCCGGCGCATCCAGCTGCTGGTTGAACACATTGCCCTCGGCGGCGGCGGTGGGCTGCAGCTCTTCCTCCACCCCCAGCAGGCCGGCGCCCAGGCTGGCGGCCAGCGCCAGGTAGGGGTTGGCATCGCAGCCCGGCAGGCGATTTTCCACCCGTCGTGCTTCCGGCCCGGATACCGGCACCCGCAGCCCCACCGAGCGGTTGTCGATGCCCCAGCTGAGGTTGACCGGTGCGGCCAAGCCTTTGACGAAACGGCGGAAGGAGTTGGGGCTGGGGCAATACAGCGGCATCAGCTGCGGCAGGTAGCGCTGCAGGCCGGCGAGGTAGTGCAGGAAGGCATGGCTGCCCTCGCCGTTCGGCTGGCTGAACACATTGCGGCCGTTGCCGTCGACCACGCTCTGGTGGATGTGCATCGAGCTGCCGGGCTGGCCGGCCAGCGGCTTGGCCATGCACACCACGCGCAGGCCGTGGCGCAGGCCGGTTTCCTTCAGCAGGGTCTTGAACAGGAAGGTCTGGTCGGCCAGCGCCAGCGCATCGCCGTGCTTGAGGTTGATCTCGAACTGGCTGGGGCCCATCTCGTGTACCCAGGTATCGGTGTGGATGCCCAGTTGCTCGCAGCCGCGGTAGATGTCGTCGAAGAAGGCTTCGTGGTCGTTGAGGGTGCTGAAGCTGAACGAGTCGAAGCCCTGCTCGCGGCGGCCGCCGCGCAGCGCCGGATTCTGGAACGGCGCATCGGCGTCGGCGTCCGGCGCGAACAGGTAGAACTCCAGCTCCGGCGCCACCACCGGCGTCCAGCCGCGGGCGGCATAGCGCGCCAGCACCGCCTTGAGCGCGCTGCGCGGCGCCAGCGGGCTGAGGCTGCCGTCGTGGTCGACGTTGTCGCACAGCACCAGCGCGCGCGGGGTGTTCGCCCACGGCACCGGGCGCAGGGTGCTCATGTCCGGCAGCAGCAGCACGTCCGGGTCGTTCTCGCCGTAGTAGCGGTAATCCGGAAACTCGCCGATACAGCTCTGGATCGCCACCGCGCGGGCGATGCGCAGCGGCTGGCCCTGGATGAAGGCCTTGCTCGGCAGGGTTTTGCCGCGCGCAAAACCGGTGACATCGGCAAACGCCAGCTCGACGTCACGCACGCCACTGGCGCTGAGCCACTGCGCTTGTTCGGCGCTGGGTACGGGATGCTGCATCAGACGGACTCCTGATCAAATTCACGGTGCGAACTGCGCCGCGCTTGCTGCGATTATGCGCGATACAGTTTCGCAGGCAAGCACAACGTTCCGCCATGCGGAACATTGCTGTTAAATATATTGATCAGGCGGGAAAATGGCCGCGCGCTGTGGCCTGCGGCCAACACCTCACGCCAGTAGCGTCACCCGGTTGCGCCCGGCGTGCTTGGACTGGTACATCGCCTCGTCGGCGCGCGCCAGCCAGCCGTGCAACGCCTCGCCGCCGCGATGCGCGGTGACGCCGAACGAGGCGGTGACCCGCAGGCTGGCGCCCTCCACCGGCAAGGGTTCAGCCGCCAGGGTGTCGCACAGCCGCTGCGCCAGCAGGCAGGCATCGGCCGGCGCGGTGGCGGGCAGGATCAGCACGAATTCCTCGCCGCCGAAGCGCGCCAGCAGGTCGTCCTGGCGCAGACAGGCCAGCAGCCGCTCGGCCAGGCCGCGCAGCACCGCGTCGCCGGCATGGTGGCCGTAGGTGTCGTTTACCTGCTTGAAGTGATCGACATCCAGTAACACCAGCGCCGCCGCCGCATCGGCCTGCACCAGCCGCTTGAGTTCGGCCATCGCCGCGCGGCGGTTGGGCAGCTGGGTCAGCTCGTCGACGTGCGCCATGCGCTCGATGGTCTGCAGCGCCTGCTGCAGCTGCTGGTGCTCACGCTTGAGCGCCTGCAGCGCATTGGCGGCGCGCACGTTGGCCGCCATCAGGTCTTCGTTCAGCAGCACCGCCTGCACGCTGGCACGCACGCCGTGGCGCAGCTGGCGGTGCACCACCCAGCCGTACAGCCACAGCAGGCCGAAGTACAGCAGGCTGGCCACGCCGATGTAGTGCGCCATGCGCTCGCTGCTGCCCAGGCCGTGCAGCATGCCCGGCAGCAGCAGCGCCAGCTCGAAGCTGACCACCGCCAGCATGAATGCCGCCTGCACGATCATCGCCAGCGCGCCCACCGCCGCCAGCACCAGGTACAGCATCATGCTGCACAGCGGCGACGCGGACTGCAGCCACCAGGCGGCGCTGCCCCAGGCCAGGCCGACCAGCGCCAGGCTGGCGGCATTGAGCTGCGGCCAACGTTGCAGCATGCGCGCATCCGGCTTGTGCACCAGCACCCAGGCATCCAGCAGCAGTTGCTGGAACAAGGCCAGGCACAGCACGGCGAACCACGGCCAGAACGGCACCTGCGCCAGCACGCCTTCCGCGTCCAGCACGAAGTGCAGCAGGATGGCGGCGCTGGGCGCCGACAAGCCGGCCACCAGCCCGCGGCGCGCCACCAGCTTGATGCACACCGCCTCCACCTGCTGCGGCAGGCTGAAGCGGGAATCCGGCGAGATGAGCATGCTGTGCGGCATCGGGCGACTCCAGGCGTGGCGGATGTGAAAAACCCCGCCGGCCGGCGGGGTGTGGTGCGCAAGGCAGGCGGCGCGGTTTAGCTGCGGATCTGGCCGTCGCCGAGCACCACCCACTTCTGGCTGGTGAGGCCGAGCAGGCCCACCGGGCCGCGGGCGTGGATCTTGTCGGTGGAGATGCCGATCTCGGCGCCCAGGCCGTACTCGAAGCCGTCGGCGAAGCGGGTGCTGGCATTCACCATCACGCTGGCGGAATCCACCTCGCGCAGGAAGCGGCGCGCGCGGCCGTAGTCGTCGGTGACGATGGCATCGGTGTGGTGGCTGCCGTAGTGGTTGATGTGCTCGATGGCATCGTCGATGCCGCCCACTACCTTGATGGCCAGGATCGGCGCCAGGTATTCGGTTTCCCAGTCCGCCTCGGTCGCCGCGACCACCTGCTCGCCGAGGATGCCGCGGGTGCGCTCGCAGCCGCGCAGCTCGACGCCCTTCTCCCAGTATGCCGCGGCCAACCTGGGCAGGATGAACTCGGCAAACGCGGTGTGCACCAGCAGGGTTTCCATGGTGTTGCAGGTGCCGTAGCGGTGGGTCTTGGCGTTCAGCGCGATGTTGAACGCCTTGTCCGGGTTGGCGGTGTCGTCGATGTAGACGTGGCAGTTGCCGTCTAGGTGCTTGATCACCGGCACCCGCGCCTCCTGGCTGATGCGCGCGATCAGGCCCTTGCCGCCACGCGGCACGATTACGTCGACGTATTCGCTCATGGTGATCAGCTCGCCCACCGCGGCGCGGTCGGTGGTTTCCAGCACCTGTACCGCGTGCGGCGACAGCTCGGCCACGCGCAGACCCTCGTGCACGCAGGCGGCAATCGCCTGGTTGCTGTGGAAGGCCTCGGAACCGCCGCGCAGGATCACCGCGTTGCCGGATTTCAGGCACAGCCCGGCGGCGTCGGCGGTCACATTCGGCCGCGCCTCGTAGATGATGCCCACCACCCCCAGCGGCACGCGCATCTTGCCGAGCTGGATGCCGGACGGGCGGTAGGTGAAGTCGTTCATCTCGCCGACCGGGTCCGGCAGCGCGGCGATCTGGCGCAAGCCCTCGGCCATGCCGCGCGCGGTTTTCTCCGACAGCGTCAGGCGGTCGATCAGCGCCTCGTCCAGGCCGTTCTGGCGCGCGGCGGCCAGGTCCTGCATGTTGGCCGCAATCAGCCGCTCCAGCTCGCGCTCGATGGCGTCGGCGATGGCATGCAGTGCCTTGTTTTTCTGGTTGCTGTCGGCGCGGGCCAGCGCACGGCTGGCCTTGCGGGCGGCCTGGCCGACTACGTTCATGTAATGCTTGATGTCCATGGTCTTGTCCTGCAACGGCGGCGGTTGTTATGCATGGCAGGGTACTGCAAAGCGGGCGCTGCCGGCCAGTGTTTATCGCCGCCCGGCCGCGCGCCGCCCGACCGCCGCCGCGCGGCAAGTGCCTGCTTTATCGGGATTTGTACAACGCTTTGCCGCCCTGCCCGCCGCCTTGCGCCAGCCCGGCATTGACCACGCGCCACCGCTGCCCTTACTTTGTCCGACAAGCAACCGCTTGATAAAAACAGCGTCCCCACCGCGCGGCACAACCAGGAGACTCCCGACATGGCGAATTACCAGGCGTTCCACCGCCATTCCATCGAACAACCCGCAGCGTTCTGGGGCGAACAGGCCAAGCGCATCCACTGGCAGCGGCCATGCGAGCAGGTGCTGGCCTACGAGCAGCCGCCGTTCCGGCAGTGGTTCGCCGGCGGGCTGACCAACCTGTGCTACAACGCGGTGGACCGCCACCTGGCCGAGCGACCGGAGCAGACCGCGCTGGCCTATGTGTCCACCGAAACCGGCATCGAGACCAGCTACAGCTACCGCGAACTGCACGCCGAGGTGGCGCGCTTCGCCGCCATCCTGCAGGCGCAGGGGGTGCAAAAAGGCGACCGGGTGCTGATCTACATGCCGATGATTCCGGAAGCCGTGTTCGCCATGCTGGCCACCGTGCGGCTGGGTGCCATCCACTCGGTGGTGTTCGGCGGCTTCGCCTCCGCCAGCCTGGCCACCCGTATCGAAGACGCCGCGCCGAAGGTGATGGTGACCGCCGACGCCGGCCTGCGCGGTGGCAAGCTGATTCCGTACAAGCCACTGGTGGACGAGGCGCTGGCGCTGGCCGGCAGCGCCGCACCGGACAAGGTGATCCTGGTGAACCGCGGGCTGGCCGAGGCGCCGATGATGAAACCGGGCCGCGACCTGGACTACGACAGCCTGCGCGAGCAGCACCTGAACGACCGCGCCGAGGTGGAATGGGTGGAGTCCAGCCACCCCAGCTACATCCTGTACACTTCCGGCACCACCGGCAAACCCAAGGGCGTGCAGCGCGATACCGGCGGCTATGCGGTGGCGCTGGCGGCCAGCATGGAATACATCTATGGCGGCAAGCCGGGCGAATGCTTCTTCTCCACCTCCGACATCGGCTGGGTGGTGGGCCATTCCTACATCGTGTACGCGCCGCTGCTTACCGGCATGACCACCCTGGTGTACGAAGGGCTGCCGGTGCACCCCGACCCGGGTATCTGGTGGCAGCTGGTGGAGAAATACCGCGTCAGCGTGATGTTCTCCGCCCCCACCGCGGTGCGGGTGCTGAAGAAGCAGGACCCGGCCTGGCTGCACAAATACGACCTGTCCAGCCTGCGCGCGCTGTTCCTGGCCGGCGAGCCGCTGGACGAGCCGACCGCGCGCTGGATCGCCGGCGAGCTGCAGGTGCCGGTGCTGGACAACTACTGGCAGACCGAAACCGGCTGGCCGATGCTGACGCTGTGCAACGGCGTGGAACCGAAGGCGGTGAAATACGGCAGCCCCGGCCTGCCGGTGTACGGCTACGACGTCCGCCTGTTCAACGAGGCCACCGGCGAGGAAGTCGGCCCCGGCGAAAAAGGCGTGATCGGCGTGCTGCCACCGCTGCCGCCGGGCTGCATGAGCACCATCTGGCAGCAGGACCAGCGCTTCGTCGACACCTACTTCAGCCTGTTCCCGGACAAGCTGGTCTATTCCAGCTTCGACTGGGGCATCAAGGACGCCGACGGCTATTTCACCATCCTCGGCCGCACCGACGACGTGATCAACGTCGCCGGCCACCGGCTGGGCACCCGCGAGATCGAGGAAGCGGTCAGCAGCCACAGCGCCATCGCCGAGGTGGCGGTAGTGGGGGTGGAAGACAGCCTCAAGGGCCAGGTGCCGAAGGCGTTCGCGGTGGTGCGCAACCCGGCGCTGCTGGACGACCCGGCCAGCCGCAGCCAGCTGGAGAAAGAGGTGATCGCGCAGGTGGCGGCGCAGCTGGGGGCGATCGCCAACCCGGCACGGGTGTACTTTGTGAACCAGCTGCCCAAGACCCGCTCCGGCAAGGTGCTGCGCCGCTCGATCCAGGCGCTGGCCGAAGGCCGCGACCCGGGCGACCTCACCACGCTGGACGACCCGGCCGGCATCGAGCAGATCCGCCAGGCGATGAAACCGTAGTAACAGCAAGGCGGCCTGGTGCCGCCGGCTCCTTTGGACTGCCATCATCGAGGGATGGCGGTCTTTTTTTATGCGGCCAACGTTGGCCCCAGGCCGGCAAAAAGGCCGGCGCGATGCGCCGGCCCTGTTGTCTACCTCAGCGGTCGCTCAGTGCTGCAGGCCGCGCTTCACCCGCCGCATGCCCAGCCACACCGTGAGCGCCACCAGCGGAATCGCCAGCCCGGTGAGCAGCTCCACGTTCAGGTGCAGGCCGGCGGCCTTGCCGGCCTTGAACAGATAGCCCAGCAGCCCCACCGCGTAGTAGGTGAGCACCCCCACCGACAGCCCTTCCACCGTCTCCTGCAGCCGCAGCTGCAGCGCGGCGCGGCGGTCCATGCTGGCCAGCAGCGCGCGGTTCTGCTCCTCGTGCACCACTTCCACCCGCGTGCGCAGCAACGCGGTGCTGCGCTGCAGCCGGGTCATCAGCCGCTCCTGGCGCCGCACCGCGGTGGCGCAGGTTTCCATCGCCGGCCCCAGCCGCCGCTCCATGAATTCGTGGAACGGCTGCAGCCCGGACAGGCGGCGCTCGCGCAGCTCGTCGATGCGGCGCCCCACCAGCTGGTAGTAGGCGCGCGCGGCGGCGAAGCGGTACTGGCTCTGCGCGATCAGCTGCTCGCCCTGCGCCGACAGGTCGGTGAGCTCGTCCAGCATGCTGGCGTCGTGGCCCTGCTGCTGCGCCATGCGCAGCGTCACCCGCCGCAGCAGGGTGCCGAGGCGATCCAGCTCGCGCATCTGGCGCTTGGCTTCCGGCAAGGCCAGCAGCGCCAGCAGGCGGTAGGTTTCCATCTCGAACAGCCGCTGCACCATGCGCCCGGACTGCGACGGCCCCATGTCGCGGTCGATCAGCACGAAGCGGCTGAAGCCTTCCGCCAGCCGCGGGTCCGGGTGCAGGCGCAGGTCGGTGTAGGCCACGCCGTTGCCGTCGCCGATCTCGGCGCCGATCAGGTCGTGGCCGCCGAACCAGCGCTGGGCGATCTCGGCCGCCGGCGCCTCCTGGTCGGCCGGCAGCAGCACCGCGTGGGTGGCCACCATCAGCTCGCCGGGCAGGCGCCCCAGCCAGTCGCCCGGCAGGCGGTCCAGCGGGGTACGCTCGAACGGCTCGACGAAGTCGCCGCTGAGCACGAAGCTGTAGCGCGCGAACTCGGTATGCAGCGCCCAGCGCACGGTGAGGTCGCCGGCCACGCCGGTGTAGTGCACCTGGCCCGGCTCCGGCTGCGGCAGGCCCAGGCGGCTGGCCAGATCCTGCATCGCGGCGCGTTGCTCCAGCTCGGCATCGTCGAAGAACAGGGTGAGGGTGGTGAGTCTGGCCGGCGACGGTATCGCCACCGGCGGCCGCGCGTGCGCCTCGTCGTTGAGGCTGCGGCGCAGCGGATGGGTATGCAAGCTAATCATTTCGTTCCGGTATCCCTGGTGGCTGGGCCAGTTGACGTCTGGCGTCGTATCTGGCGCAAGGCAGCTCTGCGGCTGCTGGCGGGCAGCTTACCCGTGCCGGCGGTGATGCAACAAGCTTGCCAGCACGCGACATGCTGCCGCGCAGGGATGACAACAAGATGGCCGCAACGGCGGCGCGGGCGTCAGCCCTTGTGGTGCCGCAACAGTCGCTTGAGCGCGTCTTTCACCACCGGGTTGCGCACCTCGTCGGCGGCGCGGGCAAAGGCGTCGATGCCGGCCTCGGACAGGGCGAAGGATTTCTGCCGCGGCTTGCGCGGCGGGGTGGGCAGCACTTTCACCCGCAGGCTGCTCAGCGGGTAGCCCTGGCGCGCCAGCGGCGCCACCACGCTGTTGCCCAGCAGCCGCAGCCGTGCCGCCACGGTGCTGTTGTGGGCGAACACCACCAGCTCGCCGCCGCGCACGCAGGCCACCTGGCACTGCTCGCCCAGGCGGCCGGGCAGCAGGCGCTTGAAGGCGCGGTCCAGCAGCAGAATGGCCTGCGCCGCGGCGGTCAGGTCGGCCAGTTGCTGGTCCTTCTTGCCGAAGTGGCTGAAGAGTTGGCTGCTCATGTGGATACAAGACGAAACAATCGGCCTGCAGTGTAGCCCAAATGCCCGCCAGCCGTGCTCGCCGCCGCGTTGCCGCCGCGCCCGGCGCCCTGCCCGATAGCACAGCTCTTGATTAGCTGCAAAGTCGCCCCCATTAACTGGGGATTCGCCTGTGTTAAACTTTGGCCCATTTTTCGATTCGGCCGCTGGCCGCTGGATGTCCACAAGATGATTTCGTCGCTCCTCAAGAAAGTATTCGGCAGCCGCAACGATCGACTGCTCAAGCAGTACCGCCAGGTTGTCGCCCGCATCAACGGCATGGAAGACGCGATGAAAGCGCTGTCCGACGAGCAGTTGGCCGCCAAGACCGCCGAATTCCGGGAGCGCCACGCCAAGGGCGAGACACTGGACGCCTTGCTGCCGGAAGCGTTTGCCGTCTGCCGCGAGGCCTCGCGCCGCGCACTGGGCATGCGCCACTTCGACGTACAGCTGATCGGCGGCATGGTGCTGCACGAGGGCAAGATCGCCGAGATGCGTACCGGCGAGGGCAAGACCCTGGTCGGCACCCTGCCGGTGTACCTGAACGCGCTGGCCGGCAAGGGCGTGCACGTCATTACCGTCAACGACTACCTGGCCAGCCGCGACGCCGGCATCATGGGCAAGCTGTACAACTTCCTCGGCCTGTCGGTGGGGGTGAACCTGTCGCAGATGCCGCACGACCTGAAACAGCAGGCCTACGCCTGCGACATCACCTACGGCACCAACAACGAGTTCGGCTTCGACTACCTGCGCGACAACATGGTGTTCAGCATCGACGAGAAGGTGCAGCGTCCGCTGGCCTACGCCGTGGTGGATGAAGTGGACTCCATCCTGATCGACGAGGCACGCACGCCGCTGATCATCTCCGGCCCGGCCGAAGACAACGTCGACATGTACCGCGCGATGAACGCGGTGCCGCCGCTGCTGAGCAAGCAGGAAACCGAGGAAGGCGAAGGCGACTACTGGGTGGACGAGAAGGCGCACAGCGTGCTGCTGTCCGAAGCCGGCCACGAACACGCCGAACAGATCCTGGCCAGCATGGGCCTGCTGGGCGACGGCGACAGCCTGTACTCCGCGGCCAACATCACCCTGATGCACCACCTGGGCGCCGCGCTGAAGGCGCACGCGCTGTTCCACCTCGACCAGCACTACGTGGTGCAGGACGGCGAAGTGGTGATCGTCGACGAATTCACCGGCCGCCTGATGGCCGGCCGCCGCTGGTCCGACGGCCTGCACCAGGCAGTGGAAGCCAAGGAAGGCGTGCAGATCAACCGCGAGAACCAGACGCTGGCGTCGATCACCTTCCAGAACTACTTCCGCCTGTACGGCAAGCTGTCCGGCATGACCGGCACCGCCGACACCGAAGCCTACGAATTCCAGAACATCTACGCGCTGGAAACCGTGGTGATTCCGACCAACCGCCCGATGGTGCGCCAGGATCACCAGGACAAGATCTACCGCTCGGCGCGCGAGAAGTACAACGCCATCATCGGCGACATCAAGGACTGCATCGCCCGCGGCCAGCCGGTACTGGTGGGCACCACCAGCATCGAGAACTCCGAGCTGGTATCGCAGCTGCTGACCCAGGCCGACCTGCAGCACAACGTGCTCAACGCCAAGGAACATGCGCGCGAAGCCGACATCGTGGTGCAGGCCGGTCGCCCCGGCGTGATCACCGTGGCCACCAATATGGCCGGCCGCGGTACCGACATCGTGCTGGGCGGCAACCCGGAACCGCAGATCAAGGCGGTGGAAAGCGATGAGTCGCTGTCCGACGCCGACAAGGCCGCCCGCATCGACGCCATCCGCAGCGAATGGAAGCAGCGCCACGAGGCGGTGCTGACCGCCGGCGGCCTGTACATCATCGGCACCGAACGCCACGAATCGCGCCGCATCGACAACCAGCTGCGCGGCCGTGCCGGCCGTCAGGGTGACCCGGGCGCCAGCCGCTTCTACCTGTCGCTGGAAGACCCGCTGCTGCGCATCTTCGCCGGCGAACGCGTGGCGATGATCATGGACAAGCTGAAGATGCCGGACGGCGAGGCCATCGAGCATCCGTGGGTGTCGCGCTCCATCGAGAACGCGCAGCGCAAGGTGGAAGGCCGCAACTTCGACATCCGCAAGCAGCTGCTGGAATACGACGACGTTGCCAACGACCAGCGCAAGGTGATCTACCAGCAGCGCAACGAGATTCTGGAAGACCAGGATGTGTCCGCCATCGTCAGCAATATGCGTGACGGCGTGCTGTCCGACCTGGTGGACCTGCACCTACCGCCGGAGTCGATGGAAGAACAGTGGGATCTGGCCGGGCTGGAGCGCGCGCTGGAAGCCGAATTCCAGCTGCAGGCACCGGTAGCCGCCTGGCTGCAGGCCGAGCAGACGCTGGACATCCCGGACATCAAGCAGCGCATTCTGGAGCAGGCGACCGCCAGCTACGCCGAGAAGGTGGCCGCCGTCGGCGCCGAGCAGATGCAGCAGTTCGAGCATGGCCTGGTGCTGCAGATGCTGGACAACACCTGGCGCGAGCACCTGGCAGCGATGGATCACCTGCGCCAGGGCATCCACCTGCGCGGCTATGCGCAGAAGAACCCGAAGCAGGAATACAAGCGCGAGGCGTTCGAGCTGTTCTCCGCCATGCTCGATCGCATCAAGCACAGCGTGGTCAGCGTGCTGATGACGGTGCAGGTGCGCAGCGATGCCGACCTGGAAGCGGTGGCACCGCACGAAGTGGCCGGCATGGAGCTGCACCACGACGAGCTGCCGTCGGCGGTGGCGGACGAGGGCAACCCGTTCTCGCCGGACGCGCTGGCGGCGCAGGGCCTGCGCGTTGGCCGCAACGACCCCTGCCCGTGCGGCAGCGGCCAACGTTACAAGCAGTGCCACGGCAAGCTGGCCTGAGCTGCCTCGACATGACAAACCGCCAAGCTAGCTTGGCGGTTTTTTCTTGCCTGCCGGAATAAGCCGCCATGCCCGCCCTCAGCCTGCCGCAACAGCTCGCTTTCGCCCTGCTGGCCGCCACTGCGCTGCTGTTGCTGGCCAGCCGCCGCCGTGCGGCCGCCTGGCTGCTGGCGGCCTGCCTGCCGCTCGCCGCCATGGCCAGGCTGCTCGGCGCGGCCGCCATCCCGCCGCTACTGCTGACCACGGCACTGCTGTACTGGCAGCGGCGCCAGCCGGCACTAGCCCGCGGCGGGCTGCTGGCCATCGCGCTGGCACTGGGTCTGCACCTGCTGCCGGGCTTCCCCACCCTGACGCTGTGGCATGGCCAGCTGGCCGCCGACAGCAGCCCCTACCTGCTGCGCTGGGGCCTGGACAAGGCGTTGGCCGGCTGCCTGCTGTTATGGCTGTACCCCGAATGGCGGCCGCAGCCTCGCGGCCAACGTTGGCCGCAGCTTGCCGCCGCGCTGCTGTTGCTCGCCGTAGCCTTGGCCGCTGCGCTACTGCTGGGGCTGGTGCGTGTCGATGTGAAATGGCCGAGCTGGTGGCCGTACTGGCTGGCCGGCAACCTGCTGCTGACCAGCCTGGCGGAGGAGGCGCTGTTCCGCCGCGCGCTGCCGCAGCTGCTGCCGACAAGCTGGCCGCCGCTGGCGCGCCTGCTATTGTGCAGCCTGCTATTCGGCCTGGCCCACGCCGGCGGCGGGCCGGTGTGGCTGCTGTGTGCCAGCCTGGCCGGCCTGGCCTATGCACTGATCTACCGCGCCAGTGGCCAGCTGGGCTGGGCCATCGTCGCGCATAGCGCCTTCAACAGCCTGCATCTGGCGCTGCTGAGCTACCCGCAGCTGCAGTGAACGCGGCGGGATACCGGCCACGTTGGCCACACGTCTTGCGTCCCCCGGGCAAGCGTCGCCGGCACGCTGCAGCCGACTAGCAATGTGGACCTGGCTGCGTAACGTCCGACCACGGTGCACTGGCTTGCTCAGCCCCCTCCCCTTGCCGGTACCATGAAAAAACCCCGCCGTAGCGGGGTTTTGCATGCCGGGCCGGCTGTGCGGCCAACCTTGTAGCGTTTACACCAGCAGGCAGGACGATTGCGACTTGTCGCTCACCGCGTGCAGCACGATCTCTTCCTTGCCGCAACGTTCCTGTGCCAGCGGGCAGCGGGTGCGGAACACGCAGCCGGACGGCGGGTTCATCGGGCTGGGCAGATCGCCCTGCAGGATCTGGATCTGCTTGTTCTTCTCCAGCTTCGGGTCCGGAATCGGAATCGCCGACAGCAGCGCACGGGTGTACGGGTGGCTCGGGGCGTCGTACAGCGCGTGCTTCTCCGCCAGCTCCATCTCACGGCCCAGGTACATCACCAGGATGCGGTCGGAGATGTGCTTCACCACCGCCAGGTCGTGGGCAATGAAGATCAACGCCAGGCCCATCTCGCGCTGCAGCTCTTTCAGCAGGTTGATGATCTGCGCCTGGATCGACACGTCCAGCGCCGATACCGGCTCGTCGCAGATGATCAGCTTCGGTTCCAGGATCAGCGCGCGGGCGATGCCGATACGCTGGCACTGGCCGCCGGAGAACTCGTGCGGGTAGCGGTTGATCATCTGCTCGCGCAGGCCGACCTTGCCCATCATGGCGCGCACGCGCTTGTCCACCTCGGCGGCGGACAGCTCCGGCCGGTGCACGCGCAGCGGCTCGCCGATGATCTGGCCGATGTTCATGCGCGGGTTCAGCGACGCCAGCGGATCCTGGAAGATCATCTGGATGTCCTTGCGCACCGCCAGCCAGTCCTTCTCGCTGCCCTTGGTCAGGTCCTTGCCCATCCACACGATTTCGCCGGACTTGGCCGGGTGCAGGTTGAGGATGGCGCGGGCCAGGGTGGATTTGCCGCAGCCGGATTCGCCGACCACGCCCAGGGTTTCACCGGCGTACAGGTCGAAGCTGACGCCATCGACCGCTTTCAGGGTTTTCTTCGGGGTCCACGGCCAGGCGTTGTTGCTCTTCACCTGGAAGTGCACCTTGACGTCGCGGACCGACAGGATGGGCTGGCGTTCAGACATGCGCCTTCTCCTTGATGATCTGCAGTTCAGCGACCGGCTTGTGACAGGCACGCAGCACGGATGTTTGGTTACCGGCGGCTTCCAGCGTCGGCAGCACCTCCACGCAATGCGCAGTGGCATGGGCGCAGCGTTCGGAGAACGGACAGCCCTTGGGCATGTGCGCCATGTTCGGCGGGTTGCCCGGGATGCTGATCAGGGTGTCGCCGTCGTGGTCCAGGCGCGGCAGCGCGCCCAGCAGGCCGATGGTGTACGGGTGGGTCGGGCGGTAGAAGATGTCGTCGGACTGGCCGTATTCCATCACGCGGCCGCCGTACATCACCATCACTTTTTCGCACAGGCCAGCCACCACGCCCAGGTCATGGGTAATCATCACGATGGCGGTGCCGAAGTCGCGCTGCAGGTCCTTCAGCAGGCTAAGGATCTGCGCCTGCACGGTCACGTCCAGCGCGGTGGTCGGTTCGTCGGCGATCAGCACTTCCGGCTCGCACAGCAGCGCCATGGCGATCATCACGCGCTGGCGCATGCCGCCGGAGAACTCGTGCGGGTACATGTCGATGCGGCGTGCCGCTTCCGGGATGCGCACCGCTTCCAACAGCTCGATGGCGCGCTTCTTGGCTTCGCGGCGAGTCATGTTCTTGTGCAGCTGCAGCACCTCGGTCATCTGGCGCTCTACCGTCAGGTAGGGGTTCAGCGAGGTCATCGGATCCTGGAAGATCATCGACACGCGGTCGCCGCGGATGCCGTTGAGCTGCTTTGGGCTCATGGTCAGCAGGTTCTGGCCGTTGTACAGCGCTTCGCCGGTGGCTTTGCCGTTCTTGGCCAGCAAGCCCATCATCGCCAGCACGCTCTGGCTCTTGCCGGAGCCGGATTCGCCGACGATGCCCAGGGTCTGTCCTTTTTCCAGCTCGAAGTTCACTCCGTTGACGGCATACACGTAGCCATCGGGGGTCTGGAACTGTACCCCCAGGTTTTTCACTTGCAACAGGCTCATGGTGTAGTCCTCAACGATCCTTCGGGTCCAGCGCGTCGCGCATGCCGTCGCCGATATAGTTGGCGCAGTACAGGGTGACCGACAGCAGGGCGGCCGGGAACAGCAGGATCCACGGTGTGGTTTCCATCACCCCGGTGCCGTCTTCGATCAGCACGCCCCAGCTGGTCATCGGCTCCTGTACCCCCAGGCCGAGGAAGGACAGCACCGATTCGGTCAGGATCACGCCCGGCACGGTCACAGTGGTATAGATCACCACAATGCCCAGCAGGTTCGGCACCACGTGACGGAAGATGATGCTGCTGGTGGACACGCCGATGGCGCGCGCCGCCTCGATGTATTCCTTGGACTTGATCGACAGCGTCTGGCCGCGCACCACCCGTGCCATGTCCATCCACGAGAACACGGTGATGGTCAGCACCACCAGGTAGAACTCGCGGCCCAGCAGGGTCACCATCAGGATGGCGATCAGCAGGTAGGGCACCGCGTACATCATGTCGACGATGCGCATCATCACGGTGTCCACCTTGCCGCCGAGGAAGCCGGCGGTGGCGCCCCAGACGATGCCGATGGTCACCGAGGCGATGGTGGCCAGCAGGCCCACCATCAGCGAGATGCGGCCGCCGATCAGGCAGCGCACCAAGAGGTCGCGGCCCAGCTCGTCGGTACCGAAGTAGTGGCCGTTAAGCAGGGTGGGCGCCAGGCTCATCGCCTCCCAGTCGGTGTCTTCATAGCTGTGCTGCAGCAGCATCGGGCCGAAGATACAGGCCAGGGTGATCAGGGTGAGGATCACCAGGCTGAGCACGGCGGCCTTGTTGCGGAAAAAGCGCTCGCGCGCGTCGCGCCACGGGCTGCGGCCGTCGACCGCTACCACGCCAACGTTGGCCGCAATGGCCTCGGCCGCGGCTTTCTGTTTACTTCTCAACATGTTCGGTTTCCTTGCGACGCTCAGTAGCGGATTTTCGGGTCAAGCAGCGCATACGCCAGATCGACCAGCAGGTTGAGTACCACGGCCACCACGGTGACCAGTACCACCAGCCCCAGCACCAGGGTGTAGTCGCGGTTGGAGGCGCCATTGACGATCAGCTTGCCCAGGCCCGGCAGCGAGAACACCGACTCGGTCACCACCGCGGCGGTGATGGAGGAGATCGCCAGCGGCCCCAGTACCGACACCACCGGCATCAGCGCCGGTTTCAGCGAGTGGCGGAACACGATGGTGCGCAGCGGCAGGCCCTTGGCCTTGGCGGTGCGGATGAAGTTGGAGTTCAGCACTTCGATCAGGCTGCCGCGCATCACGCGGCCGATGGTGGACACGTTGATGAAGGTGAGCAGCGCCATCGGCAGCACCATGTAGCTGAGCTGGAAATCGTTCCAGCCGCCGGCCGGCAGCAGCGGGAACCAGATGGCGAAGACCATGATCAGCACCGGGCCGATGATGAAGGACGGGAAGGCGCTGCCCAGGTTGCCGATCAGCATCACCAGGTAGTCGACCATGCTGTTCTGGCGCAGCGCGGCGATGATGCCGAGGCCGACGCCGATGAACACCGACAGCAGCAGCGAGCCGCCGCCGATGGCCAGCGATACCGGCAGCGCATTGGCCACCAGGTCGTTCACGCTCCAGTCGGCGTAGCGGAAAGAGGCGCCCAGGTCACCCTGCAGCAGGCTCTTCAGGTAATAGAGGTATTGTTGCCACAGCGGCAGGTCCAGATGGTATTTGGCCTGCAGGTTGGCCAGCACCGCGGCGGAAATCTTGCGTTCGGTATCGAACGGGCCACCGGGGGTAGCGTGCAGCATCAGGTAACAGACGGTGATGACGAGCAGCAATGTGGGAATCGTCATCAATACGCGGCGAAAAGCGTAAGACCACATAGGGGGAATACTCCAAGTCGGGAGGGTGAGTGCCCGGTCGGGAGAGTGCAGCAGGAAACCCTGCACCCGCCTGCGCCTTGTGGGAGCAGCCGGTACCAGACACGCCGACAGCACTTGTAACAACTATAAGCCGGGCGCCCGCGATACGGGGCCCGGCCTTGGACAACGGGGAGGCGCGGCCTCCCCGCCTACCATCAGGCACTTAGTGCTTGATGATGTACAGGTCCTTGTTGCGGTAGCGGTCCATCGGGTTCTTGGTGGAGTAGCCACCAACGTAGGACTTCACCAGACGCGGTACGGTGTACTGCAACAGCGGGATCATCGGGTAGTCGTCCATGATCATCTTGGTAGCCTGGGTCAGCAGCTGCTTGCGCTTGGCCGCGTCCTTGCTCTGGTTACCCTGCTTGATCAGTTCTTCTGCCTTCGGGTTGCAGTTGCCGTTGTCGTTCTGGTCGTTGCCACACTGCACCAGCGCCAGGAAGGTGGTGGCGTCGTTGTAGTCGGCTACCCAGCCGTTACGGGCAATCTGGTAGTCGCCGTCGTGACGCTTCTTCAGCAGCACCTTGAACTCCATGTTTTCCATGTCGGTGTTCAGGCCGAGCTTGGACTTCCATTCGGAAGCGGCGAAGATCGCCATCTTCTTGTGGTATTCACTGGTGTTGTAGGTGAACTTGATCTTGGCGCCCGGCTGCACGCCAGCAGCGGCCAGCAGCTTCTTGGCTTCGGCCACGCGCTGGGCCATCGGCCATTTCGCCCAGTCGTAGCTGGTCACGTCGGCGCCGGCAGTGCCGCGCACCACCACGCTGTAAGCCGGTACCTGGCCGTCAGCGGTGATCTTGGCGGACAGGATGTCGCGGTCGATGACCATCGACAGTGCCTTGCGCACGCGGATGTCCTTCATCATCGGGTCTTTGGCGTTCAGACCGTAGTAACGCAGGCCCAGCATCGGCGCGTTGCGGATGTCTTTCGGCAGCTCGGCCTTGTACTTCTCATAGGTGCCCGGGGGCAGCTGGTATACCCAGTCGTTTTCGCCGGACTGGAACAGTTTCACGTCGGCAAAACCGTCTTCGATCGGCAGGTAGGTCACCTTGGTCAACTGTACGTTGGCCTTGTCCCAGTAGTTGCCGCTTTTCTCGATGATCAGCTTGCTGTTCACCATCCAGTCTTTCAGCACGAAGGCACCGTTGCCGACGAACTTGCCCGGCTTGGTCCAGTCCTTGCCGAACTTGTCGATCGCCTGCTTCGGCGCCGGGCCCAGCTGGGTGTTGGACACCAGTTCCGGCATGAAGGCTACCGGGTACGGGGTCTTGATTTCCAGGGTGTACTTGTCGACCGCTTTCACGCCCACGTCGATCAGCGGTTTCTTGCCTTCGGCGGCTTCCTGGCCGTTAACCAGGAAAATGCCGTAGGTGGTGGCATAAGGAGAGGCAGTTTTCGGATCCAGGAAGCGGCGGATACCGTAAACGAAGTCATCAGCGGTCACATTGCTGCCGTCGGACCATTTGGCGTTCTTGCGCAGCTTGAATACCCAGGTGGTCGGGTCGGTCTGTTTCCAGGACTCGGCCACGCCCGGTACGACCTTGCCGTCGGCGTCGGTCGCGGTCAGACCTTCGAACAGGTCGCGGGCAATGTTGTTGGCACCAACGGACTCGGCCAGCGCCGGGTCGAGGGATTCGGCTTCGGAACCGTTGTTACGGGTCAGTTCCTGCTTGGCGGCCAGTTGGACACCAGCCGGCACCTTGGCGGCCAGGGCGCTCGGGGCGGCCAGGGCCAGGGCAACGGAAGCGGCTACTACGCTGATAGTCATCGCTTTTTTCATATTCTCCTGCTCTCCTTGAACAAGAAACGACCTGCGGCGTGCAGGTCGTTCTGAAAAACAAACTGTGTGGATACAGTACGCAAAGGCGAGGCCATTATGCACAGCAGACATAGCTGCTACAAGAGTGAAAAACCGCTTTCCGCGCTAAACCCCCATCTAGGCGTAGCATTTCTTTCATAGAAATGTTGTAGAAACACTAATTTCATGCCAAGCCATGAGTCAGGCTCATGGCAGGCATCGCCAGTGCACATGCTCGCCGGCGCGCAGCGGTACCAGTTCCTCTTCACCATAGGTGAGCGCGCTCGGAACCTGCCAGCTTTCTTTCAGCAAAGTGATGGTATCGGCATTGCGTGGCAGGCCATAAAATGCCGGGCCGTTGAAACTGGCGAAGGCCTCCAGCTTGTCCAGCGCGCCGGCCTGTTCGAAGGCTTCGGCATACAGCTCGATGGCAGCATTGGCGGTGTACATGCCGGCACAGCCGCAGGCGGCTTCCTTGGCGTGGCGCGCGTGCGGTGCACTGTCGGTACCGAGGAAGAACTTGGCGCTGCCGCTGGTGGCGGCCTTGACCAGCGCTTCGCGGTGCAGTTCGCGCTTCAGCACCGGCAGACAGTAGTGATGCGGGCGGATGCCGCCGGTGAACAGCGCATTGCGGTTCATCAGCAAATGGTGGGCGGTGATGGTGGCCGCCACGTTGGCCGGGGCGGCGGCAACATACTCGGCGGCCTGGCGGGTGGTGATGTGCTCGAACACCACGCGCAGCTGCGGCAGGCGCTGCATCAGCGGCTCGAACACGGTGTCGATGAACACCGCCTCGCGGTCGAACACGTCCACATTCGGATCGGTCACCTCGCCGTGCACCAGCAGCGGCATGCCCACTTCCGCCATCGCTTCCAGCGCCGTCATGGCATTGGCCACGTCGCGCACGCCGGCGTCGGAGTTGGTGGTGGCGCCGGCCGGGTACAGCTTGATGCCGTGCACGAAACCGCTGGCCTTGGCCTTGCGCACTTCCTCGGCGCTGGTGGTTTCGGTCAGGTACAGCGTCATCAGCGGCTCGAACTGGCTGCCGGTCGGACGCGCCGCCAGAATGCGCTCGCGGTAGGCGGCGGCGGCCTCGACGGTGGTCACCGGCGGCTTGAGGTTGGGCATCACGATGGCGCGGCCCATCTGGCGGCAGGTATCCGGCAGCACCGCCTGCATGGCGACGCCGTCGCGCAGGTGCAGGTGCCAGTCGTCCGGGCGGGTAAGGGTGAGTTTCATGTCGGGCCTTTCAGTTTCTAATGGGCGAATCCGGTAATACGTTGGCCGCAAGCCTTACTTGCGGCGGACAACCAGCAGGAACTTGCCTTCTGCTGTGACCGACGATTCCAGCAGCTGGTTGCCGGTCTGGCGGCAGAACGCTTCGAAGTCCTTGGGTGCTCCCGGGTCGGTGGCCAGCACCGACAGCACCTGGCCGCTGTCCATGGTGGCCAGCGCTTTTTTCGAGCGCAAAATCGGTAATGGGCAATTCAGACCGGAGAGGTCCAGCTGTTGATCTGGCTGCATAGTCGCTCCCTGCACGCTTAGTCGCTACAATAAACCGGTCATTTTAAATGAGCTTGCCCGCAAAGCCCCAACCATGTGCGTGATTGCCCTGGCTTACAAGACACCGGCCCTTGGCCCGCTGGTGCTGCTCGCCAATCGTGACGAGTACTATCGCCGTCCCAGCGCCGCGCTGGAGTTCTGGCAGGATGCACCGCAGACGCTGGGCGGGCGCGACCTGCAGGCCGGCGGCAGCTGGCTGGCGATCGATACCCGCGGCAGGTTGGCCGCGGTTACCCATATCCGCGATGGCCGCCCGCCAGGCGGCACGCGCTCGCGTGGCGAACTGGTACAGCGCTTTGTCACCGGCGACGAGGAGCCGCTGGCGTTTGCCGCCTGGCTGCGCGAACATCGCCACGAGTTCGGCGCCTTCAACCTGCTGTTCGGCCCCAGCAACGACCTGCTGCACTTCAACAGCCGCAGCGGCATGCTCAACCGCGTCAGCCCCGGCATCCACGTGCTGGCCAATGCTGACATGGACACGCCGTGGTTCAAGAGCCAACGCCTGCGCGCGCAGCTGGCCACGCTGCGCCGCCCGCCGCAGGAAGCGGAGGTACTGCCCTGGCTCAGCGACGCCACTGCGGCCAACGTGGCGGAACTGCCGAATACCGGCGTCGGTCTGGCGCTGGAAAAAATGCTGTCCCCTGTTTTCATCGTAGGCCGTGACTACGGTACGCGAGCCTCTTCCCTGCTGACCGTCAACGCCCGTGGCGACGTCGGCTTTTCCGAGATCAGCTGGGGCATGGGCGGCCGAGAAACAGGCCGCCGCCGTTACCAGCTGCGCATTGGACAACCCAGGACCTTATCTTGAACAAATTCTCGCAACAGCTGCCCCTCGCCCTTGCCCTGCTGCTGGCAGCCAACCTGGCGCATGCCGACCTGTCGGGCAAGAACCGCCCGCGTCAAATACCGCTGAATCCTTATGTGGAAGATTTTGTCTGGCAGGAAAAACCGCAGGCCGTCCCGGCGTACGCCAGCACGCCGCAATGGCTGGAGCTGCCGATGCCGGCCAGCGTGCGCCCCAAGGTATTTGTCGACATATCGGATATGCAGCTGGGCGAGGACGAAGTGATTCGTTACACCCTGCGCCAGCTCAGCAGCAGCGGTATCGAGAACATCAGCCGCGAAGGACTCTACTGCATCAAGCGCCAGCTGCGCAGCTACGCCTATGGCGATACGGTCAACAAGCGCTGGATCGAGGCGCAGAACAACAGCTGGCGCGGCGTAGCCGCCAATGACTGGGTGCGCCGCGAACTGATCGACGCCATGTGCCCGAAGGGCTGGGCGCCGCCGACGCTGGAGGAAATCCACAGTAACCTGAACAAGGCCGCGCATCTCGACCGCACGCCGCAGCTGGAAAAAGAACGCAAGCTGTAACAACCTCCACCCAGCAAAAAAGCCGCGAACTGCTTCGCGGCTTTTTTGTTGCGGCCAACCTTGTTTACAGCACTTCCGGCAGGCGGTGGAAGCTGGACGGCACCTCTTCCGGCTGCGAGAAGGACACGAACTCCCAGGCCTCCGGCGTATCCAGCAGCACGCGCAGCAGCTTGTTGTTCAGCGCGTGACCGGACTTGAAGCCGCTGAAGGCGGCGATCAGCGGATGGCCGACGATGTACAGGTCGCCGATGGCGTCTAGGATCTTGTGGCGCACGAACTCGTCCGGAAAGCGCAGCCCCTCCGGGTTGAGCACGTATTCGTCGTCGATCACGATGGCGTTGTTGAGGTTGCCGCCGCGGCCCAGGCCGTGCTGGCGCATGTATTCCACTTCGTGCATAAAGCCGAAGGTGCGCGCGCGGCTGATCTCGTCGATATACGAGCGCGAGGCGAAGTCGATGTGCACCGTCTGCGGTGCGCGGTTGAACGCCGGGTGGTTGAATTCGATCGACAGCTCCACGCTGAAACCGTCGTGCGGGGTGAGCTTCACCCACTTGTCGCCTTCCACCACTTCCACCGGCTGTTTCACCCGGATGAATTTCTTCGGTCTGGCCTGTTCCTCGATGCCAGCCGTCTGCAACAGAAAGATGAACGGTGCGGCAGAGCCATCCATGATGGGAATCTCTGCCGCCGTTACATCCACAACCACGTTATCGATGCCCAGCCCTGCAAAAGCCGACATCAAATGCTCGATCGTGCCGACACGCACGCCGGTGTCTGTCACCAGCGTCGAGGAGAGGCGCGTGTCGTTCACGAGCGACGGTTGTGCCGCCACCTCGACCGGCGCGGGCAGGTCGGTGCGGCGAAAGACGATGCCGGTGTCGGGCGCGGCCGGGTGCAGGGTGAGTTTCACCCGCTCGCCGGAGTGCAAACCAACGCCGGTTGCGCTGATCGTCTGTTTCAGCGTGCGCTGCAGGATCATGAATACATCCCTGACTTGATTGATGGCGGCAATGTTATCACAGGCCATTTTCGGCCCTGATTGATTCATCCACCGCGCTCAATAAGCCGGGACTATCAGTCCGCCTGTTTGCGCAGGAAGGCCGGAATGTCGTAGGACTCGCTTACTTCCGGATCGGAGAAGTCCGCCGACATCGGTGCGCGACGGCCGCGGCCACCGCGAATCACCGCCGGGGTTTCCAGATCGGCAAAGTTCACTTCCATGGCGACATTGTCGGTACCGGTTTTCAGCACCTTGATGTAATCCGGGCGCTCGGTACGGCCGGACTGCGGCTTCTGCCCCAGGCCGGTGGCGATCAGCGTCACGCGGATGGTGTCTTCCGGCATGTCTTCCACTTCAGCGGTACCGAATTTCACCTGTGCATCGTCGTCGGCGTACTGACGGATGATGCTCATGATCTCGCGGTATTCGCTCATCTTCAGGCAGCCCGGCGCGGTGGAGATGTTCACCAGCACGCCACGCGCACCTTCCAGCGTGATGTTGTCCAGCAGCGGGCTGGCCACGGCCTGCTCGGCGGCCACGCGGGCGCGGTCGATGCCGGAAGCGTAGGCGGAACCCATCATTGCCAGACCCATTTCACCCATCACCGCGCGCACGTCGGCAAAGTCGACGTTGATCAGGCCCGGGCAGGTGATCACTTCCGAGATACCGGCCACCGCGCCCTTGAGCACGTCGTCGGCGGCGCGGAAGGCTTCGCGCATGGTGACGTCTTCACCCAGCACCGCCATCAGCTTCTCGTTGGGGATCACGATCAGCGAATCGACATGCTTTTTCAGCAGGTCGATACCGTCGCCGGCCACGCGCAGGCGGCGGCCTTCATGCTCGAACGGACGAGTCACCACTCCCACGGTGAGGATGCCCAGTTCCTTGGCCACCTCGGCCACCACCGGAGCGGCGCCGGTACCGGTACCACCACCCATCCCGGCGGTAACGAACACCATGTTGGCACCGCGCAGCATCTCGGCGATGCGCTCGCGGTCTTCCAGCGCGGCGCTGCGGCCAACCTCCGGGTTGGCACCGGCACCCAGACCACGGGTCAGGTTGTTGCCCAGTTGCAGTTTCAGGCCGGCCTTGTTGCGTTGCAGCGCCTGGGCATCGGTGTTGGCGCAGATGAATTCCACACCAGCCACTTTGCTGTCGATCATGTTGTCGATGGCGTTGCAGCCGCCACCACCAACACCGATCACCTTGATGACTGCCGCGTTGGCAGTCTCTTGCATTACTTCGAATACCATGCCGCTCATTTTTCCTCTCCTGTAAAAAGATGAGCTGTTGACGGACGAATCGCTTACCTGCTTAGAAGTTGCCGGCGAACCACGCCTTCATCTTCTGGAACATCTGCCCCACACCGGCGCCATCAGACTTGTGGCCGATACGAGGCTGCATCTGGTCCTTGCCGTACAGCAGCAAGCCCACGCCGGTCGAGAAGCGCGGGTTCTTCACCACTTCCGACAGGCCACCCACATACTTCGGAACGCCGATGCGCACCGGCATGTGGAACACTTCTTCGGCCAGTTCCACCATGCCCGGCATCAGGCTGGCACCACCGGTCAATACCATGCCCGAGGACAACACTTCCTCGAAGCCGCTGCGGCGCAGCTCCTGCTGCACCAGCTGGAACAATTCCTCCACCCGCGGCTCGATCACTTCGGCCAGGGTGGCGCGCGACATCTGGCGCGGGCCGCGTTCGCCCACCCCCGGCACCTCGATCATCTGCGACGGATCGGCCAGGCCGACCAGCGACACGCCGTGCTGGATCTTGATGTCCTCGGCTTCCTTGGTCGGGGTGCGCAGCGCCATGGCGATATCGTTGGTGATCTGGTCGCCGGCAATCGGAATCACCGCGGTATGGCGGATGGCGCCGTTGGCATACACCGCGATATCGGTGGTGCCACCGCCGATGTCGATCAGGCACACCCCCAATTCGCGCTCGTCTTCCGACAGCACCGCGTTAGCCGACGCCATCGGCTGCAGCACCAGGTCGGACACTTCCAGCCCGCAACGGCGCACGCACTTGGCCACGTTCTGCGCGGCGGACACCGCGCCGGTGACGATATGCACCTTGGCCTCCAGCCGCACGCCGCTCATGCCCAGCGGCTCGCGCACGCCTTCCTGGCCGTCGATGCTGTATTCCTGGGTCAGGATGTGCAGCACCTGGTGATCCGGCGGAATCGACACCGCGCGCGCGGTCTCGATCACGCGGTCGATATCCATCTGCGTCACTTCGCGGTCCTTGATCGCCACCATGCCGTGCGAGTTGACGCTCTTGATGTGGCTGCCGGCGATGCCGGTAAACACCTCGTTGATCTTGCAATCGGCCATCAGCTCGGCCTCTTCCAGCGCGCGCTGGATCGCCTGCACGGTGGATTCGATGTTCACCACCATGCCGCGTTTCAGGCCGCGCGAAGGCACCTGGCCCATGCCGACGATATTGATCTGGCCTTCTTCCAGCACCTCGGCAACGATCGCCACGATCTTCGAGGTGCCGATATCCAGGCCGACCAGCATGTTCTTGCTTTCCTTAGGTTTGCTCACCTGTCGCTCCAAGCTCAAAGCTTCTTTCCTGCCACCGCCGGCGCCTTGTAATCGGGCATCCGCACGGCGAATCCGTTGGGGTAACGCAAATCCACATACGTGATGTGGTAGGGCAGCGTGGCCAGGCTCTTCGGCCAGTGCAGCGCAAAGCGCGCCAGCCGCTCCAGCACCGCACCATGTCCCAGTTCCAGCGTGATCCCGTTATCCAGTTCCATCCGCCACGCCTCGCGCTCCGACAACCACAGTCGGGCCGGCTGCAGGCGCACCGGCATCAGCTGCTGCCTGGCGGCCTGCAGCATCTTCACCATTTCCTTCTCGCTCGCCGCCGGGCCGAACAGCACCGGCAGCGGCTGGTCGCTGGCGGCATCGAACCAGCGCGCCTCGGTACTGATCAGCCCCGAATCGCCCCAGCGCGCCAGCGCCACATGCTCGCTGACCGCGATGTCCAGCCGGTCCGGCCAGGTGCGGCGCACCTGCACTTCACGCACCCACGGCAGCTTCTCGAACGCGCCGCGGGTCTTGTCGATGTCCAGCGTGAAGAACGTGCCGGTCAGCTCGTTCTGCGCGATGTACTTCAACTGCACCGGCGTCACCTTGTTCACTTCTCCACTGATGTGGATCCGCTTCACCGGAAACAGCGGCGCATGTGTCAGCCAGAAGCCCCCGGCATACAGCAACATCAATAACGACGCGGTCAGCAGCAGGTTGGCCACCGCCCGCAGTACGGCATGGTTATCCCACATGAGCTGCCGCCAGCACCTTCACGCACAGGTCCTCGTACGACAAGCCTTCTGCCCGCGCCGCCATCGGCACTAGGCTGTGGCTGGTCATCCCCGGGTTGGTATTCACTTCCAGCAGGTAGATGCCGCCCTGCTCGTCCATCAGGAAATCCACCCGCGCCCAGCCACGGCAACCCAGTACGCGGAACGCCTGCAGCGCCAGCTCGCGCGCCCGCTGCTCCACCGCCGGCGCCAGCCCGGACGGACAGCGGTACACGGTGTCGTCGCGGAAATACTTGGCCTGGTAGTCGTAGAACTCGGTGGCCGGCTCGATCTTGATGGTCGGGTAGGCCTTGTCGTCGATCACCGCACAGGTGTACTCGCCGCCGCCGATGAACTGCTCGGCGATCACGATGCTGTCGTACTTACGTGCTTCCTCGTAGGCGGCCTGCAGCCCACCCGGATTCTTCACCTTGGTCACACCGATGCTGGAGCCCTCGGTGGACGGCTTGACGAAGATCGGCAGCCCCAGTTGCTGCTCGATGGCGGCGAAGTCGCTGTCGTCGTTCAGCAGCTCGAAAGCCGGAATCGGCAGGCCGGCGCCCTTCCACAGCAGCTTGGTGCGCCACTTGTCCATGCAGATCGCCGACGCCAGCACGCCGCAGCCGGTGTACGGCATGCCCATCGCTTCCAGCGCACCCTGCAGCGTGCCATCCTCGCCGAACGGGCCGTGCAGGATGTTGAACACGCGGGCAAAGCCCTCTGCCTGCAGCGCCGCCAACGGTTTTTCCGCCGGGTCGAAGGCATGCGCATCCACGCCTTTGCTCTGCAGCGCCGCCAGCACGCCGCCGCCGCTCATCAGCGACACTTCGCGCTCTGCCGAGCTGCCGCCCATCACTACTGCCACTTTGCCAAACTGCTTCATCTTGCTTCCTTGCTGCCGCATGTAGCGCATGCGGCCAACCTTGTGTCTGTGTCAGGCCTTGACGGCGGCCACCAGCTTGGCCGGGATGCCGCCGATGGAACCGGCGCCCATGGTGATCACCACGTCGCCGTCGCGCGCCATGTCGCTGATGGTCTGCTGCATGTCGGTAATCTGTTCGACGAACAGCGGCTCCACCTTGCCCCCCACCCGCACCGCCCGCGCCAGCGCGCGGCCGTCGGCGGCCACGATCGGCGCCTCGCCAGCGGCGTACACCTCGGCCAGCAGCAGCGCGTCGACGGTGGACAGCACCTTGACGAAATCCTCGAACAGGTCGCGGGTGCGGCTGTAACGGTGCGGCTGGAACGCCAGCACCAGGCGCTTTTCCGGGAAGGCACCACGCACCGCGGCCAGGGTGGCGGCCATTTCCACCGGGTGGTGGCCGTAATCGTCGATCAGGGTGTAGCTGCCGCCGTCCTTGGCCGGCACCTCGCCGTAGCGCTGGAAGCGACGACCGACACCGGCGAACTCGGCCAGGCCCTGCTGGATGGCGGCCACGTCGGCACCGCACTCCAGGCCGATGGCGGTGGCGGCCAGCGCGTTCAGCACGTTGTGGCGGCCCGGCATGTTCAGTGTCAGCGGGAAGCGCAGTCCCTCGCCTTTCACCACCACGTCGAAATGCATGCGGCCGGCATCGGCCACCACGTTCTCGGCGTAGATGTCGGCGCTGTCGTCCAGGCCGTAGGTGGTCACCGGCTTTTTCAGCGCCGGCACGATGCTGCGTACATGCTCGTCGTCCACGCACAGCACGGCGCGGCCGTAGAACGGCAGGCGGTGGATGAAGTCGATGAACGCCTGCTTCAGCTTGTCGAAGCTGTGGTCGTAGGTGTCCATGTGGTCGGCGTCGATATTGGTGATCACCGCCATTACCGGCTGCAGGTGCAGGAAGGAGGCGTCGGATTCGTCGGCCTCGGCCACCAGGTATTCGCCGCTGCCCAGGCGGGCATTGGTGCCGGCGGCGGTGAGCTTGCCGCCGATCACGAAAGTCGGGTCCAGCTTGGCCGCGCCCAGCACCGAGGCGGAGAGGCTGGTGGTGGTGGTCTTGCCGTGGGTGCCGGCGATGGCGATGCCCTGCTTGAAGCGCATCAGCTCGGCCAGCATCATCGCGCGCGGAATCACCGGGATATGGCGCGCCTGCGCTTCCATCACCTCCGGGTTGTCCGCCTTCACCGCGGTGGAGGTCACCACCACGTCGGCGCCCTGGATATAAGTGGCGTCATGGCCGAAGTGGATGCGCGCCCCCTGCTCGGTCAGGCGCTTGGTAGCGGCGTTGTCGGCCATGTCGGAACCGGACACGGTATAGCCCAGGTTCAGCAGCACCTCGGCGATGCCGCACATGCCGACGCCGCCGATGCCGACAAAGTGAATGTGTTTGACTCGATGTTTCATTGTGTCTTCTCTTGCTCGGGACCCGTCGGGGCCCTGTCCTATTCGCTATCCGCCAGTGCCTGGCACAAGTCGGCCACGCGGGCCGCCGCCGCCGGCTTGGCCAGCGCGCGGGCTTTTTCTGCCATCTGCTGCAACTGCGGCCGGCTGAGGTCTGCCAGCAAACCGGCCAGTTGCTGCGGGTTCATCTCCTGCTGCGGCAGATGGATGGCGGCGCCGCCGGCGGCCATCCATGCTGCGTTGTCGCGCTGGTGCGAAGTGGTGGACACCACCAGCGGCACCAGGATGCTGGGCACGCCGGCGGCACACAGTTCGCTGACAGTGATTGCACCGGCACGGCACAGGATCACGTCGCACTCGGCCAGCAGCGCGGCCATATTGTCGATGAAGGGCAGCAGCGTCACATCGCGGCCAACCTTCAGTCCGGCGGCGGCATATGCCTGCTCCACCGCCGTAAAATTCTTCTCGCCGGTCTGATGCGTCAGCAGCGGCCGCGCCGCCGCCGGCATCGCCGCCAGCGCCTGTGGCAGGGTGTCGTTCAGCACCTTGGCACCCAGGCTGCCGCCCACCACCAGCACGCGCAGCGGGCCAGTACGGCCAGCGAAGCGCTGCGCCGGTGCCGGCATGTCGGCGATCTCGGCGCGTACCGGGTTGCCGGTCACCACCGCCTTCTTCAACCGCGCGGCATCGCCGTCGAAACCGCAGGCCAGGTGATCGGCAAACGGCAGCAACGCCTTGTTGCTCAGCAGCAGGCCGGCATCGGCATTCACCATCACCAGCGGCTTCCACAGCAGCGCGGCGGCTAGGCCGGTGGGTAGGCAGACATAGCCGCCCATGCCCAGCACCACGTCCGGGCGGTGGCGGAACAGCAGCTGCAGGCTCTGCACGAAGGCCACGCCCAGTTGCAGCACGCCCTTCAGCGAGCCGAACAGCCCCTTGCCGCGCACGCCGTGGAACGGCAGCCGCACCAGCGGGAAGCCGGTGGGCGGCACTAGTTTGTTTTCCATGCCGCGCTCGGTGCCGATCCACAGCACGTCCCAGCCACGGCTTTGCAGCTCGCGCGCCACCGCGATGCCGGGGACGATGTGTCCGCCCGTGCCTGCTGCCATCACCATGACCGTACGCTTTGCCATCTTTGCTTTCTCTATCGTGGGCCTTGCCCGTTAATCCGTTTGCCTGCGGCCAACGTTGGCCGCGGGGTACTACGTTTACTGTTCACTGGTGGGCACGGCCTGCGGCCTTAACCCACCCTACAAATCGCGCATCAGCCGGCGGTTTTTCCTTCGCCGCTACGCGGCTCGGACAAATCAACGCCTGTCGCTTCGCTTCACTCGCCTTACGGCTCGTTCATGCGGGGTTTCAAACCTTGAAACCCCGCATGAGGCGTCGATTTTCATAATCCACTCGCAGCAGCACCGCCAGCGAGGCGAGGTTGCACAGCATGGCCGAGCCGCCGAACGACATCAGCGGCAGCGTCAGGCCCTTGGTCGGCAGCAGACCCATGTTCACGCCGACGTTGAAAAAGGTCTGGATGCCCAGCCAGATGCCGATGCCCTGCGCCACCAGCGCCGGGTAGTAACGCTCCAGCTTTTTCGCTTCCACACCGATGTGGAAGGCGCGGCGCACGATCCAGGCATACAGCCCCAGCACCGCGCAGATGCCGATGAAACCGAATTCTTCCGAGATCACCGCCATGATGAAGTCGGTATGCGCCTCCGGCAGGTAGAACAGCTTCTCCACGCTGCCGCCCAGCCCCACGCCCCACCACTCGCCGCGACCGATGGCGATCAGCGAGTGGCTGAGCTGGTAGCCCTTGCCGTACGGGTCATCCCACGGGTCGAGGAAGCCCAGCACCCGCTTCAGCCGGTACGGCGAGGTGATGATCAGCAGCGCGATCGCCACCACCGCCATCGCCGCCAGCCCGGCGAAGATGCGCAGGTTGATGCCGCCCAAAAACACGATGCCCATGGTGATGCTCATCACCACCATCAGCGCGCCGAAGTCCGGCTCCAGCAGCAGCAGCATGGCCACGAACACGATGGCCACCAGGATCGGCAAAAAGCCCTGGCGGAAGCTATGCAGCTTGGCCGCCTTGCGCACGGTGTAATCGGCGGCGTAGATCGCCGCGGCCAACTTCATCACTTCCGACGGCTGCAGG
Organism: Vogesella facilis; assembly: GCF_042648525.1. Classification (NCBI taxonomy): domain Bacteria; kingdom Pseudomonadati; phylum Pseudomonadota; class Betaproteobacteria; order Neisseriales; family Chromobacteriaceae; genus Vogesella; species Vogesella facilis. The sequence continues at coordinate 197,374 of NZ_JBHRXN010000030.1, forward strand.
TTCAGTACCAGCAGGTTGATCCAGCGCCGCGAACCGTTCACCACCTTGCCGATGCCCGGAATCAGCACCAGCACCAGCAGGAAGCCGGCGAACAGGAAAAACTTGCCCGCATACTGCTGCCAGAAGGTCGTCGGCACCTGAAAGGTGATGTAGGCGCCTACCAGGCCAATGGTCATGAAGATCATGTGGCGGAACAGGTAGAAGTAGCGGTTGTTGGTAGCCGGATCGGCCTCGGCATAGGCAATCGACGCCGAGTACACCATCACCAGGCTGATCGACAGCAGCAGCGCAATCGCCCACATCAGCGCTTCGTCGAGCGCGGTGATGGCGGTTACGGTGCTGCGCTGGCCGAGGCTGACCATCAGCGTGGCTCCCCTGCCTGGATCGCTGCCACGGTGTCGATGAACACCTGGGCGCGATGCGCGTAGTTCTTGAACATGTCCAGGCTGGCGCAGGCCGGCGACAGCAGCACCACGTCGCCGGCTTGCGCCAGTTTGGCGGCGGCGCGGGTGGCGTCTTGCAGCGTGGCGCAGTCGGACAGCGGTACGCCGCTATCGGCCAGCGCGGCGCGGATGGCCGGCGCATCGCGGCCGATCAGCACCACGGCGCGGGCGATGCGCGCGCAGGCCGCTGCCAGCGGTGCGAAGTCCTGGCCCTTGCCGTCGCCGCCGGCGATCAGCACCACCTTGCGGGTCATGCCATTCAAGGCCGCCTCGGTGGCGCCGACATTGGTGCCCTTGGAGTCGTCAATGAACATCACGCCGCCGAACTCGGCGACGAATTCCACCCGGTGCGCCAGGCCACGGAAAGTTTTCAGCGCCGGCAGCAACTGCGCGCGGTCGATGCCGATGGCCTCGCACAGCGCCAGCGCCGCCAGTGCGTTGGCCGCATTGTGCAGGCCCTGCAGCTGCATCTCGACGCTGTCGAATACCGATTGGCCGGCGATGGTAAGCAGGTAGCGGCCGTCCGTCTGTTGCAATGCGTAATCGACGTCCTCGCGCAGCGAGAACCAGCGTACCTCGCGCCCGGCGCGCACCATGGCGCGGCAGAACACGTCGTCGCGGTTCAGCACCTGCACGCCGCTGCCGCTGAAGATCGCAGTCTTGCTGTGCGCGTAATCGAGCAGATCGTGGTAACGGTCGAGGTGATCCTCGGAAATGTTCAGCACCGTGGCGGCGTCGGCACGCAGGCTGCTGGTGGTGTCCAGCTGGAAGCTGGACAGCTCGATCACGTAGACGTCCGGCTGCTGGCCGGCGGCTTCGCGCTCGGCCAGTGCGCTCAGCACCGGCAGGCCGATATTGCCGCACACCACGGTGTCCAGCCCGGCGCTCTGGCACAGGTGGCCCACCAGGCTGGTAACGGTGCTCTTGCCGTTGGAACCGGTGATGGCGATGACCTTGCTGCCGTTGCCTGTAATGGCGCGGCAGAACAGCTCCACATCGCCCACCACTTCGCCGCCGCGGGCGGCGAAGGCGGCGATGGCCGGGGTGCGAATGCTCACCCCCGGACTGACCATCAGCATGTCGGCATCGGCGAAAGTGGCGTCGGCAAAGGCGCCCAGGCGCAGCGACACGCCCAGCTCGGCGGCAAGGTTGGCCGCATTGGCCGGGTTGTCGCGGCTGTCGGCAATGGTGACGCGCGCACCATGCGCCAGCAGCCAGCGCGCGGCGGAAACGCCGGTGTCGCCCAGGCCGATGACGATGATGTGGCGGTTGTCGAAGCGCATCACGGAGTCCTCAACGCAGTTTCAGGGTGGCGAGGCCGGCCAGCACCAGCATCATGGTGACGATCCAGAAGCGCACCACTACCTGGGTTTCCTTCCAGCCTTTCAGCTCGTAGTGGTGATGCAGCGGCGCCATGCGGAACACGCGCTTGCCGGTGAGCTTGAACGAGCCGACCTGGATCATCACCGACAGCGCTTCCATCACGAACAGGCCACCCATGATCAGCAGCACGATTTCCTGGCGCACGATCACCGCCACGGTGCCCAGTGCGGCGCCCAGCGCCAGCGCGCCGACGTCACCCATGAACACCTGCGCCGGGTAGGCGTTGAACCACAGAAAACCGAGGCAGGCGCCGCAGATGGCGGCACAGAACACCACCACCTCGTGTGCGCCCGGCACAAACGGCATGCCCAGGTATTTGGAGAACACCGCGTGGCCGGCCACGTAGGCAAAGATCGACAGACCGGCAGCCACCAGCACCACCGGCAGCGCCGCCAGGCCGTCCAGACCGTCGGTGAGGTTCACCGAGTTGGAGGTGCCGACGATGACGAAGTAGGTCAGCACGCAGAAGCCGATGCCGCCCAGCGGGTACACGATGTTCTTGAAGAACGGCACGATGAATTCGGTGGAGGCCGGCAGCTTGGCGCTGGTGAGCAGGAACACGCCGGCGGCAATGGCGATGGTGGATTGCCACGCCATCTTGAAGCGGGCAGACACGCCGTTCGGGTCCTTGTACACCACCTTGCGCCAGTCGTCGTAGAAGCCCAGCGCGCCGGTGCCCAGCGTCACCAGCAGCAGGATCCACACGTACAGGTTGGACAGGTCGGCCCACAGCAGGGTGGTCACCGTCATCGCCAGCAGGATCAGCGTGCCACCCATGGTCGGGGTGCCGGTTTTCACCAGGTGGGTCTGCGGACCGTCCTTGCGCACCGCCTGGCCCACCTTCAGCTCGGTGAGCTTGGCGATCACCCACGGCCCCAGCCACAGCGAGATGGCCAGCGAGGTCAGCGCCGCCATCACCGCGCGCAGGGTGACGTAGTTGAGTACATTGAAGGCGCGAATGTGTTCGCGCAGCAGATCGGCCAGCAGTAGCAGCACGTTTAATCCTTCCCGTGTTCTTGTTGTGTTTGCAGGTGGTCCACCACCCGCTCCATGCGCATGAAGCGCGACCCTTTTACCAGCACGGTGCTGCCGGCGGTGACTTGCTGATCCAGCGCGGCGAGCAGCGCCGGCAGATCGTCGAAATACTGTGCGCCGGCGCCGTAGGCATTGGCCGCATGCCGGCTCAGCTCGCCCAGGCACAGCAGCTGCTCGATGCCGCGGGCGCGGGCATGCGCGCCGACTTCGGCGTGCAGTGCCCGCGCGGTATCGCCCAGTTCGCCGATCTGCCCCATCACGAACACGCGCGGCGCCGGGTAGGCGGCCAGCACGTCGATGCCGGCCTTCATCGAATCCGGGTTGGCGTTGTAGCTGTCGTCGATCACGGTGGCACCGCAGACGGCGCGCTTGAGCTGCAGCCGGCCCTTGACGCCGCCAAAGGCGGCCAGGCCGGCGGCGATGGCGGCCAGCGGCACGTCCAGTGCCAACGCCACCGCGGCAGCAGCCAGCGCATTGCGCACGTTGTGCTTGCCGGCGGCCGGCAATTCGATGGCCTGCTCGCCTTGCGGGCAAAGCAGGGTGAAACGGTTGCCGGTCGCGCTGGCGATGATGTCGCGGGCACTAACGTTGGCCGCAGCATCCAAGCCGAAGCGCAGCTGGCGATGCGCGCCAGCGGCGGCGGCAAAGACCGGCAGCTGCGCGTCGTCGGCATTGATGATGGCGACGCCGTCGGCGCTAAGGCCTTCGAAAATCTCGCTCTTGGCGCGGGCGATGTCGGCGGTGCTGTCGAAGCCACCGCCCAGATGCGCGCGCATGGCGTTGTTGACCAGCGCCACCTGCGGCCGGGTGAGGCCGCTGAGGTAGCGGATCTCGCCGAAATGGTTCATGCCCATTTCGATCACCGCGTAGCGATGCGCCGGGGTCAGCGCCAGCAGCGTCAGCGGCAGGCCGATGTCGTTGTTGAAGTTGCCGGCGGTGGCATGCACCGCGGCGTCGCCGGCGTGGGCGCGCAGGATGGCGGCCACCATTTCCTTGACCGTGGTCTTGCCGTTGGAGCCGGTGATGCCGATGCGTTGCACGCTCAGGCGCGCGCACCAGTCTGCGGCCAACGTGCCCAGCGCCAGGCGCGGGTCGTCGACGCGGATCACGCTGCCGCCAGCCGGCGCAAAGTCGCGGCGCACCAGTGCAAACGCACCCTTGGCCAGCACCTCCGGCACGAAGTCATGGGCGTCGAAGTTGTCGCCCTTCAGCGCCACGAACAGGTCGCCGGCCTGCGCCGCGCGGCTATCGGTGACCACGCGCTGGAAGCGGGCGTCGCTGCCGAGCAGTTCGCCGGACAGGATGCCGGCGGCCTCAGTCAGCGTCAGCATGTGCGGCCCCCCAGGCGGTCAGCGCGTCTTCGGCAACGCGGAAATCGGAGAACGGGTGCTTCACCCCGGCGATGTCCTGGTATTCCTCGTGGCCCTTGCCGGCGATCAGCACCACGTCGCCGACGCGCGCCTGCAGCACCGCCCAGTGAATGGCGGCGGCGCGGTCGATCTCGACCTGGCCCGGCGCCTGCATGCCGGTCACGATGTCGTCGATGATGGCCTGCGGGTCTTCGCTGCGCGGGTTGTCGCTGGTCACCACCGCCACGTCGGCGATGCGCTCGGCGATACCGCCCATGAGCGGACGCTTGCCCTTGTCGCGGTCGCCGCCGCAGCCGAACACGCAGTACAGCTTGCTGCCGGCCGGGCGGATATCCGCCAGCGTGGCCAGCGCCTTGTCCAGCGCGTCCGGGGTGTGGGCGTAGTCCACCACCACCAGCGGCTCCAGGCTGCTGCCGATGCGCTGCATGCGGCCGCGCGCCGGCTGGATCTTGCCCAGCACGCGGGCGGCGTCGTCCAGCGCCACGCCGTTGGCGCACAACACCGCCAGGCAGGCCAGCATATTGGCCGCATTGAAACGGCCCAACAGCGGGCTCTTGATGTCGGCATCGCCCCACGGCGTGGTAACGGTGAGCTGCAGGCCGTCCAGGTTGGCCGCCAGGCTCAGCGGGCGCACGTCGCCCTGCTCCAGGCCGTAAGTGATGACGCGGGTACGGCTGGCGTCGATGCCGGCGGCCAGGGTGCGGCCGAAGGCGTCGTCGGCGTTGATTACCGCGTGCTGCAGGCCCTGCCAGTGGAACAGCTTGGCCTTGGAGGCACCGTACTGTTCCATGCTGCCGTGGTAGTCGAGGTGATCGCGGGTCAGGTTGGTGAACACCGCGCTGCGGAACGCCACGCCATTGACGCGGAACTGGTCCAGGCCATGGCTGGACACTTCCATGCTCACCACGCTAGCGCCCTGGCGGCGGTATTCGGCCAGTTTCTGCTGCACGGTGATCGGGTCCGGCGTGGTGTGAGTGGTCTGCGTCAGTTCGCCGTAGAAGCCGTTGCCCACGGTGCCGATCAGCGCCGCCTTCTCGCCCAGCAACGCATAGGCCTGTGCCAGCCAGTGCGAGATCGAGGTCTTGCCATTGGTGCCGGTGATGCCGACTACCGCCATGTCGCGGCTGGGATGGCCATAGACATGGGCGGCGACGATGCCGGCATTGGCGCGCAGATTGGCTACCGGCAGGTTGGGCACCTGCCAGGCCGGGTTCCAGGCAAAACCGTCGGCGTCGTCCCACAGCACCGCGGCGGCACCCTTTTCCAGCGCGGCGGCGATGAAGTCGCGGCCGTCGCTGTATTCGCCGCGACAGGCCAGGAACAGGTCACCCGGCAGCACGCGGCGGCTGTCGGTTTCGACGCGGCTCACGGCAACGCCAAGACCCTGCAGTACCGCAGGGTCCCAGTCCGGCAAGTTGATCAGGCTGCTTTTCATGTTTCTTCCCGCACTTCCGAAATCTGTTGTTCCGGAATCAGTGTGTTATTGGAGGGAGCGTCGGGCTCTACCCCCAGGATGCGCAGGCTACCGGCCATGATGTTGGAGAAGGCCGGGCCGGATACGGTGCCACCGTAGTAGCCGCCGATGGAGGGTTCGTCGATCATCACCGCCACGATCAGCCGCGGGTTGGTGGCCGGGGCGAAGCCGACGAACAGGCCGATGTGCTTGTCCGAGGCGTAACGGCCGCCCACCAGCTTGCGGGCGGTGCCGGACTTGCCGGCCACGTGGTAGCCCAGCACCTGTGCGCGCACCGCGGTGCCGCCTTCTTCGGTCACAGCGATCATCATCTGGCGCATCTTGCGCGCGGTGTCTTCCTTCACCACCTGGCGCCCCGGATTGGGTACTGCCAGCTTGGTGAACGACAGCGGCAGCAGCGCGCCGGCGTGGGTGAAGATGGTGTAGGCGCGTGCCAGCTGCAGCAGGCTGACGGTGACACCGTAGCCGAACGACATGGTGGCCTGCTCGATCGGGCGCCAGCCCTGCCAGTCGCGCAGGCGACCGGAGCTTTCACCGGGGAAGCCGGACTGCGGGCTGATGCCGAAACCACTCTGACGGTAGAAAGTCCACATCTGTTCCGGGCTGAACATCGCCGCGATCTTGGAAGAGCCGACGTTGGACGATTTCTGGATGATGCCGGACACGGTCAGCGACGGGTTGGGGTGCGAATCGCGCACCGTGGCCGGGCCGATCATGTAGGGACGGGTATCGAACCAGGTATCCGGCGTGATGCGGCCGGCATCGATGCCCATCGCCACGGTGAACGGCTTCATGGTGGAGCCGGGTTCGAACATGTCCACCACCGCGCGGTTGCGGCGCATTTCCGGCTCCAGCACCGCACGGTTGTTCGGGTTGTACGACGGGGTGTTGGCCAGTGCCAGCACTTCGCCAGTCTGCGCGTCCAGCACCACCACGCCGCCGGCCTTGGCCTTGAACGCCTCGGTGGCGGCCGACAGCTCGCGGAACGCCAGGTACTGGATGCGCTTGTCGATGGACAGCGCCAGCGTCTGGCCGTCGCGCGGCGGCTCGATGGCGGCGACATCTTCAATGATGTGACCGCGACGGTCCTTCAGCACGGTACGGCTGCCGGCCTTGCCGGCCAGCATCTTCTCGCGGGTCAGCTCCAGCCCTTCCTGGCCCTTGCCGTCCACGCCGGTAAAGCCGATCACGTGCGACAGCATCTCGCCGGCCGGGTAGTAGCGGCGGTATTCCTGCTGTTTGGCAATGCCGGGAATGCCCAGCGCCATTACCTGCTGTGCCAGCTGCGGACTGATCTGGCGCTTGAGATAGACGAATTCGCGCTTCTTGTCGGCGAATTTCTGCTGCAGTTCGGCCTGCGGCAGCTCCAGCAGCCGCGACAATGCGGCCAACTTGGCGGTCGGCACCGGGTTCATGTCCACCGGGCTGGCCCAGATCGACTGCACCGGGGTGCTGATCGCCAGCGGCTCGCCGTTGCGGTCGGTAATCACGCCGCGGTTGGCTTCCAGCACCAGCGCGCGGCGGAAACGCGCCTCGCCCTGGTTTAGCAGGAAGTCCTGTTGCACCACCTGCAGGTAGATCGCCCGCGACAGCAGCGCCAGCAGCAGCAGACCCAGCAATACCTGCACCACCGCCACGCGGCCCGGTGCCAGCCGCATATGCGGCTTGACGGTGTTGCGGATCGGCGGCGAGTAGACGCGGCTCATCGCACCCCCTCCGGCGTAATCACGTACACCTGGCGCTGGCTGGGCGTCAGCATGCCCAGGCGGCTGGAGGCGGATTTCTCGATCAGCGCGTGCGCGCCCCAGGTGCTTTGTTCCAGCAACAGCTGGCCGTACTCGACATCCAGCTGGCGCGACAGCTTCTGCTGTTTCTCCAGCTCGTTGTACAGGCGGCGCGACAAGTGCTGCGAGGTCACCACCGACATCGCGCACCCGATCACAGCCACCAACAAGGCGGCATTGAGCTTGTTAATGCTCACGCCGTCCCCTTCCATTCACCGGCGGTGCGCTCGGCCACGCGCATGATGGCGCTGCGCGCGCGCGGGTTGGCCGCGATCTCTTCCTCGCTGCCGCGAATGGCCTTGCCCACCGGTTTGATCGCCGCCTCGGCGATGTCGGCGGCGCGCACCGGCACCCACGACGGCAGGGTGTCGGTGGTGCTGGCGTCGCGGATGAAGTTCTTGACGATGCGGTCTTCCAGCGAGTGGAAGCTGATCACCGCCAGACGCCCGCCCTGTGCCAGATGTGACACCACCTGCGGTAGCACCGCCTTGAGTTCATCCAGCTCGCGGTTGATGAAAATCCTTATCGCCTGGAAGGTTCGCGTCGCGGGGTCCTGACCTGGTTCCCGAGTGCGGACGTTCTTCCCAACGAGCAAGGCGAGCTCACGCGTCGTTTCGAGGGGACGCTCAGCCCTTTGCGCAACAATGGCTGCTGCGATCTTGCGAGCAAACCGCTCTTCACCATAAGTCTTGATTACCTCTGCAATGTCGGCCTCGTCGGCAGTGGCCAGCCAGTCGGCTGCGGTCATGCCGCGAGTGGTGTCCATGCGCATGTCCAGCGGCGCATCGAAACGGAAACTGAAGCCGCGGCGACCATCGTCGATCTGCGGCGAGGAAATGCCCAGGTCCATCAGCACGCCGTCCACCTGCGCCACGCCCAATGCGGCCAACTCGCTGGCGAAGGTTTCGAAACCGTTGTGCACGATGCTGAAGCGCGGATCTTCCGCCGCCAGCGCGGTGGCGACGGCGATGGCTTCCAGGTCTTTGTCGAAGGCGATCAGGCGACCCTGCGGCCCCAGCTGGGACAGGATCAACCGGCTGTGGCCGCCGCGCCCGAAGGTGCAATCGACGTAAACGCCATCCGGACGAATGGCGAGGGCCGCAACGGCCTCATCGAGTAGCACCGTGCGGTGAACAAAAACGGCGTCGGTCAAAGCGTGAAATCTCCAAGGTGCTGCGCAAGGTCAGCGGGGTCAATGTCGAGTGCCACGCTGGTCTGGTTGTCCCAGCCGGCGGCATCCCACAGTTCAAAGCGGTTGCCCATCCCCACCAGCGCCACATCCTTGTCCAGCTGGGTCAACTCGCGCAGGCGGGCGGGCAGCAGGATGCGACCGGCAGCGTCCATTTCCAGCGTCTCGGCGTGTCCAAGCACCAGGCGCTGATAGCTTTTGAGCGTGGGGTTGCCGCTGGGCAAGGCCAGCAAACGCTGCTCGACGGGCTTCCAGTTGGGTTCGGGGTAGATCAGCAGGTGATCGGAGGATTCGAGGGTAACAACCAGCTTGTGGCCGAAAGCGGACAGCAGTGTCTCGCGGTGCCTAGCCGGAATGGCCAGACGCCCCTTGGCATCAAGAGAGACAAGACTTACGCCGCCGATCATTTGCTTTGGACAGTTCGCCGAAAAGTTAGGGGCCGTCGCCCCACAATTACCCACTTCACCCCACTTTTCGCCACTATAGGGAAACGATTTTACCCGGTCAACATCGAAAATTGGCAATTAGCCTTTGGCGACAATGACTTACCAGATTGTTTCAAATGAGAAATCGAGGCAAATCAGCGGCTTACGAAAACAACCCGAGAACGGGTGTCAAATCATGCCGTTGACAAGACTGGCCACAGCCAAAAAACGCAGCGGCGCACCCCTGGGTGCGCCGCCGGATGGCACTGCAGAACCGCGTCAGGCCAGTTTCTGCTTCAGGATCTCCTGCACCTGCGCCGGGTTGGCCTTGCCCTTGGACGCCTTCATCACCTGGCCGGCCAGCGCGTTGAGCGCCTTTTCCTTGCCGGCACGGAACTCCTCCACCGCCTTGGGGTTGGCCGCAATCGCCTCTTCCACCATCTTTTCGATGGCGCCGGCATCGGACACCTGCTTCAGGCCGTCGCGCTCGATGATGGCGTCGGCGGACAGCTCGCTGTCCCACAAGGCATCAAACACCTGCTTGGCCAGCTTGTTGGACAGCGTGCCATCGGCCACGCGCAGCACCAACCCAGCCAGACGCTCGGCCGAGATCGGGCAGGCACTGATGTCCAACCCGTCGCGGTTCAAGCGCGCCGCCACTTCGCCGCCCAGCCAGTTGGCCGCCAGCTTGCCCTGACCGGTGGCGGTAGCTACCGCCTCGAAGTACTGCGCCTGCGCCAAGCTGGAGGTCAGCAGCGCGGCATCGTAGGCCGACACGCCGTATTGCTCGGCGAAGCGTGCCTTCATCTGCCCCGGCAGTTCCGGCATCTCGCCGCGGATGCGGGCGATCTGTTCGTCGGCGATGCGCACCGGCAGCAGGTCCGGGTCCGGGAAATAGCGGTAGTCGTGCGCGTCTTCCTTGCTGCGCATCATGCGGGTCTCGCCGCTGTCCGGGTCGAACAGCACGGTGGCCTGCTGGATCTTGCCGCCGTCTTCGATGGTGTCGATCTGCCACTGGATCTCGTACTTGATCGCCTGCTCCAGAAAGCGGAAGGAGTTCAGGTTCTTGATCTCGCGGCGGGTGCCGAACTCGGCCTGGCCGAACGGGCGCACCGACACGTTGGCATCCACGCGGAAGCTGCCTTCCTGCATATTGCCGTCGCAGATGCCCAGCCAGGTCACCAGCGTGTGCAGCGTCTTGGCATAGGCCACCGCTTCTTCCGGCGAGCGCATGTCCGGCTCGGACACCACCTCCAGCAGCGGGGTGCCGGCACGGTTCAGGTCGATGCCGGTCATGCCGTGGAAGTCTTCGTGCAGGCTCTTGCCGGCATCTTCTTCCATATGCGCACGGGTAACGCGGATCACCTTTTCCTCGTCGCCAACCTGGATCGTCAGCTTGCCGTGCTCGACGATCGGCAGCTCCATCTGACTGATCTGATAGCCCTTGGGCAGATCCGGATAGAAGTAGTTTTTGCGCGCGAACACGTTCTTCTGGTTAATGCCGGCGTCCAGCGCCAGCCCCAGGCGGATGGCCTTGTCCACCACCGCCTTATTCATCACCGGCAGCACGCCCGGCAGCGCCAGCTCCACCAGCGAGGCCTGGGTGTTCGGCTCGGCACCAAAGGCGGTGCTGGCACCGGAGAAAATCTTGGAAGCGGTGTTGAGCTGCACGTGCACCTCAAGACCGATAACGACTTCCCATTTCATGATTGGAAAATCCTTTTTCTGTTCAGAAGGTTGGCCGCATGCGGCCAACCTTGATAATTGCAATTACAGCGCCGGGGCGCGGGTATGCCAGTCGGTAGCCTGCTGGAACTGGTGTGCCACGTTCAGCATGCGCGCCTCGCCGAAGTAGTTGCCGATGATCTGCAGCCCCACCGGGCGACCGTTGTCGCTGAAGCCGGCCGGTACGCTCATCGCCGGCAGGCCGGCCAAATTCACCGACAGCGTGTAGATGTCCGACAGGTACATCTGTACCGGGTCGCCGGATTTCTCGCCCAGGTTGAAGGCGGCGGTCGGCGCCACCGGCCCCAGGATCACGTCGCAGCCGGCGAAGGCGGCCTTGAAGTCGTCGGCGATCAGGCGGCGGATCTTCTGCGCCTTGATGTAGTACGCATCGTAGTAGCCGTGGCTGAGCACATAGGTGCCCACCATGATGCGGCGCTTCACCTCGCTGCCGAAACCTTCGGCGCGGGTCTTCTCGTACATGTCGACCAGGTCCTTGTACTCGCTGGCGCGATGACCGTAGCGCACGCCGTCGAAGCGCGACAGGTTGGCGGAGGCTTCCGCCGGGGCGATCACGTAGTAGGCCGGGATCGACAGCTGGGTGTTGGGCAGGCTCACTTCCACCACCTCGGCGCCCAGCTTCTTCAGCTCGCTCACCGCGTTGTCGATGATGCGGCCAACGTCAGCAGCCAGACCGGCGGCAAAGTATTCGCGCGGCAGGCCGACGCGCAGGCCGGCCAGCGGCTGCGCCAGGTCACGGCTGTAGTCCTCCTTGACACGCTCCAGACTGGTGGAGTCGCGCTCGTCGAAGCCGGCGATCACGTTCAGCATCAGCGCGCAGTCCTCGGCGGTCTGCGCCATCACCCCGCCCTGGTCCAGCGAACTGGCGTAGGCCACCATGCCGAAGCGCGACACCACGCCGTAGGTGGGCTTGATGCCGGTCACGCCGCAGTGGCTGGCCGGCTGGCGGATGGAACCGCCGGTATCGGTGGCAGTGGCCACCGGCGCCAGGCGCGCGGCCACCGCCGCGGCGGAACCGCCGGAGGAGCCACCGGGAATGGCCAGCGCATCCCACGGGTTTTTCACCGCGCCGTAGAAGCTGTTCTCGTTGGAGGAGCCCATGGCGAACTCGTCCATATTGGCGCGGCCCAGCGTCACCAGGCCGGCGGCCTGGCACTGCTCGATCACGTGCGCGCTGTACGGCGCGATGAAGTTGTCCAACATCTTCGAGCCGCAGCTGGTCTTCCAGCCCTGCTGGCAGAAAATATCCTTGTGCGCGATCGGCACGCCGGTCAGCGCGCCGGCAGTGCCGGCGGCGCGGCGCGCATCGGCGGCGGCGGCCTCGGCCAGCGTTTTGGCGCGGTCGACGGTGATGAAGGCGTTCAGTTGCGGGTTCAGCGCGTCGATGCGGTCGAGATAGGCGGTAGCCAGCTCGACGGCGCTCAGCTGGCCGGCGGCCAGTTGCGCGGAAAGCTGTTTCAGCGTGGCGTTAATCATTGCGTGTTGATTTCCGTCCGGAATGACATAAGCGCATGGCTGGCGCCATGCGGAACGGCCAGGGTTGGCCGCATTACTCGATGACCTTGGGCACCAGGAACAGGCCCTTTTCCACCTGCGGCGCCACCGCCTGGCAGGCGTCGCGGCGATCCGGCTCGGTGACCGCGTCTTCGCGCAGGCGCAGGCTGACATCCTGCGGATGCGCCATCGGCTCGATGCCGTCGGTGTTGACGGCCTGCATCTGTTCGATCAGGCCCAGAATATTGTTCAGCTGCTTGCCGACAGCCTCGATTTCGGCGTCGGTTACGGCGATGCGGGACAGGCGCGCGATTCGCGCAACATCCTCATGAGTCAGCGACATGACACCCTCGTCAAAACCTTTAATAATTCAAGCGTTGTAGGGTATCATAACTGGTTTGATTCACCCAAGAACACATGGTCATTGCGCAGGCCTGCCGCGCGGATTTCCCGGCTGTCACACCGGTTGAACCTTTCGCCTGCAACATGACCAAACCGCCACCGGTCTGCCTGGCGCCAGTTGTGCCGGCACCCACCCAAATTCACCCAGGATCGCCACATGTTTCGTTCGCTCACCGGCTACTTTTCCAATGATCTGGCCATCGACCTCGGCACGGCCAACACCCTGATCTACATGCGCGGCAAAGGCATCGTGCTCGACGAGCCGTCGGTAGTGGCCATCCACAGCGATGCGCCCACCAACAAGAAATCCATCCTGGCCGTGGGCCTGGAAGCCAAGAAGATGCTGGGCCGTACCCCGGGCAGCATCCAGGCCATCCGCCCGATGAAGGACGGCGTGATCGCCGACTTCACCGTGACCGAACAGATGCTCAAGCAGTTCATCAAGAAGGTCACCCCGAACCGCTTCTTCGCCGCCAGCCCGCGCATCGTGATCTGCGTACCGTGCGGCTCCACCCAGGTGGAACGCCGCGCGATCAAGGACTCCGCGCTGGCCGCCGGCGCACGCCGTGTCGAGCTGATCGAAGAACCGATGGCAGCCGCCATCGGCGCCGGCCTGCCGGTGGAAGACCCGACCGGCTCCATGGTGGTGGACATCGGTGGCGGCACCACCGAAGTGGGTGTGATCTCGCTGGGCGGCGTGGTGTATTCCAATTCGGTGCGCGTGGGTGGCGACAAGTTTGATGAAGCCATCATCAACTACATTCGTCGCAACTACGGCATGCTTATCGGCGAAACCACCGCCGAGGAAATCAAGAAGACCATCGGCTCCGCCTTCCCGGGTACCGAGGTGAAGGAAATGGAAGTCAAGGGCCGCAACCTGGCCGAAGGCATCCCGCGCGCCTTCACCGTGTCCAGCAACGAGATTCTGGAAGCACTGACCGAACCCTTGAACCAGATCGTGTCCGCGGTGAAGATCGCACTGGAACAGACCCCACCGGAACTGGGCGCCGACATCGCCGACAAGGGCATGGTACTGACCGGCGGCGGCGCGTTGCTGAAAGACATCGACCGCTTGCTGGCCGAAGAGACCGGCCTGCCGGTATTTGTGGCCGAAGAACCGCTGACCTGCGTGGTGCGCGGCTCCGGCAAGGCGCTGGACAAGATGGACAAGGTTGGCACCATCTTCACCAACGTTCCCTAACCGCTACTCCTGAGGCACCGCCCGGTCACGGGCGGTGCGCGGTCGCATGAACTTCGCCAATTCCCCGAGCTTCGCCAACCAGGGCCTGAGTCCCGGCGCGCGCCTGATCCTGTGCGTGCTCGCCTCGCTGGCCCTGCTAGTGGGCGACAGCCATTTCGGCCTGATGGATCGCGCCCGCGATGCCATCTCGGTGTTGCTGTACCCGGTGCAGCGTGCCGTTAACCTGCCGCTTAGCGCCGGCCGCCATATCGGCGACTTTTTCGTGACCCAGGCCGAACTGAAGGCGGAGAACGACCGCCTGCGCAGCCTGGAGCTGGCGCAGTCCGGCCGCCTGATGCGGCTGCAGACGCTGGAACGCGAACTGACGCAGCTGAAGGCGCTGAACCAGCTGAAAGCCGGCCGCAGCGACGGCGGCCAACTGGCCGAGGTGCTGTACACCGCGCGCGACCCGTTCAGCTACAAGATCATCATCGACAAGGGCCTCGATGCCGGCGTCAAGGCCGGGCTGCCGGTGATCGACGAGCAGGGACTGATCGGCCAGATCACCCGCGTGCAGCCGCTGACCTCCGAGATCACGCTGATCATCAACAAGAACCAGATGGTGCCGGTGGTGAACCTGCGTACCGGCCAGCGCACGCTGCTGTACGGCTACGGCGGCGGCGTGGAAGTGCGCTACCTGTCGTCCGGCTCCGACATCCGCCCCGGCGACCAGCTGGTCACCTCCGGCATCGACGGCCTGTACCAGGACGGCATCCCGGTGGCGCGTGTCACCCATGTCGACCGCCCGGCCGGCGCCGCCTTCGCCCGCGTGCTGTGCCAGAGCGTGGCCGGCGTGCAGTCCAGCCGCTATGTGCTGGTGCTGCCGGCACGCTCGGCGGTGCCGCCGGCTCCGGCGCCAGAAGCGGAACCAGCCGTCAAAAAGAAAAAAACCACCGACGAGGATGCTGGCTAGACCATGAGCTACGAACGCCCGCAGGAACTGCTCAAGCCGGTACGCCGCCGCTTCATCACCCTGACCTTCACCATCGCCCTGCTGCTGGAACTGCTGCCGCTGCCGGTGGGCTCCACCCGCTGGCTGCCGGACGTGGTGGCCATCCTGATCCTGCACTGGGCGATCAACCAGCCGCGCCGCATCGGCGTCGGCATGGCGTTCCTGATCGGCCTGATCACCGACGTGGCCACCGCCGGCCTGTTCGGCCAGCACGCGCTGGCCTACAGCATCACCGCCTACCTGGTGCAGCTGCGCCAGCGCCAGCTGGTGATGTTCAACCTCGGGCAGCAGGCGCTGGTGATTCTGGCGCTGCTGCAGGCCAACCAAGTGATCATGGTGCTGGTGCGTCTTGCCAGCGGTGCCGCCTTTATCGGCTGGGGCTATTTCCTGCCGCCGCTGGTGGGCGCGCTGCTGTGGCCGCTGCTCAACAAGCTGCTGCTGTTGCCCTATCGCCACCACAGCGTGTAAGCCGCAATGTCACGTCATGCCCGTCTGAAAGACCCGCAAACCGAAGAAAGCCAGTTCCAGCTGCGGCTGCTGATCGCCTTCGGCTTCATGGTGCTGATGTTGCTGCTGTTGGCCGTCCGCTTCGTCTGGCTACAGGTGCTGCAGTACGACCACTTTTCCACGCTGGCCCAGAACAACAGCATCTCGCTGGTGCCGGTGCAGCCCAACCGCGGCCTGATCCTCGACCGCAACGGCATCGTGCTGGCGCAGAACCATGCCGCCTACACGCTGGAACTGATCCCGGACAAGATCGCCGACCTCGACGCCACGGTGAAGGCGCTGGGCGCGCTGGTGGAAATCACCCCGCGCGACGAGCGCCGCTTCCGCAAGTTTCTCGCCGAGAGCAAGGAATTCGAGCCGGTACCGCTCAAGCTCAAGCTGAAGGAAGAGGAAGCCGCGCGGCTGGCGGCCAACATCTGGCGCTACCCCGGCGTGGAAGTGCGCGCCTGGCTGTTCCGCGACTACCCGTACAAGGAACTGACCAGCCATGTGCTGGGCTACATCGGCCGCATCAACCAGCGCGACCAGCAGCAGATGGAAGAGAACGGCACGCTGGCCAACTACCGCGGCGCCACCCACATCGGCAAGCTGGGGCTGGAAGCCACCTACGAGAAAGAGCTGCACGGCCAGAACGGCTTTGAAGAGGTGGAAACCGATGCCGGCGGCCGCGCGGTGCGCAGCCTGCGCCGCACCCCGCCGGTACACGGCAACAACCTGCAGTTGGCGCTGGACATCCGCCTGCAGGAAATCGCCGACAAGCTGTTCGGCATGCGCCGCGGCGCGCTGGTAGCCATCAACCCGCAGACCGGCGGCGTGCTCGCCTTCGTCTCCAAGCCCGGCTTCGACCCCAACCTGTTCATCGACGGCATCGACGCCGCCACCTGGAAGGGCCTGAACGAGGACTGGCAGAAGCCGCTGGTGAACCGCGCGCTGCGCGGGCTGTACCCGCCGGGCTCCACTTTCAAGCCGTTCTTCGCCATGGCCGGGCTGGAAGCCGGCGCGCTCAACCCGAACGAGCTGCGCCCGGCACCCGGCTACTTCACCCTGCCCGGCTCCAGCCACCAGTTCCGCGACTCGGTGCCCAGCGGCCACGGCATGGTGAACCTGGCCAAGGCCATCGCCGTGTCGTCCGATACCTATTTCTACCGCCTGGCGTGGGAGATGGGCATCGACCGCATCCACCCGCTGGTGGCGCAGTTCGGCCTCGGCAGCAAGACCGGCATCGACCTGGACAACGAATCCACCGGCGTGCTGCCGAGCAAGGAATGGAAGGCCAAGCGCTTTGCCAAGGCGCGGCCGGAGGTTGGCCGCTGGTATCCGGCCGACGTGGTCAGCGTCGGCATCGGCCAGGGCTTCAATGCCTACACCCCGCTGCAGATGGCCAATGCCACCGCCATCCTCGCCAACGACGGCCAGGTGTTCCGGCCGCACCTGGTGCAGAAGATCGTCGACGCGCGCAGCAACCTGGAAAAGCCGATCGACCCGCAGCCGCTGCGCGCGCTGGCGTTCAAGCCGCAGCATTTCGCCACCGTGAAGGAAGGCATGCGCCAGGTGCTGCAGCCGGGCGGCACAGCCTTCCGCATCAGCGGCGGGCTGACCTACAGCATGGCCGGCAAGACCGGTACCGCGCAGGTGGTGCAGATCAAGCAGGGCGCCAAGTACAACGCAGGCGCGCTGGCCGAGCAGTACCGCGACCACTCCTGGTTCATCTCCTTCGCGCCGGTGGAAAAGCCCACCATCGCCATCGCGGTGATCGTGGAAAACGCCGGCTTCGGCGCCACCAGCGCCGCGCCGATCGCCCGCGCGGTGACCGACTTCGCGCTCACCGGCAAGGTGCCGGCCGAGCTGGAAGGCCAGTTGCTGACCATGCCCGCCACCAAGAAACCGGACCAAGGAGCCCGCGATGCATCAGCCGCTCGCTAAGCGCATCTGGGATGCCATCGCCGAGCCGTTCGACGGCTGGCTGATGGCGTTTCTGGGCGGCGTGTTCATGCTCAGCCTGCTGGTGCTGTACTCCGCCTCCAACCAGAGCTGGTACAAGATCGACAACAAGCTGGTCTACACCCTGCTGTCGCTGGTGGTGATGTGGGTGCTGGCCAAGGCGCGGCCGCAGGCGGTGATGAACTTCGCACCGCCGCTGTACGCGGTGGGGGTACTGCTGCTGATCGGCGTGGAGCTGTTCGGGGTGATCGTCAACGGCTCGCAGCGCTGGCTGAGCCTGGGCATCGTGCGCATCCAGCCGTCGGAAATCATGAAGATCGCACTGCCGATGATGCTGGCGTGGTACTTCCAGAAATACGAGACCACCCTCAACTGGCGGCACTACATCGTGGCGGCGGCGCTGATCGCCGTGCCCGGCGTGCTGGTGCTGAAGCAGCCGGACCTGGGCACCGCGGTGCTGATCATGGGCGCCGGCTTCTTCGTGCTGTTCTTCGCCGGACTGTCGTGGAAGGTGATCATCGGCGGCCTGGTGGCGTTTGCCGCCAGCCTGCCGGTGGTGTGGAACATGATGCACGACTACCAGCGCCGCCGGGTGCTGACGCTGCTGGACCCGATGCAGGACCCGCTGGGCGACGGCTACCACATCATCCAGTCGATGATCGCCATCGGCTCCGGCGGGCCGTGGGGCAAGGGCTGGCTCAACGGCAGCCAGACCCACCTCGATTACATCCCCGAGCGCACCACCGACTTCATCTTCGCGGTGTACTCCGAGGAGTTCGGCCTGCTCGGCAACCTGACGCTGCTGGTGCTGTACCTGTGCATCATCAGCCGCGGCATGCTGATCACCGCCCGTGCGCAGACGCTGTACGGCCGCTTGCTGGCCGGCGCCATCACGCTGTCGTTCTTCGTGTACGCCTTCGTCAACATGGGCATGGTGGCCGGCATCCTGCCGGTGGTGGGTGTGCCGTTGCCGTTCATGTCCTACGGCGGCACCGCCACCGTGTCGCTGGCGGTGGCGCTGGGCATGCTGATGAGCATCGGCAACCGCAAGCGCTGAGCCACGCGGTTCCCCTGCCTACGGCCAACCTTACACGTTGGCCGCATCGCCGTTCGGCCTAGTCCACCCGGCCAATAGGCCGGCGCGCGCGCTGGCGCTAGGCTTGCCCGCATGAAGCCCGATCCCGCCCTGCCCCTGGTCTACTCCTGCTCCGGCTGCTCCAGCGCCGCGCAGCTGGCCAACCACTTTGCGCTGCGCCTGACCCGCGCCGGCCTGGCCGAGATGTCCTGCATCGCCGGCGTCGGCGGCCAGGTGCCGGCGCTGCTGCGCGCCGCGCGCAGCGGGCGCCGCATCCTGGCGCTGGACGGCTGTCCGCTGGCCTGCGTGCAGGGCTGCCTGCGCCAGGCCGGCCTGCACCCCGACCGCAGCATCGAGCTATCCAGCCACGGCGTGAAAAAACGCAAGCACGCCGACTTCGACCCGGCCGACGCCGAGCGGCTGTGGCCGCTGCTCAGCGCCGCCGCCACCGCGCTGCATCAGTAGCGCTTCTGTACCGGCGCCGCGATCTCCTCCACCTGCCAGCCCTCGTTGCGCGCCATGAAGAACTGGATGATGGAATCCACCGACACGGTGCGGATGCGGTCGCTGTAGCGCAGCTCGTTCGGGTGGTCGTCGAAGGCGACATTGGCCTTGAACATGCGGCCGCCGAGGCGGGTCAGCGCCCCCAGCTGCAGCTCGGTGGGCTGGTAGCCGTTTTTCTGCAGCCACTGCTGGCTCTGCTCGCGGCTGTACAGGCGGTTGCCGCTGCTGGCCGCGGCCAACGTTTCCAGCACCCAGGCATTGGAATTCTGGTAGCGGGTGGCAAACGGGTAGGCAGTCAGGCTGTAGCGGGCGGAAAACATGGTGCGCAGCAGCGGGCCGTCCTGCAGCCGCTCGCCCAGGCTCTTGGCCACCGCCGGCGGCGGCAGCAGCAGCACGGTGTCGAAGGCGAACATATCGTCGAGGAAGAAAGTGCCCAGCCCGTCGTGCCACAGCTCGGCGCGATCGCTGCCGCATTCGTTCAGCAGTTCCGTTACCCGCCAGCGCCCGTCGCCGGCACGGTAGACGATGCCGGCATGGGTGTAGCGTAAACCGTACTTGCTGAGGTCCTGCCCCACCCGGCCGATGATGGCCACCGGCACCGCCAGCGCCTCCAGCCGCTGCTGCGTCTGCTGCGCGGTAGCCAGCGCCAGGCGGAAGGTGTCCGGCGACAGCGCTTTCTCCTCGCAGGAGCGCCCGGCCTGCGCCGGTGCCGCCAGGCAGGCCAGCAGCAGCGCGGCGGCGGCGGCGGCGGCCAGCGGCTTACGACGGTACATGGCCATGCTCCAGCAGCGCCTCGCCCAGCGTGTTGGGAATGAAGGCCAGCACCTTGCCGGATGCCACCAGCAGCGTGCCGCTGGCAGTGGCCGAGGCCTGCACCGTGGCGCCGATGGCGGTGCCGGAGGCCTGGAACGCCGCCTTAGACATGTCCAGCGCCAGCTTGCTGCCATCCTTGGCGCCATCGAGCAGCAGGCGCACGCTGTCGCCGCTGGCCTCCACCACGCCTTGCACCACGAACACCGTACCCACCACCGGCAGCATCAGCCCGGTAAGCGGCTTGCCTTGCACGCTGCCCATCACCAGCCCGGCCGGGGTGGCAATGATGGACAGCATCCCGAGCGCCACTTTCTCCGACGGATTGAAATCCAGCGAGCCGGCCCAGCCCTGCACGCTGGCCAGCAGCAACGCCGCGGCACACCATTTTCTTGCGTTCATCGTCACCTCCATGAAAACGGCATGATACGACAACAGCATTGGCAATGTGAAAATCAAACGCTTGTTGCAATGCTGGCGATCGCACCGCAGTATAGAGCCAGAACTCTAAACAAGACCGCGCCACGCCGTGCGGCCAACACGAGGAGATGGGCATGCAAGTGGAGTTGCTGCTGCTGGCGCTGGCGCCGGTGTTTCTGGCCTGCGTGGCCGGGGAGATGCTGTACTGGCGCCGCCGCGGCCGCGCCGAGGTCTACAGCTGGCCGGACACGCTGTGCAATGCCGGCCTGGCGCTGCTGCACCAGGGCGCCGACAAGCTGGCCTGGCTGCTGGTGATCCCGCTGTACCAGTATGCCTACCAGCACTACCGGCTGTGGCAACCGCCCGGCGGCTGGGGCGGCACGCTGCTGCTGTTCCTGGCGCAGGACTTCCTCTACTACTGGTTCCACCGTGCCAGCCACCGCGTGCGCTGGCTGTGGGCGGCGCACAGCGTGCACCACAGCTCCACGCGCCTGAACCTGTCCACCGCCTTCCGCCAGAGCCTGCTGTACCCGCTGGCCGGCATGTGGGCGTTCTGGTTGCCGCTGGCCTGGCTGGGCTTCACCCCGCAGCAGGTGGTGGCGGTGGTGCTGCTCAACCTCGCCTTCCAGTTCTTTGTGCACACCCAGGCCGTGCCGCGGCTGGGCTGGCTGGAATACCTGTTCAACACCCCGTCCATCCACCGCAGCCACCACGCGCTGAACCCGCGCTACATCGACCACAACTACGCCGGGGTGCTGGTGCTCTGGGACCGGCTGTTCGGCAGCTACGTGGTGGAAAGCGCCGACGAGCCATGCCGCTACGGCACGGTGAAGCCGGTAAACAGCGTCAACCCGCTGTGGGTGAACGTGGTGGAGTGGCGCGACATGCTGCGCGAAACGTTGGCCGCACGCGGCTGGCGCGCCCGGCTGACGCTGCTGTTCGGTGCACCGGAGGCGGCCGAGCGCGTTGCCACGCAGCAGGCTGCCGACAAGCTTACCGCGGCCGCGAAAAACCCAGGTTGCCAAGCGAGCTAAGCCGCGGCGAGACCAGGCGCGCACGCACAATTCCGCCACCGTATAGCGTTGCGATGTCAGGCGGGATTGTTCGTACGCAACGCAGTCGCGCAACGCCAGCCGGCGTTTTTCGAACGACCCTTACATCAGCCAGCGCCACAGCCCGTACACCACGAAGCCGCCGATGATGGCCAGCAGCGTGCGGCGGGTGAAGAACGCCAGCGCGCCGGCGGCCAGCGTACCCGGCAGGTAGGCGTTGCCCAGCGTCAATGCGATGTCGCCCTGCGGCGCCAGCGCCATCGGCACGATCAGCGCGGTGAGCACCGCAGCCGGCACGTAGCGCAGGCTGCGCTCCAGCCAGTGCGGAAACGCCAGCCGGTGGCCGAACACCAGGAAGCTCAGGCGGATGCCGTAGGTCACCACCACCATGCCGGCAATGGCCAGCAGCAATTGCTGTGTCGTCATGTTCATGCTTGTTCCTCCTGCGGCGCGCCGGCGGCCAACCTTTCCGCCAGCAGGCCGCCGGCTACACCGGCCAGCGCCGCCAGCATCAGCCCCAGCTTGTATGGCAGGTGGCGCGCCAGCAGCGCCACCGTGCCGGCCAGCAGGGCGGCGATCAACACCGGGCGCTTTTTCAATTGCGGCGCCACGATGGCGGCGAAGGTGGCCACCATGGCGAAATCCAGCCCCAGCTCGGCGAGGCCGGGCACGCTCTTGCCCAGCAGCACGCCGGCGGTGGTCCACAGCAGCCAGTTCAGATACATCGCCAGCGACGAGCCCAGCCAGTACCAGGCGCCGGCCATGTCGTCGCCGTGCGCGCGCAGGCGGTGCTCCACCACGGCGAAGGTTTCGTCGGTGAGCCAGAACGCCAGCGGCCAGCGCCAGCGCGCCGGCAGATGGCGCGCGTGCGGCAGCAAGGTAGCGCTGTACAGCGCATGGCGCAGGTTGACCACGAAGGTGGTCAGCCACAGCACCGGCAGCGCCACGCCGCCGCCGATCAGCCCGACGGCGACGAATTGCGACGAGCCGGCGAACACCAGCGCCGACAGCGCCAGCGTGGCCCACACCGGAATGCCGCTGGCAATGGCCAGGGTGCCGAAGATCACGCCGAACGGCGCGGCGCCCACCAGCATGGGAATGGTGTCGCGGCTGCCGGCCAGCAGCGCGGTAATACGGTCGGTCATGGAAAATCTCCTAAACGTTGGCCGCAGCCTACCCGGCGGCAGCCAAGCTTGTCTTGCACCAGCTTGCGCCTCAGCCGCGGCAAGCATCCGGCGCCGCCTGCCAGGCGGCCAGCAGCGCGGCGAAGTCGTCCGGGTTGCCCGGCAAGCCCGGCACATCCACCGGCAACGGCAGCCAGGGCTGGGCACTGTCGGTCCAGATGTGCGCCGCCGGTCGCAGCCAGGAGGTGTCGTCCAGCGAGCCGGGCTTGATGCTGAGGAACTGCGGCGTGGCGCGGTTGTGGTGGAACAGCCGGCTGCCGCACTGCGGGCAGAAGTGGCAGTCGGTCACCTTGCCGCCGGGGGTATGCCGCGCCCACTGCGCGCTGCGGCCCTGCAGCAGCGTCAGCTGGTAATCGCGCAGCCACAGCGCCATGCCGAAGGCGCTGGCGCTGTGCCGCTGGCAATCGCGGCAATGGCAGGCGAACAACGCCGCCACGCGCCCGCTCACCCGGTAACGCAGCTGGCCACACTGGCAACCGCCATCCAATACCTGCATCCGCGCGCTCCGGCTGGCAAAAGCGCAATTCTGGCATAGCCGCCGCCGGCGCCGAACAAACACACTGTTCCGCCGCCAGCAGCGCGCCAGCCATCGGTGCGCACCAGCCTCGCCTGCGACATTTTGTCACTACTCCGCACCGGCGAGGCGTGATAGCGTGGTGGCCAAATGACCGACTCACCTGCTGTCCAAGGATTGTCCATGCGTACCCTGCTTGCCATCGCCGTTGCCGGCCTGATCGCCCTGCCCGCCGCCGCCCACGAATACACTCTGGGCGCGCTGAAAATCGGCCACCCGTACAGCCGCGCCATGCCGCCGGCCGCGCCGAGCAGCGCCGCCTTCCTGTCGATCAGCAATGGCGGCAAGACCGCCGACAAACTGCTGGGCGCCAGCAGCCCACTGGCGGACGCGGTCGAGCTGCACAGCCACCAGAACGACAACGGCGTGATGCGCATGCGCGCATTGGCCGCCGGCGTCGGCGTGGCGCCGGGCGAAACCCTGCAGCTGGCGCCGGGCAGCCTGCACCTGATGCTGCTGGGGGTGAAACAGCAGCCACATGCCGGCGACAAGTTCCCGCTGACGCTGAAGTTC
Organism: Vogesella facilis; assembly: GCF_042648525.1. NCBI lineage: Bacteria > Pseudomonadati > Pseudomonadota > Betaproteobacteria > Neisseriales > Chromobacteriaceae > Vogesella > Vogesella facilis. The sequence goes on from NZ_JBHRXN010000030.1 coordinate 220,891, forward strand.
GAGAAAGCCGGCGATATCCGCGTCGAGGTCCGGGTGGAGGACGGCGGCGCCATGCCGATGCCACACTGACCCCGGCAGCACACCGCCAGGCCACCCGCGGTAGCCTTTTTTCTGGCGCGAGCACCTGGCCGCGGCGGCAGAATTTCCGCTTCCCGCGACAACCGACGGCCCGGCAGCGCCAAATACCATGCCACGATGTCGGGTTCGTTACAAAGCACGCCGGGGCAGCGCGCGGTGCTGCTATGCTTATGGCCTTATCGAACCTGCCGCGATGCCGACGCCTCTGCATGCTGAACAAACGCTTTCGCCCACTGCTGTTGCTGTTGCTGCTGTTGCTGCTTGGCCTGGCCGGCATCTGGCAGATTGCGCGCAGTGCCGCCCGCGAGCTGGACAGTGCCACCCACAACCTGGTGCAGCAGGGTCTGGAGCAGGAGCTGCTGCGCCAGCGCCGCCAGCTGGCCACCAACCTGGCCGACTACGCGCTGTGGAACGACATGGCCATCCATGTCAACGCGCTGCAGCCGGACCTGGCCTGGCTGAACGACAACCTCACGCCGTCCATCTACCACAACCTGGGCGTGCAGCTGGCCCTGCTGATCGACAAGGAGCGCGGCGTGCTGCTGGGGCGCCAGCATGGCGTGCTGGCCGGCGATCCCGGCCGGCTGCTGCCGCTGTCGCCGGCGCAATGGCAACTGCTGCTGCGCAATGCCGACCGCTACGCCGCTGCCAACCAGTACGGCCAACCTTTCAGCCAGCTGCTGCAATACAACGCGCTCAACCCGCAAAGCGGCCAGCCGGAAACGCGGCTGCTGATGCTGTCGCTGCAGCGCATCTCGCCGGAAGACCCGCAGCAGCTGCCGGGGCCGGTGCCGCGCTACCTGCTGTTTGCCCGCCACCTGGACAGCAACCTGCTGCAACAGATCGCCACCTCCTACGGCCTGCCCAGCCTGACGCTCAATTTCGGCGCCAGCAACCCGGCGGTGGAAGAGGTGCTGCCGCTGAAAAACAACAGCGGCCAGAACCTGGCCTACCTGAGCTGGCCGACCCAGAGCCCGGGGCAGGCGCTGCTGCAGCGCGTGCTGCCGCAAAGCCTGATCCTGCTCAGCACCGTGCTGCTGCTGGGGCTGCTGGTGCTGCGCACCGCCCGCCGCCTGCAGCAGCGCCAGCAGCAGCAGGCGGAACGGCAGCGGCAGCAGGGCCAGGTGCTGCAGCAGCTGGTAAGCCTGCGGCACGACGACCAGCAGGAGCTGGACGACTACCTGGCCGAGATGCTACCGCTGCTGGCGCAGACACTGGCCATCTCGCGCGTCAGCGTGTGGCAGTTCAGCAATGACCGCAAGGAACTGCAGTGCCTGGCCGGCATCAACACCCTGACCGGCGAGCGCCTCGGCGGCGAGGTGCTGGACGAAAGCCAGCATGGCGACTATCTGCAGGCGCTGCAGGCCGACCGCTACCTGGCCAGCAGCCAGACCCAGGACGACCCGCGCCTGCTGTCGCTGCGACACTACCTGTACAGCCGCGGCGTCACCGCGCTGCTCGACGCCAGCATCATGGTGGGCGGCATGCACCAGGGCGTGCTGTGCGCCGAATCGCAGACGCCGCGTCGCGAATGGCAGCCGGACGAGATCGACTTCATGTGCGCTGCGGCCAACGTTATCGCGCTGGTGATGGAATCGCGCGCGCGGCTGCACGCCGAGGGCGAGCTGTACCGCCAGTTCTACTACGACCGCTTCACCGGCCTGCCCAACCGCACCCGCCTGCAGATGCAGCTGGACGAGCTGGTGCAGCAGCGCCAGCACAGCGGCCAGCGCGAGGCGCAGCCGGTGGGCTGCATGATGCTGGCGGTGGAAGGGCTGGCCAACATCAACGAGCTGTTCGGCCGCGACAATGGCGACCTGGTGATCCGCGAACTGGGGCGCCGGCTGGAAGGCAGCATCGGCAACGGCGAAATGGTGGCGCGCAGCGCCGACAACCGCTTTGCGCTGCAGCTGCTGGGACAGGACGAAGAGCAGCTGTCGCGGCGGGTGGACGACATCACCACCCTGCTGGCCAAGCCGCTGGAAGTGCAGGGCCAGCCGCTGTTTCTGCGCCTCAGCGTCGGGCTGGCGATCTACCCGCACGATTGCGACGAGGCGGAGGCGATCCTAGAAAACGCCGAGGCGGCGCTGCTGCTGTCGCGCGAAAGCCCGGGCAGCTGGGTGCGCTTCCACCCGGACATCAACAGCAACTGGCGCCGTCGCAACCGGCTGCAGGCCGACCTGCGCCAGGCGGTGGCCCGCGGCGAACTGCTGCTGAACTACCAGCCCTATGTGTCGCTGAAGAGCGGCAAGGTGGCCGGCGCCGAGGCGCTGGTGCGCTGGCTACACCCGGAACTGGGGCTGATCTCGCCGGTGGACTTCATCCCGCTGGCGGAAGAAAGCGGCGTGATCCATGCGCTGGGCGAATGGGTGCTGCAGGAAGGCATCCGCCATGCCGCGCAGTGGCGCCAGCAATACCTGAGCAGCTTCGTCATCTCCATCAACGTGTCGCTGCTGCAGCTGGAGGACGCGCGCTTCGCCGAAGTGGTGGCCGCCATCCTCGCCACCCACCACCTGCCGGGCGAAGCGCTGGAACTGGAAGTGACCGAAGGCCTGGCGCTGCGCAACACCCCGGCCATCGACAGCAACCTGCAATTGCTGCGCGCGCTGGGCATCGCCATCGCCATTGACGACTTCGGCACCGGCTACGCCTCGTTCAGCTACCTGCGCCGCTTCCCGGTGGAAAAGCTCAAGATCGACAAGCAGTTCCTCGACCACGTGCCGGAAAACGACAGCAGCAGCAACCTGGTGCGCATGATCGTGGCCATGGGCCACACCCTGGGCGCCTCGGTCACCGGCGAGGGCATCGAAAACATCCAGCAGGCGCGCTTCCTGGCGCAGCACGGCTGCGACTACGCGCAGGGCTATCTGATCAGCAAACCGCTGCCGGCCAATGCACTGGAACAGTTCCTGGCCGCGGCAAGACCGTTGCAGCTGCAGCCCTGAGCGCGGCATTTCCCCATAGTTGCTTGTAAAAAATGCAACGAATTGTTGCAACGATGTCACATCGTGCAGCGCAACATTGTCCGACACTTGGCGCTTGTGCTTCCCCGCTGCGCCAACATGATGCACACTGCCCCTCACGTTGCACCGCCGCCTCCAGCACTGCGCCAGGTTTACCAAAGACCGGGTGATGGAGGAGAGACAAGCTCAGCATGGGCCACAACAGACACAATACAGACATCAAGCGGAACAAGGCGACGGTGCAACGTCCCTCCGCGGGGTTCTCCCCCAAGCAGCCTTACCCCCGTTAGCACATCACGGTTTTCACTGCCGCCCCGGCCCAGTACCATCAGGTTTTTCCTGCGGCCAAGCTGTCATGACTGATCTCGCCCCCACTGCCCTGCCCCGTATCGCCATTCGCTATTGCACCGGCTGCCGCTGGCTGCTGCGCGCCGCCTGGATGGCGCAGGAGCTGCTTACCACCTTCGAAAAAGACCTCGACGAAGTGGCGCTGCAACCCGGCAGCGGCGGCGTGTTCCAGATCAGCATCGACGGCGAACTGGTCTGGGACCGCGCCCGCGACGGCGGCTTTCCCGACATCAAGGAGCTGAAGCAGCGCGTGCGCGACCGCGTGGCGCCGGACAAGGCGCTGGGCCACAGCGACAAGCCCGCCGGCTAACGCCCACGTTGGCCGCAACATGTCCGCGCAACGCAAGATCATCCACATCGACTGCGACTGCTTCTTCGCCGCGGTGGAGATGCGCGACAATCCGGCCTGGCGCGACATCCCGCTGGCGGTGGGCGGCCAGCCCGGCCAGCGCGGGGTGATTTCCACCTGCAACTACCTGGCGCGCCGCTTCGGCGTGAAAAGCGCCATGCCGTCGTCGCTGGCGCTGCGGCTATGCCCGCAGCTGTTGATCGTGCCGTCCGACTTTGCCCGCTACCGCGCCGCCAGCCAGGCGGTGCATACCGTCTTCCAGCGCTACACCAGCCTGATCGAACCGCTGTCGCTGGACGAAGCCTACCTGGACGTCAGCGGCCAGCCGCACTGCCAGGGCAGCGCCAGCCTGATGGCGGCCGAGATCCGCGCCGCCATCCGCAACGAGGTCGGCATCACCGCCTCCGCCGGCATCGCCCCCAACAAGTTCCTGGCCAAGATCGCCAGCGACTGGCACAAGCCGGACGGCCAGTTCCTGGTGCGGCCGCAGGACGTGGCCGATTTCGTGCGCGTGCTGCCGGTGGAAAAAATCTGGGGCGTGGGCGAAGTCACCGCCGGCAAGCTCAAGCTGCAGGGTTTCCACACCTGTGGCGATCTGCAGCGGCTGGAGCTGCTGGAGATGCTGCGCCGCTTCGGCAAGTTCGGCAAAAACCTGTACGAGCTGGCGCGCGGCATCGACCACCGCGCGGTGCATAACGACCACGAGCGCAAATCGGTGAGCGTGGAAGAAACCTACAACCGTGACCTGCCGAATCTCGCCGCCTGCCGCGCCGAGCTGCCGGAGCTGATCACGCGGCTGCGGGACAGGCTGCGCCGCGCCGGCGACCCGCCGTTCCGCGGCGTGAACATCAAGATCAAGTTCGCCGACTTCAGCCAGACCACGGTGGAAACCGTGGCGCAGCTACTGGACGAGAACGTGATCGACAGCCTGCTGGCCACCGGCTTTGCCCGCGGCAACCGCCCGGTGCGGCTGCTGGGGGTGGGGGTGCGGCTGCAGGAAGCACAGCGCGTGCCGCAGCAGCTGCAGCTGTTCGATATCTCCGCACATGACAACGCCGCCGGCTAAGCGGCGGCGTTCGGCGGTGTAACGCAGGATCAGGGGATTTGTGCGTGCCGCTCAGCGGCTGGCCAGCTGCGCGCGCTGCTGCCAGGCCGCCACGATGCGGCGGATCACCGGCAGCGCCTCGCGGCCAACCTTTTCGCCTTCGCGTATCGCGCGGCGACGCTGGTCGAAGTCGGCGGCACCCAGGCTCAGCACCCGCGGCCGCAGGATCACGTCCGCCTGCTTCAATTCCAGCGCCAGCGCCGCCTGGTTCATGATCGCCAGGCTCTGGTCGAGGTTGCCGAACAGCCCGCTCTTGCGCTGCACCGGCTTGGCGGAGATGTCCACCGCGATCACGATGTCGGCCCCCAGTTCGCGCGCGGCCAGCACCGGCACCGGGCTCACCAGGCCGCCGTCCACGTAGCGGCGGCCCTTGATGCTCACCGGCTGGAACACATTGGGAATCGCCGCCGAGGCGCGCACCGCCTGCCCGGTGTTGCCGCTCTTGAACACCGCGCGCTCGCCGCTATCGAAATTGGTGGCCACCGCGGCGAACTTGCGCGGCAAGGCTTCGATGGCCTTGCGGCCAACCTGCTGGTTGACAAAGGCCTGCAGCTTGTCGCCTTTCAGGAAACCGTTGCCGGACAGGGTGAAATCCTTCAGTTCGTCCTCGTCCAGCGTCAGCGCGCGGCGGTACAGCTTCTCGCCGCTGATGCCGGAGGCGTAGATGGCGCCCACCACGCTGCCGGCACTGGTGCCGGCGATGATCTCCGGGCGGATGCCGGCCTGCTCCAGCACGCGGATCACGCCGACGTGGGCGAAGCCCTTGGCGGCGCCGCCGCCGAGCGCCAGCGCGATGCGTGGCGCGCGCGGCAGACGCGGTGCGGCCGGTTTCACCGCTAGCGGGTTGGCCGCAAGCGGCTTGCCGGGCGCCGCCGGCAGCGCGGAAGGCGCTTCGGCGGCCGCTGCGCTGGCCGGCAGGGCCGGCGTAGCGGCCACGGTTGCCGGCGACTGCGGGCTGGCGCAAGCAGCCAACAGCAAGACGCCCAACAGCGCGAGCAGGCGCTTAGCCATGCTGTTGCTGCCAGCGGGCAATCGCCGCCTTCAGCTGCGGCAGCGCGGCCCGCGCCGCTTTCTCGCCTTCCAGGATGGCGTTGCCGCGCTCGTCGAAATCGGCGGCGCCAATGTTCAGCACATTGGGGCGGATCACCACGTCGGCCTGCTTCAGTTCCTGCGCCAGCGCCGCCATGTTCATGATGCTCAGGCTGCGGTCCAGCAGGCTGAAGAAGCCTGCCGCCGCCTTGCCCACCGGCTTGGCGGAGATGTCCACCGCCACCACGATGTCGGCGCCCATCTCGCGCGCCGCGCTCACCGGCACCGGGCTGACCAGCCCGCCGTCCACGTAGCGCTTGCCGGCGATGGTCACCGGCTGGAACACGTTGGGAATCGCCGCCGAGGCGCGCACCGCGGTGCCGGTGTCGCCACTGCGGAACACGATGCGCGTGCCGCTATCCAGATTGGTGGCCACCACGCCGAACTTGCGCGGCATCTGCTCGATCTTCTTGCCATCCACCTGCTGGTTCACCAATGCGGCCAACTTCTCGCCCTTCAGAAAGCCGCTGGTGGACAGCGTGAAGTCGCGCAGCTCGCTCTCGTCGATGCGCATGGCGCGGTAGCGCAGCGCGTCGCCATCCACGCCGGAGGCATAGATGGCGCCGACCACGCTGCCGGCGCTGGTGCCGGTGACGATGTCGGCCTTGATGCCGTTCTGCTCCAGCACGCGAATCACGCCGACGTGGGCGAAACCCTTGGCGGCGCCGCCGCCGAGGGCGAAGGCGATCTTGGGTTTGGCCGGGATTTTCGCCACCGGCGCGGTGGGGGTGCTACAGGCGGCCAGCCCGGCAAGCAGGGTGATGGCCAACAGACGGCGGATCAGGGTCATACGGGTATCAGCAACTCATGGCTTGGGCGGGTTACGGGTAAATTCGATCACCTGCCGCCCGTCGGGCAGGATGGTCGGTTTTTTCTTCGGCACGCCCTTCCAGGCGTGGCCATACAGCACTTCATAGGTGGCCGGCAGCTGGCCGTCGCGGCGGTAGCCGTCGTAGGCCTCGCACACCCGCTGCCAGGCATGCTTGCCCAGCAGGCCGCGGCCGCGGCCGGCGGTGACGTTGTGCGCGCCGATGGATTTGAGATCCTGCATCACCTCGCGCGCGCTGGCGTAGGTCATCACGATCTTCTCCATGTCCATCACCGGCTCGGACAGGCCGCTGGCCAGCATGGCATCGCCCAGGTCGTGCATGTCGATGAACTGGTTGACGTGGTTGGCGCCGTCGGCGTGGCTGAACGCCGCGCGCAGTTCGAACAGCGTGTCCGGCCCCAGGGTGGCGAACAGCACCATGCCGCCCGGCTTGAGCACGCGCTGGAATTCGGCGAATACCGCGTCCGGCAGGTTCAGCCACTGGATGGTGAGGCTGGACCAGATCATGTCCACGCTGTTGTCGGCCAGCGGCAGGCGCTCCACGTCGGCGCACAGCTGCCACGGCTGCTGCGGCTTGAACAGCCGCGACAGCATGCCCTGGCCGGCGCGCTGCTTTTCGCGCGAGGCGCACAACATGGCGTGCGCCAGGTCCAGCTCCAGCACGCGGGCGTCCGGGTAGCGGCGGCGCAGCGCGGCGCTGCCGTAGCCGGTGCCGCTGCCGGCATCGAGGATCACCTCCGGCTGCAGCTTGATGTAGTCCAGCCGTTCGGCCATGCGGTCCGACACTTCGCGCTGCAGCACGGCGGCGGCATCGTAGCTGCCCGCCGCGCGCTCGAACGAGGCGCGCACGCGGGTCTTGTCGGTGTAAAACGCTTCAGTCATGCGTGTTGTTCCAGGTGGTGGCGCAGGTGCTGCAGAAACTCGCTCTCGTGCGAGAGGAAGGGCGCATGCGAAGCCTGGGCAAATTCGTACAGGGTGGCGTCCGGCAGCGCTGCGGCCAGCCAGCGACCCGCCCCGATCGGGGTGATGGCATCGCGGGCACCGTAGAACAGCCCTACAGGACAGCTAATCAGCGGCGCAAGTTCCCGCGCGTCGGCAGCCAGCAGGCAGTCCAGCGCCGGCAGCAGGCCCTGCGGCCGGCCGTGGGCGAATAGCTGCTCCTTCAGCGCCGCCAGCGTCTGCCGTGCCGCCGGCGCGCCCAAGAGCTGCAGCGCGAGGAAGCGCTCCAGCGTCTGCTCGAAGGCGCTGTCCAGGCTGGCGCCGACACCTTCGATGGCGGCGCGCTGCTGCGCATGCGGCCAACTGTCGTCGCGCACGAAGCGCGGGCTGGTGGCGATCAGCGCCAGGCTCTTCACCTGCGCCGGATGGCGGGCGGCCCAGTGCTGGGCGATCAGCCCGCCCAGCGACCAGCCCACCACCTGCACCGGTAGCGGGAAGTGCGCGGCCAGCTGCGCGGCGATGGTGTCCGGGTTGAAGCTGGCGCTGGCGGCGCTGCCGCCGTGGCCGGGCAGATCCACCAGATGCACGCAGAAATCGGCGGCAAGGTTGGCCGCAATGCGGTCAAACACGCCGCCGTGCAGGCCCCAGCCGTGCAGCAGCACCACGTCGGCGCCGCGGCCGTGACTCTCGATAAAAAGGCTCATGAAACAACAAGGTGAGGCAAAAGCGCATTTTCGCAATACTGCCGGCGGAAAGATACCCGCCGGCGGGCCGGCAGTGAAAAACGCCGCCCGGTCATGACAACGGGGCGACGTGTTACAGCGAATGCTGACACTGGTCTGCGCCGCTCAGGCGCTAAGCGCGGCGACTGCCGGCACGCTGCCGTTGAGGCGCGCCCAATCCAGTGCGGCGGCCGGTACCGGACGGGCGAAGTAGTAGCCCTGCAGCCGGGTACAGCCCAGCTCGCGCAGCGCCTGTACCTGCGCCGGGGTTTCCACCCCTTCGGCCACCACTTCCAGCCCCAGCGCCGCCGCCAGCGCCAGGATGGCGCGCACGATGGCGGCGGATTCGTCCTGGCAGTGCACTTCGCGCACGAAGGCCTGGTCGATCTTCAGCACGTCGAACTGGAAGCGGTGCAGGTAGGACAGCGCCGAGTAGCCGGTGCCGAAATCGTCCAGCGCCAGGCACACGCCCTGCGTCTTCAGCTCCTGCATCACGCGGATGGCCAGGTCGGGCACGTCGATCAGCGCGCTCTCGGTCACCTCCAGGTGCAGGGTGCCGGCCGGCAGGCCGTACTGGCGCACCAGCGGCAACAGCCAGTCCAGCAGCGTGCGGTCGTGGAAATGGGTGGACGACAGGTTGATGTGCAGGCACACCTCGTTGCTGAGCTGGCCGTCGGCATACCATGCGGCCAACTGCGCACAGGCGCGCTCGATCATGTAGCGGTCCAGCTTGAGGATCAGGCCGCTTTCTTCCGCCATCGGCATGAACACGCTGGGCGGGATCATGCCGCGCTGCGGATGGTGCCAGCGCACCAGCGTTTCGAAGCCGGCCAGGCGCCCGGTCTGGCTGTCGACGATGGCCTGGTAGTACGGCACCAGTTCGTAGTCGTTGGTCAGCGCATGGCGCAGCTCGGCCTCCAGCGCCAGCTGGTCGGCCTGGTCGCGGCGCAGCTCCTGGTTGAACAGGGTGTAGCCGTGGCGGCCGCGCTGCTTGCTGCGGTACATGGCGTGGTCGGCGTCGCGCAGCATGTCCTCGGCGCGGCTGTAGTGGCTCTTGTCGGCCAGCACCACCCCCAGGCTGACAGTGGTGAACAGCTCGCGGCCGGACAGCACGATGGGGCGCTCGAACGACGCCACCAGCTGGCGGGCGATGTCCTCGCACTCGTCCATGGTGTCGACGCAGGACAGCAGCACGGCGAATTCATCGCCGCCGAGGCGGGCGAGGAAGTCGGCGAAGCGCAGCGTGCCCTGGATGCGCTGCGCCGCTTCGATCAGCAGCAGGTCGCCGGCCAGGTGGCCCAGCGAGTCGTTCACCAGCTTGAAGCGGTCCAGGTCGATGAACAGCACGGCAAAGCGCTGCTCCGGGTCGAGCTGGAAGGCGTCCCAGCTGCGCTTGAGCACGCGGCCGAAGTAGTTGCGGTTGGGCAGCTTGGTCAGCGGATCGTGCAGGCTGTCGTGCTGCAGCTGGGCGTTCACCGCGTCCAGCTGGGTGGTGCGCTCGCGCACGCGCTGCTCCAGGTCGGCATAGGCGCGCTGCAGGTCGTCCAGCGCCTGCACCCGCGCCAGCGCGCTGCCGATGTGGTTGGCAACGAATTCCAGGATCTCCTGCTCGCGCCAGCTGTAGCGGGTGTCCGGGCTGTAGCTCTGCACCGACAGCACGCCGCGCAGCAGCGTGCCGCTGTACAGCGGTACCCCAAGCCAGCTGCAGGGCGGCGCTTCCAGTGCGTCGTCGTCCTGCGCGCAGCGCGTCTCGGCCAGCAGCAGCGGCCGGCCGCTGTGCAGCACCTGCTCCACCGGCCCGCGCCCCGGCGCGCGCGGCGCCAGCTCCGCCTGGTACAGGTCGGCGCAGTAGGGAAAGCTCAGCTCGTCGCGTTCCTGGTCGTACAGCGCCACCTGGCAGTTGCCGGCGTCGATCAGCTCGGCCAGCAGGCGGTGCAGGCCGGCGAAGAATGCTTCCATCGACAGGCTGGTATTGGACAGTTCGGCGATGCGGAACAGCATGGTCTGCAGCTGCTCGGTGCGCTGGCGCTCGGCCACCTCGGCGCGCAACCGCGCGTTGATGGTTTCCAGCTCGCTGGTGCGGCGCCACACCTGCTGTTCCAGGTCGGCGCGGTACAGCAGCCGGTCCAGCGCCGCGGAAATATGGTGGCCGACATATAAGAAGGCGGCCTCGGCCTGGTGGTCCGGTCGCGCCTGGCCGTGGTAGCCCTGCACCACCATGGCGCCCATCACCTTGCCGCTGCCGTTGCTGAGCGGCATGCCCATCCACCAGTCGCAAGCGGCGCCGTGCTGCGGGATGCCTTCACGCCGGCACAGGGTGATCAGGTCGTCGCCGCCGAGCGTCAGGCACTGGTTCTCGCGGATCAGCCAGGCGGTCAGCGAGGCATCCGGGCCGCGCGCCGGAAAGGTCTGTTCCGGCTGTGGTTTTAATGCATCACTCTGGTCAACGAAGTAGGGAAAACGCAACACTCCGGCGTTGTCGTCGTGCAGCGCGATGTAGAAATTGTCGGCCGGCATCAGGAAGCGCACCGCCTGGTGCAGCTGCGGCAGCACGGTATCCAGGTCGTC
>NZ_JBHRXN010000030.1:231981-296618 GCF_042648525.1 Vogesella facilis
GCGCCGAGCAGATGGCCGGACAGCAGGTAGGCCAGCCGCGAGGTGAGTTCGTCGGCCGCCTTGTGACCGTGCCAAAGCAGCCAGCCCAGCGGGGCGCTCTCGCTGCCCAGCCGGTGCAGGCGGACGTGGTCCGGCAGGCTGGCAGCGGCGTGCAGCTTGTCCGGCTTCGGCAGACAAGCGGTATCGCCCCGTCTGGCCAGGCAATGCCAGACGGTGCCTATCTTCCCCCAGACTGTTGCACCGTCAGGAGCCTGCAAGCGCGCCAGAAAATCCAGCGCCGCTTCGGCAGCTTCTTCCGGTGTAAACAGGAAATCAGCCGTACTGTTCATACAGTTCGTGTAGACCCACTCGTGAGCGTTTGCATGAGGCATCCCCCCATGCACAGTGGCTGTTTTTATATTGGCAGTTTTTTACAACAAATGAAGCAGCAGTTTTAACTAATTACTGATAGTAATGCGGCTAACAACTCTGCGACGTCGTCGCGTGTATGCCCGGCGGACAGCGATACGCGCAAACGCGCGCTCCCTGCCGGCACCGTGGGCGGTCTGATCGCCGGCACCCAGATCCCGCGCGCACGCAGCTGTTCCGCCAGCTTCAAGACTTCCTTATTGCTGCCAATAATAATCGGTTGAATTGGCGAACGGGAAGAGCACAACGACAAAGAAGTTGCCCGCAGCCCGGCGCGCAGCGTTGAAATATGCTCTTCAATTAAATGACGACGCCATTTATCGTCGGCAATCAGCTGCAGACTGCGCAGAATCGCCGCCGCCTGCGCCGGAGGATGCGCGGTGGTGAAGATATAGGTGCGCGCGCTGTTGACCAGCCAGTCGATCAGCTGGCGGCTGCCGGCCACGAAGGCGCCGGCCACCCCGGCCGCCTTGCCCAAGGTGGCCATGTACACCACCCGCGGGTGGTGCAGCGCGTACTCCAGCAGCGCGCCGTGGCCGTCGCCCAGCAGGCCGAAGCCGTGCGCGTCGTCCAGATACAGCCAGGCATCGTAGCGCTCGGCCAGCTGCAGCAGTTCGCGCAGCGGCGCCTCGTCGCCGTCCATGCTGTACACCGCGTCCACCGCGATCAGCCGGGTCTTCGCCGGCGTGTCGCGCAGCAGCTGTTCCAGCTGCGCCAGATCGTTGTGGCGAAAGCGCTTGAACGCGGCGCGCGACAGCAGGCAGCCATCATTCAGCGACGCATGGTTGAGGCGGTCGGCAAACACCGCGTCGCCGCGCCCCACCAGGCTGGTGATCACCCCCAGGTTGGCCGCATAGCCGGAGCCGAACAGCAGCGCCGCCTCGCAGCCGACGAAAGCGGCCAGCGCCGCCTCGGCCTGCTGCTGGATCTCGAAATGCCCGGCCACCAGCGCCGAGGAACCGCCGCCGACGCCCCACTGCTCGATCGCCTGCTGCATCGCCTCACGGATGGCCGGATGGTTGGCGAGGCCGAGGTAGTCGTTGCTGGCGAACGCCAGGTAGTCGCGGCCGTCGATGCTCACCCGCGGCCCCTGCGGCGACTGCAGCGTGGCGCGGCGGCGCAGGCGGTGCTCGGCGGCCAGCGCGCTCAGGGCGGAATCGAGTTCGTCGGGACGCATGCGGCCAACCTTTCAGGGCGATAGTCGATAAAAAAGCACCCGCCGGCGGCAAGGTGCTTGTTCGGTGGCGCAGTGTAGCGCCAACAGCGGCATCTAAGATTGCCGCCGTGTTACAGCGGCTGCAGGCCCAGCTTGTCCATCAGCGCACGGTCGGCGTCGACATCCGGGTTGCCGGTAGTCAGCAGCTTGTCGCCGTAGAAGATGGAGTTGGCGCCGGCCAGGAAGCACAGCGCCTGCATCGCTTCCGGCATCTCGCGACGGCCGGCAGACAGGCGGATGTAGCTCTTCGGCAGCGTCAGGCGCGCCACGGCGATGGTGCGCACGAACTCGGTCCAGTCCAGCGCCTCGGCGCCGTCCAGCGGCGTGCCGGTCACCTTCACCAGATTGTTCACCGGCACCGACTCCGGCTGCGGGTCCAGGTTGGCCAGCTGCAGGATCAGCCCGGCGCGCTGCTCGCGCGTCTCGTTCAGGCCGACGATGCCGCCACAGCACACCGACAGCCCGGCGCTGCGCACCTTGCCCAGGGTATCGAGGCGGTCTTCGTAGTCGCGGGTCTGGATGATGTCGGCGTACTTGTCCGGCGCGGTGTCCAGGTTGTGGTTGTAGTAGTCGAGACCGGCATCCTTCAGCTTCTCCGCCTGGCCGTCCTTCAGCAGGCCGAAGGTGGCACAGGTCTGCAGCCCCAGCGCCTTCACCTGCTGCACCATGTCCAGCGTCTTTTCCAGATCGGCATCCTTCGGCCCGCGCCAGGCGGCGCCCATGCAGAAGCGGCCGGCGCCGTTGGCCTTGGCGTGGCGTGCCGCTTCCACCACCTCGTCCACCGTCATCATCGGCTGGTTTTCCACCGGCGTTTCATGATGCGCCGACTGCGGGCAGTAGCCGCAGTCCTCCGGACAGCCGCCGGTCTTGATCGATACCAGCGTGGACAGCTGCACCCGGCTGGGATCGAAATGCTGGCGATGCACCTCGGCGGCGCGGAACACCAGTTCCATGAATGGCAAGTCGTACAGCGCCTCGACCTCCTGCTGGCTCCACAGAGCTTGTTCCGGGTGCAGTTTGGGCGGGCGCTGGAAAGCGATGGAGGCCTGGGTCATCTGTGCTACCGTCATAAATTAGAGTAAAAACTAGGCAATGTTGCCGGGGGCCGCCGCATGCTGTCAAACCAACTTCGCCAGCTTCTTGACAACTGCGTATTATTTGAGCAGCACTGCCTGCTGTGCGGCCAACGTCCGGCGCCCGCCGGCCTGTGCCCGGCCTGCCGCCCCAGCCTGCGCTATCAAACCGCCGCCCGTTGTCCGCAATGCCAGGCGCTGGTGCACAGCGGTAACGCGCCCTGCGGCGACTGCCAGCGGCTGCAGCCGGCGTTCGAGCGCCTGCTGGCCGCCTACGATTACGACTACCCGCTGGATGGCCTGATCGGCCGCTGCAAATACGGCCCACAGCCGGCGCTGCAGGGCGCGCTGGCCAGCCTGATGCCCAGCCTGCTGCAGCGCCATCCGGCCCTGCCAGCGCCGGACCTGATCGTGCCGGTGCCGCTGGCCGCCGCCAGGTTGGCCGCACGCGGCTTCAACCTGCCGGATGCGCTGGCGGCCAGCCTGGCTGTTACAATGCGCGCTCCCGTGGCTCGCGAGCTGTGTTGGCGCAAACGCAACACCGTGCCGCAAGCGGGTCTGGACCGTGCCGAACGGCTGGCCAACCTGCGCGATGCCTTCGGCGTAAAACACCGCTGTGACGGCCTGTTCCTTGTCATCGTCGATGACGTGGCAAGCACCGGCGCCACCTTGCACGCCCTGTCCAAAACCCTGAAAAAAGCAGGGGCAAAACGGGTGGAAGCATGGGTGCTGGCGAGGGCACATTTTCGTCATGCTTGACCAACCTGTTGATTTACTAGAATATTCGCCCCGCAACGATGTTTACCGTTGTTCTCTACCAGCCGGAAATACCGCCCAATACGGGCAATATTATTCGACTCTGTGCCAACACCGGCTGTGAATTGCACCTGGTCAAGCCACTGGGTTTTCCGCTCGAAGACGCCAAACTGAAACGCGCCGGACTCGACTATCACGAGTACGCCCGCATGGTGATCCACGAGAACTGGGAAGCCTGTCTGGCTCACCTTGGCGAGCGCCGCATCTTTGCGGCCACCACCAAGGGTGCCACCCGGCATGACCGCATCGCCTTCCAACCCGGCGATGTACTTTTGTTCGGTCCCGAATCCCGCGGCCTGCCCGCCGAGATTCTCGACACGCTCCCGTCTACGCGGCGGGTGCGACTGCCGATGCGGCCCGAATCGCGTAGCCTGAATCTCTCCAACGCCGTCGCCGTGCTCGTGTTCGAAGCCTGGCGCCAGCATGATTTTGCCGGAGGAAACTAGCGCGCACGCAACTCACCGTTGGCACAACAGCATAGGAGAGGTGATGAAACCTTTTTACCGATGGCTGTGGCTAGTGTTCATCAGTGCTTTGCTGGTGGCTTGTACCACCGTCAGACCGGCGACTGCCACGCAGACCGCCAAGGTCAGTTACAAAAAATCCGCCGTCAACACGGGAGCCTACTTCCAGAACGACGGCCCGGCTCAGCAAACCCCGGTCAACTTGGACTTGATACCGGACGCCATCCCGCAAAATGAGCCGCTGATCGCCTCGGCGAACAAACCGTACTCCGCGCTGGGCATGAGCTTCCGCCCGGATGCCTCGGACAAGCCCTACCGCCAGGCTGGCAAGGCTTCCTGGTACGGCAAGCAGTTCCACGGTCGCAAGACCAGCTCCGGCGAACGCTACGACATGTTCGCGATGACCGCCGCGCACCCGACGCTGCCGATTCCGAGCTACGCCCGCGTCACCAACCTGAAGAACGGTGAATCGGTGATCGTGCGCATCAACGACCGTGGCCCGTTCCACAAGAGCCGCCTGATGGACCTGAGCTATGCCGCCGCGCACAAGCTGGGCATCGTCAACAGCGGCTTCGGCAAGGTGGTGGTGGAGCGCGTGTTCCCGGTGGAAGGCAGCGAGCGCATCGCCACCAAGCCGCCGGCGCAGCAGCGTGCGGCCAACGGTGACAACTTCTACCTGCAACTGGCGTCGTTCAGCCGCCTGGCCGCCGCCGAGGCCGAGCTGAAGACCCTGCTGGCCGATCCGGCCAACGTGCATGACGAAAAGCTGGGCATCGTGAACCAGGACGGCCTGTACCGCGTCCGCATGGGCCCGTTCGGCGACGACCATGAAGCGCTGCAGGCCGCAGTGGCGCTCAACGTCTCCCCCGTCATCACCCGCTAGGCCGGCTAGCGACACGGTAAACAACAACGCGAGGCAGCTGCCTCGCGTTTTTTATTTGCCCGCCGCCTCGGGTTTCGCCGATGGCATACGACAACCCCGGAAAATACCCCGCCGCCACGCGGCAAATGGCCTATGCCTCTAGCACGGGCGGGCAGCGCTGCCCGCCGTTAGCCACACTGGAGACAAGCCATGAAGATGCTACTCACCGTGGACATCCCCCACGAACCGTTCAACTCGCTGGTGCGCAGCGGCCAGGCCGGCGCCATCCTGGAGCGCATCATGGACGGCATCCGTCCGGAAGCGGCCTATTTCACCGAGCAGGACGGCCACCGCTGCGGCCTGTTCGTGGTGGAGGTGGCCAAGCCGTCCGACGTGCCGGCGCTCGCCGAGCCGTTCTTCCTCAGCTTCAACGCCGACTGCAAGTTCCGTATCGTGATGACGCCGGCCGATCTGCAGCAGGCCGGGCTGGCGGATATCGGCAAACGCTGGGGCTAGCCGCGCGTCAGCACGCCCTTCCGTTACGCGCCAGGTCTTGGCCAAAAGCACCAGGCCAAACCGCATGGCTTGCCGGCTGCAAACACCGGCCTTGACCGCTACCCGCCGGACCCGGCCAAGCCGGGCCGCTGCTGCCGGGTCATGGCGTCGGCAGCCTCACCATTCACACCACCAAGCCCTGGCGCTGCGCGCCACAACTTTGCCAAAAGCACAAGGGCAAGCCGCATGGCTTGCCCTTGTTGTGTCCGCTGGCGGCCAACGTTGGCCGCAACGCTTACTCCGCCAACTGCGCCAGCAGCTCGGCCTGGCGTTCGGCCAGCAGCGCTTCGGTCAGCTCCACCATGTCGCCGTCCATCACGTAGTCCAGCTTGTACAGCGTCAGGTTGATGCGGTGATCGGTGATGCGGCCCTGCGGGTAGTTATAGGTGCGGATGCGCTCGGAGCGGTCGCCGGA
This sequence comes from Vogesella facilis, assembly GCF_042648525.1. Taxonomy (NCBI): domain Bacteria; kingdom Pseudomonadati; phylum Pseudomonadota; class Betaproteobacteria; order Neisseriales; family Chromobacteriaceae; genus Vogesella; species Vogesella facilis. The sequence continues at coordinate 237,791 of NZ_JBHRXN010000030.1, forward strand.
GCCGATCAGGCTCTTGCGCTCCGCCGCCTCCTTCTGCTGCTGCGCGCGCAGCTGGATATCGTAGATGCGCGCCGCCAGCACGCGCATGGCGCTGGCCTTGTTGGCATGCTGCGAGCGGCCGTCCTGGCACTCGGCCACGATGCCGGTGGGCAGGTGGGTGATGCGCACCGCGGAGTCGGTCTTGTTGATGTGCTGGCCGCCGGCGCCACTGGCGCGGTAGGTATCGATGCGCAGGTCGGCCGGGTTCAGCACCACCTCGGCAATCTCGTCCGCCTCCGGCATCACCGCCACGGTGCAGGCGGAGGTATGGATGCGCCCCTGGGTTTCGGTGGCCGGCACGCGCTGCACGCGGTGGCCGCCGGATTCGAACTTCAGCCGCGAATAGGCGCCGTCGCCGGCGATGCGCACGATCACTTCCTTGTAGCCGCCGAGGTCGGATTCGCTGGCGGACAGGATCTCCGCCTGCCAGCGGTTGCGCTCGGCGTAGCGGGTGTACATGCGCAGCAGGTCGCCGGCGAACAGCGCCGCCTCGTCGCCGCCGGTACCGGCGCGGATTTCCAGCAGGATGTTCTTGTCGTCGTTCGGGTCCTTGGGCAGCAGCAGTTTCTGCAGCTCCACTTCCAGCGCCGCCATGCGCTCGCGCGCTTCGTCGATCTCGGCCTGGGCGAACTCCTTCATCTCCGGGTCGGCCAGCAGCTCGCCGGCGGTGTCGATATCGGCCTCGCACTGGCGGAAGGCCTGAAACGCCTCTGCCACCGGGGTAAGCTCGGCATGCTCGCGGGTGAGCTTGCGGAACGCGTCCATATTGGCGGTGGCGTTTTCGGCGGCCAGCAAATGGGTGACTTCTTCCAGCCGCTCGCAAAGCGTGGCCAGTTTCGCCGCAATCGACGGTTTCATTACTGCTCCGGGTGTAAGCGATACAGACGCGCGATCAGTTCGACCTGCGCATCGTGCGCCGCGCCGCTGCCGGTGGACAGCGCCTGCGTCGGCGGGTGCATCAGTTTGTTGGTGAGCTGCAGCGACAACGCTTCCAGCACTTTTTCGGGGGCGTCGCCACGCGCCAGTTGCTTCAGCGCCGCGTCCAGGGTGTGGCGGCGGATGCGTTCGGATTCATCGCGCAGCGCGCGGATCAGCGGCACCGATTCGCGGCGCTTGAGCCAGTCGACGAACTCCACCACGCGGTGGTTGATGATGGCCTCGGCCTCTTCCGCCGCCTGGTTGCGCGCCTGCTGGCCCACTTCCACGATGCTGGCGATGTCGTCCACGGTGTACAGGAAGACATCGTCCATGCGGCCAACTTCGGCCTCGATGTCGCGCGGTACCGCCAGATCGAGCATGAACATCGGCCGGTGGCGGCGAGCCTTGATGGCGCGCTCCACCATGCCCTTGCCGATGATGGGCAGCTGGCTGGCGGTGGAACTGACCACCACGTCGTAGTGCTGCAATTGCTCGGGCAGCTCGGACAGGGTGATGGCATTGCCGCCGAACTCGGCGGCCAAACGTTGGCCGCGCTCCAGCGTGCGGTTGGCCACGGTGATCTTTCTGGGCTGGCGGGCGGCGAAGTGCGTCGCCACCAGCTCGATCATCTCGCCGGCGCCGATGAACAGCACGTTCAGCTCGCTCACCGAGGCAAAGATCTGCTCGGCCAGCTTCACCCCGGCGGCGGCCATCGATACCGAACTGGCGCCCACCGCGGTCTGGCTGCGCACGTCCTTGGCCACCGCGAAGGTCTTCTGGAACAGGCCGTTGAGCAGGCTGCCCATGGTGCCGGCGCGCTCGGCGCTGCGCACCGCGTCCTTGATCTGGCCCAGGATCTGCGTCTCGCCCAGCACCATGGAATCCAGCCCCGAGGCCACGCGGAAGGCATGGCGCGCGGTTTCGGCGGCATCCAGCTGGTACAGGTACGGCGCCACCTCGCCCAGCGCCATATCGTGATAGCCCACCAGCCAGCGCAGCACTTCCTCCGGCTGGGTGGTGGCACAGTACAGCTCGGTGCGGTTACAGGTGGAGACGATGGTGGCTTCGCGCGCGGCATGCGATTCCACCAGCTGCGCCAGCGCCGCCGTCAGCGTCTCGGCCGGAAAGGCCAGACGCTCGCGGATGGCGAGCGGAGCGGTGTGGTGGTTCAGACCGATGGCAAGCAGCTGCATGGGCAGGGTATAGAGCTATCCACGATCTCGCGAGCTAGAGCGAGACAAGGCGAAAACGACTGAGGGAGCGGAGTTTACAGATAGTAAATGAGCATCCCGAAGGCGTTTTTAACGCCGTATCGCCGAAGCGCAGCAGATCGTGAACGCACTCATTGAGGCGCGCAATTGGAAAGCGGGCATTCTATACCAGCTAGCGCGCCGGGGCGACGTGCCGGCATGCCCGCCTGCAGGTATCATGTCGCCAGTCAAGGAGATGCCCATGCCGCTGAATCTCGCCGATATCCGCCTGGAATACAGCAAGAAAGAACTATCCCCCGACGACTGCCTGCCCGATGCGGTGGCGCAGTTCGAACTGTGGCTGCACGAAGCCATCGCCGCCGAAGTCATCGAGCCCACCGCCATGCACATCGCCACGGTGGACGAACACGGCCGCCCGTCGGCGCGCATCGTGCTGCTCAAGGGCGTGGAAAGCGGCCAACTGGTGTTCTACACCAACTATCACAGCCGCAAGGGTCGCCAGCTGGCGGCCAACCCCTATATCGCCGTCACCTTCTTCTGGCCGGAGCTGGAACGCCAGGTGCGCATCGAGGGCAAGGTACAGCCGGTGGCGCCGGAGGTTTCCGACGAGTATTTCGCCAGCCGCCCCTACACCAGCCGCATCGGCGCCTGGGCCAGCGAGCAGAGCAGCGAGATCGACGGCAAGAGCGTGCTGGTGACCCGCGCCGCCACCTTCGGCCTGAAACACCCGCTGAACGTGCCGCGCCCGCCGCACTGGGGCGGTTACGCCATCGTGCCGGACCGGGTGGAATTCTGGCAGGGCCGCCCCAGCCGCCTGCACGACCGCGTGCTGTACACGCTGCAGGAGGATGCCGGCTGGCGCCGCAGCCGGCTGGCACCCTGAGAACCTGCTTACGATCTGCTGAGCTTTTTTCGATCAGCTACGCTGGGGCGATACCGCGTTGAATTCGACTCAGTGATGCGCATTGACCTCATGTCAATTCCGCGCCCCTCACGTTTTCGCCTTGTCTCGCCCTAGCTCGCGAGATCGTAAACAGGTTCTACAAATCATCCGGTGCCCCGCACCCTGGCCGCACTCGCGGCCTGTTTTCATTGAACGGACCCCCATGCTCAACAACGACATCCTGCGCAGCGTGCGCTTCATCCTCAATATCAGCGATGCGCACCTGCTGGCCATCCTGCAGCACGTGGAGCCGTATGCCGACGACGACTTTGCCGCGCTGCTGAAAAAGGAAGACGAAGCCGGCTTCCTGCCCTGCAGCGACGAGCTGCTGTCCGCCTTCCTCGACGGCCTGATCATCGAGCGCCGCGGCCGCCGCGACGACGCGCCGCCGCCGGCGCCGCTGCTGCGCCTGGCCAACAACGACATCCTGAAAAAGCTGCGCGTGGCGTTCGAGCTGAAGCAGGACGACATCGAGGCGCTGCTGGCACTCACCGGCTTCAAGGTGTCCAGCGCCGAAGTGGGCGCGCTGTTCCGCAAGCCCGGCCACAAGAACTACCGCCAGTGCGGCGACCAGTTCCTGCGCTACCTGCTCAAAGGCCTGGCCATCAAGCTGCGGCCCGGCGCGCAACCCAAGGGCGCCTGATGCTGCCGCTGGCCTGCCTGTACGGTTTTCATGGCGCCGGCGGCACCCTGCTGGAGGTGAAACGGCTGGACTTGCCCGCCGGCAGCGAGCCGGACGCGGTGTACCACTGGCTGTGGCAGCCGGCGGGTGCTGGCGGCTGGCAGAAGCTGAGCTTCGCCGCCATGGCCAGCGAGCCGCAGCCGTACCGCCGCTTTGCCGAGGGCGAGCTGTGGTTCGATGCCGATTCCGCCCGCCTGCAACTGGGCGGGCAGCTGCACACGCTGGCCGCAGGCCGCCCCGATGACTGGCAAGCCTCGGTCTCGGCGTGGCTGCAGCGGCAGCACTGAACCGCAACGCGCAAGCACTGCCCCCGAACGCTCACGCCACTGGCCGCGCACCGGCCGCTGCGGCAGCATGAGCGCATTCCCGCCCGAGGCCGCCCCATGTCCGACCTGCCGCTGTTCATCTTCCGCTGCCTGCAGCGCCAGCGCCTGGCGCAGGTGCCGGTGCTATCCACCCTGCTGATCGCGGTGGAGCACGGCGAGAAACAGCTGGTCACCCGCAGCGGCAGCTGGCATTGCCCGGCCGGCAGCTGGCTGATTATCCCCGGCGGCCAGACGGTGGAGATCATCAACCAGCCGGGCGCCGGCAGCGGCTACCGCGCCTGGACCCTGGTGCAGCCGCAGCACTGGCTGCAGCGGCTGCTGGCGCAATACGGCCCGCAGCTGCCAGCGCTGCCATGGCCGGACAACGGGCCGGTGTTCCAGCCAGACAGCGAAGCACGCCAGGCGCTGGCCCGGCTGCAGGCGCTGCTGCCGGCGGCACAGGCCGGCACCTTGGGCGCGGCGCAGGCCGAGCATGCCTGGCAGGGGCTGATGCTGGCGCTGGCCGCGGCGCGCCAGGGCGCCGAACTGTTCCGCCTGCCGCGGCAGGATGTCCGCGCCAAGGTGCAGAGCCTGCTGGCCTTCGACCCGGCACGCGACTGGCAGGCCGGCGACATCGCCAGCGGCCTGGCCATGAGCAGCGCCACGCTGCGCCGCAGGTTGGCCGCGGAGGCCACCTCGTTCTCCACCCTGCTCAATGAAGTGCGCATGGAGCGCGCGCTGGGCATGGTTAATGCCGGCGAGCAGCCGCTGACCCTGGTAGCCGCCGCCTGCGGCTACCAGTCGCCGTCGCGCTTTGCCGCCGCCTTCCGCCAGCGCTTCGGCGTCAGCCCCAGCCGGCTGCGGCTGCAGCGCGACAGCGCAGGCTGAGCATTTGCGCACAGCCGCTGCACCCTCGCGGCGCGCCAGCGCGCTTGCGGCCAACCATACTGTCCTTGTCACCACCACAAGGAGCCGCATCATGACCCGCCTTCTGCTTTCCACCCTGCTGCTGGCCGCGCTGCCGGCCATGGCCTTCGAAGTCGACAGCCCGCAGCTGCAAGCCGGCCAACCGATGGCCAAGGCGCAGGAATACAACGGCTTCGGCTGCAACGGCGGCAATGTGTCGCCGGCACTGCACTGGCAGCACGCGCCGGCCGGCACCAGGAGCTTCGCCGTTACCGTCTACGACCCGGATGCCCCCACCGGCAGCGGCTGGTGGCACTGGGTGCTGTTCAACCTGCCGGCCGGCACCAGCAGCCTGCCCGCCGGCGCCGGCAACCCGGGCGGCGCGCTGCCCGCCGGCAGCATGCAAAGCCGCACCGACTACGGCACACCGGGCTTCGGCGGCGCCTGCCCGCCGCCGGGCGACAAGCCGCACCGCTACATCTTCACCGTGCATGCGCTGAAGGTGGACAAGCTGGAGCTGGGCGCCGACAGCAGCCCGGCGCTGGTGGGCTATATGCTGAACGCCAACAGCCTGGGCAAGGCCACGCTTACCACGCTCTACGGCCGCTGAGCACGGCGGCGCGGCTTGACAGCCCGCCGTCACGCCACCAGCATGCGGCACGATCCCCCACGCCGGAGCCTGCCATGCCCCACGCCCCCCTGCACCCCGCCACGCTGGCCGTCCGCGCCGGCGAGGATGCGCACCGCCCGCACGACGCGCTGGCGGTACCCATCGAATTCGGCATCGCCCACGGCTACCCGGACGTGGACAGCTGGGAGCAGGTGGCGCGCGGCGAGGCCCCCGGCCCGCTGTACGCACGCAACACCGCCCACCCCACCACCCTGGCGCTGGAAGCCAAGCTGGCGGTACTGGAAGGCGCGGCGGCGGCGGTAGCTTTCGGCAGCGGCATGGCCGCCATCAGCAGCACCCTGCTGGCGCTGCTGCAACCCGGCGCCCGCGTAGTGGCCGGCAAGGACACCTACGGCGGCAGCCATTACCTGTTGCAGCACACCCTGCCGCAGTGGGGCGTGCAGGTCACGCTGTGCGACACCACCGATGCCGACGCTTTCGAGGCGGCACTGGCCGGCGGCTGCCAGCTGCTGTATCTGGAATCCCCCACCAACCCGCTGCTGAAGGTACAGGACATCCGCCGCCTGGCCGCCGCCGGCCATGCCGCCGGGGCGCTGGTGGTGATCGACAACACCTTTGCCACCCCGCTGAACCAGAACCCGCTGGCACTCGGCGCCGACCTGGTACTGCACAGCGCCACCAAATTCCTGGGCGGCCACGCCGACGCCATGGGCGGCGTGGTGTGCGGCAGCCAGGTGCTGACCGGCCGCATCCGCCACTACCGCGAGATCCACGGCGCCTGCCTGGACCCGATGAGCGCCTTCCTGCTGCTGCGCGGCATCAAGACCCTGGCGCTGCGCATGCGCCAGCACAACGACAACGCGCTGGCGCTGGCACAGTGGCTGGCACAGCAGCCGGCGGTGGCGCGGGTGAACTACCCCGGCCTGCCGACCCACCCGCAGCACGCCATCGCCCGCGAGCAGATGCAGGGCTTCGGCGGCGTGCTCAGCTTCGAGCTGGCCGGCGGCGACGCCGCGGTACGCCGCCTGCTGCCGCGCTGCCGGCTGCTGATCCGCGCCGCCACCCTGGGCTCGGTGGACACCCTGCTGGGCGTGCCCAGCACCACCAGCCACGTGGAATGCAGCGAGGCGGAACGCGTGGCGCTGGGCATTCCCGGCGGGCTGGTACGCTGCTCGGTGGGCATCGAGGACATCCGCGACATCATCGCCGACCTGCAACAGGCACTGGCCGAGTGAGCCCCGCAGCACAAAACGTTGGCCGCACGCCTTGCGGCCAACCTTTCGCCTCATGAGCTGGTTCCTGTACGTGCTGGAATGCCGTGGCGGCAGCCTGTACACCGGCATCAGCAACAACGTGGACAAGCGCTACGCCGCGCATGTGGCCGGCAAGGGCGCGCGCTACACCCGCAGCTTTCCGCCGGAGCGCATCGCGCTGGTACTGCCGTTTGCCGACAAGGGTGCCGCGCTGCGCGCCGAACTGGCGGTAAAGGCGATGAGCGCGGCGCAGAAGCGCAGCTGGCTGGCGGCGCAGCTGAGCACAGCAACCTATTAGCCAGGCTAATCAAACGCAGCAGTAATGCTGGCTTGCCGCCGGCGTGCCGGCGGCCCACACTGCCAGCCATTGCCGAACCGGAGTCCGCCATGTCCCACCTCGACACCCTGCCCGCCGGCCTGCGCCAGGCGCAGCCGCTGCTGTGGCACAACCCCACGCTGCGCCCCGCCGCCGACGCACTGGCTGCCTGCGCCTATGGCCGCGCCGACATCGAGGCCGCCATCGCCCGCTGGCAGCGTTTCGCGCCGCTGCTGGCGCGACTGTTCCCGGACAGCGTGGCCGCCGACGGCCGCATCGATTCGCCACTGCTGCCGCAAACCGATACTTGCGGCCAACCCTTGTGGGTGAAGGCCGACCACGCGCTGCCGATCACCGCCTGCATCAAGGCGCGCGGTGGGGTGTATGAAGTGCTGTGCCATGCCGAGGAGCTGGCGCTGGCCGCCGGCCTGCTGCCACCCGGCAGCAGCTACACCGTGCTGGCCGGGGCGCCGGCGCGCGCACTGTTCGCGCGGCACCGCATCCTGGTGGGCAGCACCGGCAACCTCGGCTACAGCGTGGGGGTGATGGCGCGCGCGCTGGGACTGGGGGTGGAAGTGCACATGTCGCACGACGCCAAGGAGTGGAAAAAGCAGCGCCTACGCGCGCTGGGCGCCGGCGTGGTGGAGCACCAGGGCGACTACGCGCTGGCGGTGGCCGCCGCCCGTGACAGCGCCGCCAGCGATGAGCACGCCTATTTCATCGACGACGAAAGCTCGCTGCTGCTGTTCTTCGGCTATGCCGCCGCGGCCTGGGATCTGGCGCCGCAACTGGCCGCCGCCGGCCTGCGGCCAACGCCCGAGCAGCCGCTGCGCGTCTACCTGCCCTGCGGCGTGGGCGGCGCGCCGGGTGGCGTGGCCTTCGGCCTGAAATGCCTGTTCGGCGACGCGGTGCAGTGCGTGCTGGTGGAACCGGTGGCCTCGCCCTGCTTCCTGCTGCGCCTGGCCAGCGGCGACGATGCGCTGTCGGTGTACGACATCGGCCTCGACAACCGCACCGTGGCCGACGGCCTGGCAGTGCCGCGCGCCTCGGCCACCGTGGCCGGCATCGTCGGCCCGCTGATCGACGCGGTGGTCACCGTCAGCGATGCCAGCCTGCTGGCCGAACTGCGCCACCAGTGGCGCCAGCACGGCCTGCGGCTTGAGCCGTCCGCCGCCGCCGGCTTCGTCGCCCACCAGCTGGCAGCGGCGCAATGGCCGGGCGCGGCGACCCCGGTGGTATGGACCACCGGCGGCAACGGCCTGCCGGACGAGGTGTTTTTACCGCTGCTGGCGGAGTAGACACCGCCCCCGAAGGAGACGGCATGAAAAAGGTTGGCCGCAAACCGTTAGGGGCTTGCGGCCAACCTTTTGCCGTTTGATCGTGGCCAACGCCCGCTTGCATGCTTCCCGGCGGCGCATCACAGCTGGCCCCCTGTGTGGCGGCGAAAGTCTCGTCAGTCGACAAACGACAGACAGTGCAGACCACAAGCCTGCGCCAGATCGACCAGCTTCTGTACCTTGTCGCGCGAGTGGAAAAAGGCCACGTTGGTATCGTCCCACGACTCGCAGTAGATGCAATCAAATTCGGGCAGCAGCACCAGCTGACGAGGGGCAAGCAGCGGGTTGAAGCGGCATTGCTGCAGAAAGAACGCCCGGTCCCGGTACTGTTTCAGCTGCAAGCGCTGCTTATGCGGCCAACGTCCGCGAGGCCGCACGGTATACACCTCGGAGGCATCAAACAGCGCCTGCCAGTGCGCCTGCCATTTGCGGTCGCGAGCAATCCGTTCCGGCCCGTGAGAGCAATCAAGCAGCGGCCACTCGTGGCTGGAGCGCAGCCAATGGTCGAACACCGAGATGGCCAGGCGCGCCATGCCGCTATCCCCGTTTTCCCGCACGTGCGCCAGCGCCGGGAACTGGGCAAGCATGGCCTCCGCTTCGGCCTTGGGCAGCGTGCGCAGCCTTTTTTCTTTCCCTTGCATCCTGTCCGCCTCCTCCACCGTTTTCAATCAATCGCCCCCCGCAACAGGCGCCGCCGCCACAACGCGATCAGCAGCCCCAGCGCAATGGCGGGCAGCCATACCCACTGCAACTCGGAGATCAGCACCGCCAGGCCGCGCTCCGACAAGAAGCGGCCCACGCCGATGGGCGACACGCGGATGAACTGCAGCGGCGCGAAGAAGCGCTGGTCGCTGAACGGCCACAACAGCGCCACGCCCTTGCCGCCGGTGGTCAGCGTATCCAGCAGGCCGTGCGAGGCCATGGCGACAAACTGATAGCCAGCGGCCAGCCAGGCGTTGGCCGCATGGCGCCGGCAATACCAGCCGAGCAGCAGCGCCAGCAGCGCCGAGGTGAACAGCGCGTGGCTGAAACCGCGATGGCCGAAGGCATCACCGTAGGGAATGCCGAGGCGGAAGGCGAGCACATCCAGATCCGGCAGTATCGACAGCAGCACGCCGGCCAGCAGCAGCGGCCGGGGAATGATGCGGCTACCCAGCCCCAGGCCGATGGCCAGCGGCACTGCGGGGTGGGAAAGAATGGAAGGCATGCGGACTCCTTGGGTTATCCGGTCAAACAAGCCGTTGGCATGTTAGCAGAGCACCCTGGCCTCGCAGCGGCATGCATGCGTCGCCCGGATAAGCCAACGCCACATCCGGGGCCGACATACCCACCGTTTCCCCGGATGCGCTGCGCTTGTCCGGGCTACCCGCCCCTCATTGTGGGGTCAGTCAAAAAAAGGTTGGCCGCAAGCGGTAAACAGCTTGCGGCCAACCTTTGCCATGTCATTGCAGCTAACGCCGGACGTAGGGTGGGCAAAGGCCACCCTACCCCCGCTGCATCTCGCCGCACAGCCAGTCCGCCAGTATTTGTGCGGCTTCGCTCGCACCAACTGGATACAGCGCGTAGTAGCCCAGCAGCAGCGGCGGATGCTCATCCAGTCGGCACAGGCTGCCATCCTGCAGGTAGCGCGCCACCAGCAGCTGGCGCCCCAGCGCCACGCCCTCGCCGGCCTGGGCGCTGCGGTAGGCGAGCTGTGCCTGGTTGAAGTGGCGCTCGCCGGCAGTGCTGCCGCGTGGTCGGCCGTATGCGGCCAACCATAGCGCCCATTCGCTGCCGGCCGGCGCCGGGCTGCTCCATGGCGCATCGTCGTGCAGCAGCTGGCCAGCAATCAGGCCTGGCGCCGCCACCGGAAAACCGTATTCGGGCAGCACGAAGGCGGCATCCTGCGGCGCCTGCGGCAGGTAGCGCAACGCCAGGTCGATGCCGGCCTGGCGCATGGCGCTCTGGCTATACGGCTGGTTGTCGGCCAGCAGATCGACGCTGATTTCGGGGTGCAGGCGGGCGAAACGCCCCAGCCGCGGCAGCAGCCATTCCAGCGCCAGCGACGGCGGTGCCGCCAGCCGCACGCTGGCCGGCGCCGCCTCGCGCTGCAATGCGGCCAACGTGGTGGCCACGGTATCGAAGCCGCTGTCACAGGCGGCAAACAGCTGCTGCCCGGCGGGGGTGAGCTGCAGCGTGCGACCGCCGCGCTGCAGCAGGCGCAGCTGCAGGCGGGCTTCCAGCCGCTGCACGCGCTGGCTCACCGCCCCCTGGGTGACGGCCAGCTGTTCGGCGGCACGGCGAAAGCCGCCGCACTCCGCCACGGCGTGGAAGAACCACAGGTCGGCCAGCAGGCTGGCATCCAGTCGGCGCACCATTACTGCCGCCTCAGTAGGCGAAGCGCTCGCGCAGCTCTTCCAGGTTCAGCTCACGCAGGATGCTTTCCTGCCGTTCGCGCGCGCTCTTTTTCGCGCCGCCGACCTTCTTGGCGATGATCAGCTCGTTCTTCATCGAGTGCTCCCAGCCCACCAGCTCGGTAACGGTTACCTGGTAGCCGCGCGCCTCCAGCTGCAGGCAGCGCAGCACGTTGGTGAGCTGACTGCCGAATTCGCGGGTGTGGATCGGGTGGCGCCACAGCTCGGACAGCGGCGTCTTGCCGAAGGTCTCGTTCTTCTTCTGCCGCAGCACGGCGGCCACCTCGGCCTGGCAGCACGGCACCAGCACGATGTACTTGGCGTCCTTGGCCAGCGCGAAGCGGATGGCGTCGTCGGTAGCGGTGTTGCAGGCGTGCAGCGCGGTGATGATGTCCACCTGCGCCGGCAGCTCGTCGGAAGTAATCGACTGCTCCACGCTGAGGTTGAGGAAGCTCATGCCGGCAAAACCCAGCCGCTGCGCCAGGTCTACAGATTTATTCACCAGCTCCTGCCGCGTTTCCACGCCGTAGACGTGGGCGGCCGCCTTGTCCTTCAGGAACAGGTCGTACAGGATGAAGCCGAGGTAGGACTTGCCGGCGCCGTGGTCGGCCAGCGTCAGGCTGCCCTTGCTGGCCAGCACGTCGGCCATCAGCGGCTCGATGAACTGGTACAGGTGGTACACCTGCTTGAGCTTGCGGCGGGTGTCCTGGTTGATCTTGCCGTCGCGGGTGAGGATGTGCAGTTCTTTCAGCAGTTCGATGGACTGCTGCGGTTTGATTTCCGGGATCAGGCTCATGATGTTTTCTCGATTTTCACTGCCGCTATTGTAGCGCCTTGGTCAAGGGGCCGGCCGGCTGGCTTACAATGCGCTATTCCCGTTTTCAGGTAGCAGATCATGGCCTTGCAGCTTCACGTCATTCCGGTCACCCCGTTCCAGCAGAACTGTTCCGTGCTGTGGTGCGATGTCAGCAATGAAGCGGCGGTGGTGGATGCCGGCGGCGACATCGCCCGCATCCGCGCCTTTATCGACGCCAAGGGCCTGAACGTGAGCAAGCTGCTGCTCACCCACGGCCATATCGACCATGCCGGCGGCGCCCGTGCGCTGGCCGATGCGCTGGGGGTGCAGATTGAAGGCCCGCAGCGCGCGGAAAGCTTCTGGCTGGACCAGCTGCCGCAGCAGGGGCAGATGTTCGGCTTTGCCCCCAGCCCGGCGCTGACGCCGGAGCGCTGGCTGGAGGAAGGCGACACCGTCAGCATCGGCAACGAGGTGCTGGAGGTGCTGCACTGCCCCGGCCACACCCCGGGCCACGTGGTGTTCGTCAGCCGTGCGGCCAACCTGTGCGTGGTGGGCGACGTGCTGTTCCAGGGCAGCATCGGCCGCACCGATTTCCCGATGGGCAACCATGAGCAGCTGATCGCCGCCATCCGCGGCAAGCTGTTCGCGCTGCCGGACGACATGACGGTGGTGCCCGGCCACGGCCCGTTCACCACCATCGGCGACGAGCGCCGCAGCAACCCCTTCGTGGCCGACCGCCGCTACGGCTGATGGACGCCGCCTTCGAACGCGCGGTGCTGGCGCAGCTGCTGGCGATTCCGCCCGGCCAGGTCAGCACCTATGGCACGCTGGCGGCGCTGGCCGGCTACCCGCGCCATGCCCGCCACGTGGGCAAACTGCTGGGTAATGCGCCGGCAGGTAGCGGCTGGCCGTGGTTCCGCGTCCTCAGCGGCAGCGGCAAGGTGGCGCGCCCCGGCACGGCGGAGGCGGATTACCAGATCCTGCTGCTGGAAGAGGACGGCGTGGAAGTCGGCGCCGGCGGGCGGGTGAACCTGAAACGCTACGGCTGGCTGGCACAATTTTTTATTCCAAAATCATGAAACATTGTCATTAAATGTCTGCTTCACGACAGTAATGCGACAGTTTTCATGCAAAAACCGGCCAATAGCGCCGGTTTTTTGCTGGCTTCTGCTATGCTCCGCGCCCCGCGGCGCCAGGCAAACAAGTGTTTGCCCATCAAACATCATGCTCTGGCGCCGCGCGTTTTCTCCACCACGCAAGCAATAGAAGCACACCATGAACACTCGCACTACCCTGCTCGCCCTGGCACTGGCCTCCTGTGCCGGCTTCGCCCACGCCGACTACTCCTTCAGCAACATCAGCGCCAACTGGCTGGACTGGTCCGACGGCACCCAGGAACGCACGCAAAAAGGCCCGTTCGGCGGCAAGAACGATTTCGGCTACCTGGAAGCCGAAGGCGGCATGGGCGGCAACTGGGGTGAGCTGTACGGTTTCGTCGACATCGAGAACCCGGACAAGAGCACTCACGAAGACGCCGGCCAGAACCGCCGCTACGCCTCCAAGCTGGTGGCGCGCGCCAACCTGGCGCAGATCGGCCAGCTGCCGGTGCAGCTGTACGCCCACGTCTACGACTTCCGCGATGCCGACTTCTACGACCAGAACCGCGTGCTGGGCCTGGGCACTGCGCTGTCCAGCGGCAACTTCTGGATCAAGCCCTTCCTCGGCGCGCACCAGGAGTTCAAGCAGGGCGTCGGCGCCCACCGCAACGGCATGATGGGCGGCTGGGTGCTGGGCTACAGCTTCCAGCTGGCCGGCCAGTCGCTGATGCTGACCCAATGGCACGAGATCGAATTCGCCCGCGAAGACCAGTACCTGGCCATGGCCAAGGACGGCGAAGTGGTGCGCGCCCGCAAGCTGGCCAACAACGGCGCGGTATCGCTGTGGTGGAACGCCAGCCAGGCGATCACCGCCGGCGTGAGCTACCGCTACGCCGACCACAAGCTGGGCGCCGCCAGCTACCAGAACGCGCTGATCTCCACCCTGAAGTACAACTTCTAAGCGCCGACAGGCCGCGAAAACCACAGCTGCTTGCTTTTATTTTGCAATGCAACAAAAACGCCAGTGCCTTGATGTACTGGCGTTTTTTGCGTTCTACGACTTTCGTTTATGACGCTGAGAAGTTGCCTGATGCGCAATTAGTGTGATAAAGACTAAGGATAATTTTCGCTTTCGAACTCGCCGCCATGAGCCGATCACCCAGACACGACAAAATCCTGCAGTTGGTACGCGAAAACGGCTTCATGCCGATCGAAGAACTGGCACGCCTGCTGGACGTGACGCCGCAGACCATCCGCCGCGACATCAACCAGCTGTGCGAAGCCAACCTGCTGCGCCGCTATCACGGCGGCGCCGCGCTGGGCAACAGCGTGGAGAACGAGGACTACTTCTCGCGCAAGGGCAAGCTGCAGAGCGAGAAGGCGCACATCGCCGACATGATCGCGGAAAACATCCCCGACCATGCCTCGCTGTTCATGAGTATCGGCACCACCATCGAGGCGGTGGCGCAGGCACTGACCGCCACCCACAAGGGGCTGCGGGTGATCACCAACAATATCCACGTGGCGTCGATCATGTCGGCCAACCCGGATTTCACGGTGATGATCACCTCCGGCGTGGTGCGCGCCTCCGACGGCGGCATCACCGGGGTGGCGACGCTGGACTTCATCAACCAGTTCAAGGTGGATTACGCGGTGATCGGCGTCTCCGGCATCGAGACCGACGGCTCGCTGCTGGACTTCGACTACCGCGAAGTACGCGTGGCGCAGGCGATGATGAACAACGCCCGCCACCGCTTCCTGGCCGCCGACCACAGCAAGTTCGGCCGCAATGCGCTAGTGCGCATGGGCCACATCAGCGAATTCAACGCCATCTTCACCGACGCGATGCCGCCGGAAAGCCTGAAGAAGCTGCTGGAAGACCACGGCGTGCGCATGTACCTGGCCGACCCGCTGTAAAGGTTGGCCGCATGTAAAAACAAGGGCGCCGCTGGCGCCCTTGTTGTTTGCCGCTGCCGCCACTGCCGGCGGCCGGGTCCGATGCCTATTCCCGCGGCCAGCTCGCCACGCCGTTGCGCCCGGCCGCCTTGGCCTGGTACAGCATGCTGTCGGCACGCTGCACCAGCGCCACCACGTCCCACACCCCGTCGCTGCTGCATACCCCGGCGCTGAAGGTCTGGCGGAAGCGGCCGCGCGGCGACACCTGCTCCAGCCGCGCGAACGCCTCGCGCAGGTCGTCCAGCAGCCGCGTCGCCTGCTCCAGCCCCATACCCGGCAGCACGATGGCGAACTCCTCGCCGCCGTAGCGGCCGATCAGGTCGCTGCGGCGCAGCCGCTCGCGCAGGAAGCGCGACAGGCTCACCAGCACCTCGTCGCCGGCCTGGTGGCCGTAGCTGTCGTTGACGCGCTTGAAGTGGTCCAGGTCCAGCATCACCATGCTCAGCGGCCGGCGTTCGCGCTGCGCGCGGGCGAATTCGTATTCCAGCCGCGCAAACAGGTGGCTGTGGTTGAGCAGCCCGGTCAGGCTGTCGGTGGAGATATAGGAGCGCAGCTGGCGGTAGCGGCTGGCGCGGGTGCTCACCGTCACCACCAGCTCCTCGCTGGACACCGGCTTGGTCAGGTAGCCATCCACCCCCAGCGCCAGCGCGTCCAGCTGCATGTGCGGCCGCTTCTCCATGGTCAGAAAGATGATGGGAATGCCGTCCATCAGCCGCTGCTGGCGGATGATGCGCGCCAGTGCCTGGCCATCGCACTCCGGCATGTACAGGTCCATCAGGATCAGGTCCGGGCGGAAGCGCTCGATCGCCTCCAGCGTCTGGCTGGGACGGGTGATCTCCTCGGTCACCATGCCGTGCCGGTTCAGCACCGCCGCGTACAGTCCGGCCAGCGAGCTCATGTCCTCCACCAGCAGCACGCGCAGCGGGTTGCGCCGGTCCGGCGTCATCGGCAGCGTCAGCGCGTCCAGCAGCTCGCGCACCACCAGCGGCCAACCCAGGAAGCCCTGCCCGCCGGCGCGCACCGCCTGCAGCCGGGCGGCGAAATCGCGGCGCGGGCTGGTGAACAGCAACGGGCAGGCCGGCGGCGACGCCAGCGCGGCCACGCCGTCGGCGTCGAACTCGTCGTAGACGATCAGCGCGCCCGGCTCGTGCAGGAACAGCGCCTGCTGCAGCGTGTGCGCATTGTCGAACACGTCCAGCACGTAGCCGAAGCAGGCCAGCTGCTCCTGCAGCCCCGGCGCCGGCGCCTGCCCCGGCGGCAGCAGCAGGAACAGGCGGTGGCTCTGCGGCACCGGGCCCGCCCCCGGCGGCGGAAAGCTGGGCAGCGGCAGGCTGGCCAGCTGTGTCACCAGCGACAGATGCTGGCGCAGCGCCAGGATGTCGTCGTTGCCGTGGCGGCGCTTGCCCCAGTTGCGCAGCAGGGTGGCCAGCTCCTCGTTGGCGCGCTGCAACGGCTCGGCACCGGCCTGCTCGGCCAGGCCCTGCAGGCACTGGCTCAGCGCGCTGAAACGGCGGGCCAGCTCCGGATCCCAGCGCAGCAGCAGCTGTTGGCCGGCGTGGTCCATTTCCTGGGCCAGGCTGACCAGGGTTTGCGAAACGGGCATCGACATGCGAGTAAGAAACTATTGCAACAGAATCACCGGAGTATAGCCGGCGGCCGCCGGGCGAAGGGGCTCAGCTGCTATAATTGCCCGTTTTCACCCTCGGACAGGGCAGAGCCTGGCTCTGCAACGGCAGCATGAACGTCTTTTACGAAGAAAGCGGCAGCTTCAAGGTAGGCAGCGTGGTTTCGCGCGCCGAAGCCAGCCTGCAGATCGACACCCAGCACGGCAAGCGCACCAAGCTGAAAGCGGCCAACGTATTCCTAGAATTCAGCAGCCCGCTGCAGGACTTCCTGCCGGCCGCCGAAGCCATCGCTGCCGACATCGACGTGGATTTCCTGTGGGAATGCTGCGGTGTAGACGAGTTCGGCTTCGAGGCGCTGGCCGCCGACTACTTCGGCCACGCCCCCAGCGCGCTGGAGAACGCCGCCATCCTGCTGCGGCTGTACGCCGCGCCGATGTACTTCTACAAGAAGGCCAAGGGCAGCTTCAAGGCCGCGCCGGAAGAAACGCTGAAAGCGGCGCTGGCCGGCATCGAACGCAAGAAGCGCGAGCAGGAACACATCGACCTGCTGGCCGCCGAGCTGGCCGCTGGCGCGCTGCCGGACGCCATCCGCAGCCAGCTGATGACGCTGCTGTACCGCCCGGACAAGAACACGCTGGAATTCAAGGCCTTCGACCAGGCCTGCAAGGCCACCGGCCTGCCGCCGCTGCGCCTGGCCGACAAGGTAGGCGGCATCAGCTCGGTGCCGGACTACCTGATGGCCGGCTTCACGCTGGAGCACTTCCCCAAGGGCACCGGTTTCGGCAACTACGCGCCGGCCAGCCTGCCGGACGCGCTGCCGCTGGCCGCGGTGCAGGCGTTCTCCATCGACGACGCCGCCACCACCGAGATCGACGATGCGCTGTCGGTGCAGTGGCTGGACAACGGCAATATCCGCGTCGGCATCCACATCGCCGCGCCGACGCTGGGCATCGAACCGGGCTCCGAGCTGGAAAAGATCGTGCACCAGCGCCTGTCCACCGTGTACTTCCCCGGCGACAAGATCACCATGCTGCCGGACGACGTGGTGCAGACCTTCACCCTGCAGCAAGGCCAGAACTGCCCGGCGCTGAGCCTGTACGTGGAGGTCTCCCCGGCGTTCGAACTGCTGGACTTCGACAACCGCATCGAGCTGGTGCCCATCGCCGCCAACCTGCGCCATGACCAGCTGGAGCAGGTGTTCAACGAGGAAACGTTGGCCGCAGACGGCTTCGGCCCCGACTACGCCTTCAAGCGTGAACTGGTGTGGCTGTGGCAGTTCGCCACCGCCCGCGAGGCGTTCCGCGGCAAGACCCCGGATCCGAACCGCCCGCCGCAGGTGGACTACAACTTCAACGTGGTGGACGGCAAGGTGCTCATCAGCGTGCGCAAGCGCGGCTCGCCGATGGACAAACTGGTGTCCGAGCTGATGATCCTGGCCAACAGCGAGTGGGGTCGCATGCTGGCCGAGGCCGACATCCCGGCCATGTACCGCGCGCAGAGCATGGGCAAGGTGCGCATGACCACCCGCCCGGAACCGCACGTCGGCCTGGGGGTGCAGCAGTACGCGTGGAGCACCTCGCCGCTGCGCCGCGCGTCCGACTTCATCAACCAGCGCCAGCTCACCGCGATGATCCGCGGCGAAACGCCGCAGTACCAGCAGGGCGACGCCATGCTGTTCGCCATGCTGCGCGACTTCGACGCCGCCTACAGCGCCTACCTCGGCTTCCAGGACAAGATGGAACACTTCTGGTGCCTGCGCTGGTTCAGCCAGCAGGGCATCAGCGAGCCGACCGCCAGCTACATCAAGGAAGACCTGGTGCGGGTGGACGGCGTGCCGCTGCGGCTGCGCATCGGCGGCCTGCCGGAATTGAGCAACGGCGACCGCATCCAGCTGCAGATCGTGCGCATCGACGAGCTGCAACAGGAGCTCGAGTGCCGCTACCTGGCGGTGCTGGAGCGCAAGACGCTGCCGCAGGACGAAGCCGAACAGGCCTAAGCGTTGCGGCCAACGTTGGCCGCAACGGACGTGACCAGGCCCCGCCATGGCGGGGCCTGGTCACGTCGGCAGCCGGCTACAGCAGGCTGTCCACCGTGGTGCTGACTTCCTTCAGGTGCGGCAGCGCGTCCGCCATCTTCTCCGCCGCCACCCCCAGCTCGGCCAGCAGCGCCTGCGGCAGCGTGGCCTGCATTTCCGCCTCGCTCATGCCGTGGTTGAAGCCGGCCACGATGTAGGACGCCAGCCCGGTCAGCAGCGCGTAGGGCGACACCTGCGACGGCTCGGCCAGCTGGTGCTGGTCGCGGATCGCCTGCTGGATGGCGTCCGGGAAGTTCCAGCGCCGCGCCAGCTCGGCGCCGACCTCGGTCAGGTCCATGCCCAGCACCATGCGCTCGGTGGCCAGCCGCTCGGCGCCGCCGGCCACCACGCGGTCGATGCGCACCGCCTGTTCCGGCTCCGCCACATGCAACACCAGCTCGCCGATATTGGCCAGCAGGCCGCAGGTATACGCCAGCTGCGCATCCTGCCCGGCCACTTTGGCCAGCACCTTGCCGGTATTGGCCATCTCGAAGCTGCGGCCCCAGAAGCTTTTCATGTCGAAGCCGGGAATCGCCATGCTGGCGCCGGCAATGCCGGAGGCGATCACCAGCATGCGCACATTGTCGAAGCCCAGCATCACCACCGCGTCGTGCAGCGAGCCGATGCTGCGGCTGCCGCCGAAGCGTGCGCTATTGGCCAGCCGCAGCACGCGCGCGCTCAGCACCTGGTCGTGCACCACCTTGTCGATGATGTCGTCGATATTCACGTTCTGATCCTGGAAGCTGGCGATCAGCTCCTGCACCACCTTGGGCACCATCGGCAGCCGCCCGGCGGCCTGGTCGAACAGTTCGGCTACTTTCATGTCGCACACCCCTTCCATCACTTGTTGTTGGCATTACCAGATGAGCTTAGGCAATGGTATTGGGATGTACAGGGGAAATCGTCGCCCGTGGCGCGGGCAGAAAAAAACGGCCCGCAGGCCGTTAAGGAGAGTCGCTCCTGCAGGCAGGAGATACACGGAAATCTCAGGCCACCTCGTGGCCCTGTGCCGCCTGCAGCAGCGCGAACCACTGCTGGCGGTCCAGCTGCAAGCGGCAGGCGGCGGCCGCGTCGTCCAGTGCGGCCAACTTGCGCGAGCCGACGATGGGCAGCGGCCGGCACGGGTGGCGCATGAGCCAGGCCAGCGCCACCGCCGCAGTGCTGACGCCCAGCTCGGCGGCCTGCAGGTTCAGCGCCGCCGCCAGCGCCGGCTTGGCCGCCGCGTCGAACAGCCGGCCGCCGGCCAGCGGCGACCACAGCATCGGCCGCACGCCCAGCTGCAGACACTGGTCGAAGCTGCCGTCGAACAAGGGCGCGGTGTGCAGCAGCGAAGCCTCGATCTGGTTGGTCACCAGCGGCGTGCGCGCGGCCAGCAGCGCGTACTGGCTGGGGCTGAAGTTGGAGACGCCGAAGTGGCGCACCTTGCCGGCGGCGCGCAGCCGCTCGAAGGTTTCCGCCACTTCGTCCGGCGCCAGCAACGGGTCCGGGCGGTGGATCAGCAGCAGGTCCAGGTGGTCGCTGCCCAGCTTCTGCAGCGAGGCGTGCACGCTGGCAGTGATGTGCTCGGCGCTGCAGTCGTAGTGCTTCAGCCGCCAGCCGCGCGCCGCATCCGGCGGCTTGATGCCGCACTTGCTCACCAGCTGGATGGCGTCGCGCCGCGACGGATTGGCCTTCAGCCAGCGACCGAACAGCGCCTCGCAGCGGAAGCCGCCGTACAGGTCGGCATGGTCGAAGGTAGTGATGCCGAGGCTGATGGCGTGTTCCACCCACGCCGCCAGCGCGGCATCGTCAAAGCCCCACTCGTCCAGCCGCCACACGCCCGCCGCCACCGGCGACAGCAGCGGGCCGTCTGCGGCCAACCTTTGCAAGCCCAGCGCGCTCATCAGGCGATGCGCTGCTCGGTCTGCGGGTCGAACAGCACCGCCTTGGACACGTCGAATACCAGGTCCATGCTTTCGCCCGGATGCTTGGCCTCGGTCGGGTGGGTGCGGCAGCACACCTTGGTGTTGTTCAGCGACACGAACACCAGCGTGTCCGGGCCGGTCGGCTCGATCACGTCGATATGGCAGCTCATTTCCGGCAGGCCGTCGCGGTGCGCGGTGCGCGCATCGGTGATCTGTTCCGGGCGGATGCCGAAGATCACTTCCTTACCCACCCAGTTCGCCAGCTTGGCCTTGTCGTGCGGCAGCGGCAGCACCACGCAGCCCTTGTCGTCGCACACTTTCACGCCGATCTGGCTGCCGGCTTCCACCACCGTGGCCGGAATGAAGTTCATCGACGGCGAGCCGATGAAGCCGGCCACGAACAAGTTGGCCGGGTTGTCGTAGATGTCCTGCGGGCTGCCGAACTGCTGCACGATGCCGTCCTTCATCACCGCGATCTTGTCGCCCAGCGTCATCGCTTCAATTTGATCATGCGTCACGTAGACGATGGTCGATTTTAGCCGCTGGTGCATCAGCTTGATTTCGGTGCGCATCTCCACCCGCAGCTTGGCGTCCAGGTTGGACAGCGGCTCGTCGAACAGGAAGATGGCCGGGTTGCGCGCCAGCGCGCGGCCCATTGCCACCCGCTGACGCTGGCCGCCGGACATCTGCCCCGGCTTGCGCTCCAGCAGGTGGGTGATCTGCAGCATCTCGGCCACGCGCTTGACGGTGGCGTCGATCTCGGCCTTGGCCACCTTGCGGATCTCCAGGCCGAAGCTGATGTTCTCGCGCACCGTCATCGACGGGTACAGCGCGTAGCTCTGGAACACCATGGCGATGTCGCGATCCTTCGGCGACAGCTCGTTCACCCGCTGCTTGCCGATCACGATGTCGCCGCTGGAGATATCGTCCAGGCCGGCGATCATGTTCAAGAGCGTGGACTTGCCGCAGCCGGACGGGCCAACCAGGATCAGGAACTGGCCGTCCTCGATGGCGATGTCGATGCCCTTCAGCACATCGGTGCCGTTGGCGTAAGTCTTGTATACGTTGTTGATGGAAAGAGCGGCCATCGCATTAACCTTTCACAGCACCGGCAGTCAGACCGCGCACGAAATAGCGGCCGGCTACCATGTAAACGAACAGGGTCGGCAGGGCGGCAATGATCGCCGCCGCCATATCCACGTTGTATTCCTTCACCCCGGTGGAAGTGTTCACCAGGTTGTTGAGCGCCACCGTGATCGGCTGCGACTCGCCGGCGGCGAACACCACGCCGAACAGGAAGTCGTTCCAGATCTGGGTGAACTGCCAGATGATGCAGACCACGAAGATCGGCCCGGAGATCGGCAGCAGGATGCGGCCGAAGATGGTCCAGAAGCCGGCGCCGTCGATGCGTGCAGCCTTCACCAGCTCGTCCGGCACGGTGATGTAGAAGTTGCGGAAGAACAGCGTGGTAAAGGCGGTGCCGTACACCACGTGGGTCAGCACCAGGCCGGTGGTGGTGTTGGCGATGCCGAGCAGGCCCAGCAGTTGCGCCATCGGCAGCAGCACCACCTGGAACGGGATGAAGCAGCCCACCAGCAGCATGGTGAACAGCACGTCCGAGCCCTTGAAGCGCCACATCGACACCACGTAGCCGTTCACCGCGCCGAGCATGGTGGAGATCAGTACCGCCGGCACCGTCATCTTCACCGAGTTCCAGAAGAAGCCCTTCATGCCGTTGCATTCCACGCCGGTGCAGGCCTCGGCCCAGGCCTTGGCCCAGGCACCGCCTTCCCAGGCTTGCGGCAGCGACAGCATGTTGCCGGCGCGGATGTCGTCCAGGCTCTTGAACGAGGTGGTGAGCATCACGTACAGCGGCAGCAGGTAGTAGATGGCCATCAGCAGCAGCGCGGCATACACCAGCGCGCGGCCGGGTGTCAGGTTCTTAAACACGTTTGGCACTCCTTGTTTCCATGTACATCAGCGGCACCAGCACGGCGACGATGGTGAACAGCATCATCATCGCCGAGGCGGCGCCCTGCCCCAGCTGGCCGCGGGTGAAGGCGAACTGGTACATGAAGATGGCCGGCACGTCGGACGAGGTGCCCGGGCCGCCACCGGTGAGCGCCATCACCAGGTCGAAGCTCTTGATGGCGATGTGCGACAGGATCAGCAGTACGCTGAAGAACACCGGGCGCAGGCTGGGAATCAGGATGCGGCGGTAGATGGTGGGCAGCGAGGCGCCGTCCACCTGCGCCGCCTTGATGATGGAATCGTCGATGCCGCGCAGGCCGGCGAGGAACAGCGCCATCACGAAGCCGGAGCTTTGCCACACGCCGGCGATCACCACGGTGTAGATGGACATGTCCGGGTTCACCAGCCAGTCGAAGGTGAAGTTGGCGAAGCCGAGGTCGTTCATCACCTTCTGCAGGCCCATGTCCGGGTTCAGCATCCATTTCCAGGCGGTACCGGTGACGATGAAGGACAGCGCCATCGGGTACAGGTAGATGGTGCGCAGTGCGCCTTCGGCACGGATTTTCTGGTCCAGCAGCACCGCCATCAGCAGTCCCACCATGAGGCAGATCAGGATGAACAGGCTGCCGAAGATGCCAAGGTTGGCCGCAGCGGTCCACCAGCGCTCGTTTTCAAACAGCGCCTGGTATTGCACCACGCCGGCCCACTCGAAGCGGGGCATCAGGCGGGATTCGGTAAACGAGAGCCAGCCGGTAAAGGCGATAAAGCCGTAGACGAAGATCAGGCTGGCAGCCAGCGTCGGCGACAGCACCAGCTTGGGCAGCCAGCGGTCGGCCAGCGCGCGCAGGCCTTGAGTAGCGGAGGCAGACATGTGAGTTCCTTGCTGTCTCGGATCAAGCGGCACCGTTCACGCTGCCGGGCGGCAGCGCGGGCGAACGGCGAGAGCAGGCAGCCGCCCCCGCCGCAGGGCGGGGACGGGATACCGTTACAGCGTCAGATCAGCGTACCGCGCTGGCCTTGGCCAGGCGTTCGGTGGCCTGCTGCGCGGTCATGTTGGAGTTCATGAACTGCGAGATCACGTCCACCATGGCGCCTTCGGTAGCCGACGGCATCGCCATCTTGTGCGCGAAGCTCGGCACCAGCTTGTTGCTCTTGGCGGCGGCGTTCATGTCGAAGTTGGACTTCTTGGCGCAAGCGTCGAACTTGGTCAGCGGGGTGTCCAGGCGCGCCGGGATGGAACCCTTGTTCAGGTTGAATACTTCCTGGAACTGCGGGCTCATGATGGTGGCGGCCAGGTCGGCCTGGGCTTTCACCGCGGCCGGAGATTTCTGCTGGAACATCGCCATGGAGTCGATGTTGAAGGTGAAGGCATTCTGGGTGCCCGGTGCATCCACGCACAGGAAGTCCTTGCCCGGTACCTTGCCGGCGGCGGTGAACTCGCCCTTGGCCCAGTCGCCCATGAACTGCATGCCGGCCTTGCCGTTGATCACCATGGCGGTGGCCAGGTTCCAGTCACGGCCGGCGGCACCCTTGTCGATATAGGTCTTGATCTTGGCCATGGTCTCGAACACCTTGACGGTGGTCGCGCCGCCGACGGTGGCCTTGTCCAGCTTCACGAATGCCTTCTGGTAGTAGTCGGCACCGCCCACACCCAGCGCTACCGATTCAAACAGGGTGGCGTCCTGCCACGGCTGACCGCCATGGGCGATCGGCTGGATGCCGGCTTTTTGCAGCTTGTCGGCAGCCACGAAGAATTCCGGCCAGGTTTTCGGTACGGTGGCGCCGGCTTTCTTGAATGCTTCCGGGTTCACCCACATCCAGTTCACGCGGTGTACGTTCACCGGCGCGGCCACGTATTTGCCCTTGTACTTCATCACGCTGCTGACTACCGCCGGCAGCTGCTTGTCCCAGTTGCCGGCCTTGGCCACCGCATCGATGTCGGCCAGCACGCCCTCGGCGCCCCACTCCTGGATCGCCGGGCCCTTGATCTGCGCGGCGGTCGGCGGGTTGCCGGATACCACGCGGGTCTTCAGCGCGGTCATGGCGTTGTCGCCACCGCCACCGGCCACGGCGAAGTCTTTCCAGGTGTGGCCCTTGGCGGTCATCATTTTCTTCAGTTCGGCGGCGGATTTGGCTTCGCCACCGGAGGTCCACCAGTGCAGCACTTCCACATCACCTGCCATCGCGGCGGCCGGCAGCAGGGTAGCGGCCAGTACGGCCACGGTCAGACGCTTCAATTCCATGTTCCATCTCCTGTCGTGTTGTGTGCCGCCCGGCGCTGAATTTTTGGCTTTGCGGGCGACGAGCCCTGCGGGGCAACTCTCCTTGCCCATGCCGCAGTTGGCTGCACTATAGCCGCGAGATGTAAGTTTTGCGTAAGTTTTTGGCGGGATTGCCGTAAGGAAACGCGGCGCCGTGGCTGCGTCGCGTCATGACAATGCGCTGAAATGGCGTGAAATTGGGCAGGCAGCCTTTATTGCAGTGCAATAAAAACGAAAAAAGTAGTGTCTCAACTACACACTACTTTGCGGGCAAACTGTTGCCGGAGGCGTTCAGGGCGGCTGCGTGGCGGCCAGATTCAACTGCAGGCACACCCGCAGACCACCGCCCGGATTGTCGTCCAGGCGGACGCTGGCGCCATGGCGGCGGGCGATCTCCTGCACGATGGCGAGGCCCAGGCCGCAGCCCTTGCCCTTGCCTTCGGCGCTGCCACGGTAGAAGCGCTCGAACACCCGCTCGCGCTCGGCTGCCGGGATGCCCGGGCCGTTGTCGCGCACCTCCAGCCGCACCTGCCGCCCTGCCGCGGCCAGCCACAGCGTCACCTCGCCGCCGCGCGGGGTGTAGCTGATGGCGTTGTCCAGCAGGTTGGCCACCAGCTCGCGCAGCAGGCCGGCATGGCCCTGCACCGGCAGCGCGCCCTCCTCGCCTTCCACCCCCAGGTCGATGCCGGCGGCCAGCGCACGCGGCACCGCCTCGGCCGCCACCTCGCGCGCCAGCGCCGCCAGATCCAGCACCGCCAGCTGCAGCCCGGCCTCCGGCTCGGCGCGCGCCAGCGCCAGCAGCTGGTTCACCAGGCGGATGGAACGCGCGACGCTGGTTTCCACCTGCCCCAGCTGGCGCTGTGCCAGCGGCAGGTCCGGCGCCGCCTCGGCCAGCTCGGCCTGCACCAGCTCGGTCTGCGACTTCAGCCCGGCCAGCGGCGTACGCAGCTGGTGCGCGGCGTCGGCGATGAAGCGGCGCTGCTGCGCCACCTGCGCGTGCACCTCGTCCAGCAGGGTGTTGATGGCGGCGGCCAGGGTGCGCACCTCGGCCGGGGCGTTGTCGATCTCGATTGGCGCCAGATCGCGCGGCGTGCGGTCCTCCACCGTGCGGCGCAGGCTGCGCAGCGGCGACAGGCCACGGCTGACGCCGGCCCACACCAGCACGCTGGTAAGCAGGATCAGCAGCAGCAGCGGCAGGCCCATGTCCAGCAGGATGCGGCGCGCCAGTTCCGCCGACAGGTTGCGGCTCTTGGCCACCTGCACCAGCATCAGCTCCGGCTTGTCCGGCGTGCCGGCCGGCAGGTACTGCGCCGCCACCCGCACCTCCAGCTTGCCGAGCTTGCCGTTGTAGAAGAAGGTCTCGCCCACCGGCGCGCCGCTGCTGGCCGGCGGCCGCGGCATCGCCGCCTCGCCGAGCAGGAAGGCCTCCGGCGGCGAACTCACCATGTAGTAGACGCGGTCGTCCGGGTCCTGCTCCAGCACGTCGCGCGCCGCACGCGGAAAATCGACGTAGAAGCCGTTGCCGAACGGCTTCACCTGCCGCGCCAGCGCGCTGCTGGACTTGGCCAGCGTGCGGTCGATCACCTCGTTGGCGTAGGCCAGCGTCAGCTTGTAGGCGAGAAACGCCGCGCCCAGCCACAGCACCAGCTGCGGCAGCAGCAGCCACAGCAGCAACTGGCGGCGCAGCGACAGCTGGCGCGGGCGGTTAGCACTCATGCGGCCAACCTTTCAAGGCCCCACCCTGCCGCGGCCATCTACTGCTCCGCCGCCAGCAGGTAACCGAGGCCGCGCACTGCGCGCACGCCCACGCCGCTGCCGTCCAGCTTCTTGCGCAGCCGGTGCACGTACACCTCCACCGCGTTGGCGCCCACCTCCTCGCCGTCGCCGGACAGCTCGCCGGCGATCTGCTCCTTGGTCACCACGCGGTCGGCATGGCTCAGCAGGATGTCCAGCAACTGCAACTCGCGCGCCGACAGCTCCAGCGGCTGGTTGTCGGCCCAGGCGCGCTGGCCGCCACGATCCAGCCGCAGGCGGCCAAAGCGCAGCTCGTCGCGCTGCGGGCTGTCCGCCACCCGGTGCCGGCGCAGCAGCGCACGGATGCGCGCCTCCAGCTCGGGGAATTCGAACGGCTTCACCAGGTAGTCGTCGGCGCCGGCATCCAGCCCGGCGACGCGGTCTTCCATGCTGTCCAGCGCGGTGAGGATCAGGATCGGCAGCGCCGGCTTGTGCACGCGCACATTGCGCAGCACCTGCAGGCCGTCCAGCCCCGGCAGGCCGATATCGAGGATCACGGCGTCGAAATCGCCGGCCAGCAGCTGCTGCTGCGCCTGCGGGCCATCGGCGGCATGGGCGGTATCGAAGCCCAGCCGCGCCAGGCGGGTGAGCAGGGCGTCGGCCAGTACGGTGTCGTCTTCGGCAATGAACAGCTTCATGGCGTGGTAAGCGGTTAAATAACGATGGCTGATGGTATGCCAAAACCGTGGGTGGCGGCAGGGTGCCGTGCGGCCTGGGGTTGGCGGGGGATGCGGCCAACGTTGGTGCCGTCGTCCGGACTGGGGCGGGCTGATGGTCATAACGCGTAGCTTGGGTTGCGCGCAGCAAAGTCCAACGTTTACCGCGTCTGGGTTTGTATCCGCTGCGCGGATACTGTTTGAAGTCGCCGGTTCCGCCCGGCGCACGGGGAGGGGGCGTATCGCCGCCCCCCTCCACCCCCGCTCGCCCCCACGTGCCGCGAAACCCCGCCAAAACCGGCAGCCGCAAGGCGCGGCCGAACTCGTCCTTCGCTAACGGCTCAGGACTCAAACAAAGCGGCCGCTTAATACCTTGCAACTACCGGTTTTGCCGGCGCGGCCCAAGGGGGCAATCGGGCGCGGCACAAGGTTGGCCGCCTGCTTTGCAGTGGCTTGATACGGCCAACGTTTGCACGCCTCTTTGCCATTCAATCTCGCACGTCCAACTTGTAGAGCCGCACCAGCTTGCCCCCTCCCGTTGGCGCGAGCCGGGCAAAACGGTGCGCCCCAGGTGTTAAGCCGCCGCCTGTCTGAGCCGCGCGACGTTTGCGCGCGGCGAGTTCGGCGGCGCCTGGGGCGTGCCGTTTTGCCCGGGGTTTCGAGCAGCCCCCTTTTTTATATCCAGTTGGAGCCGGGGATTGTTAAGGGGGCCGCGGTGGCCCCCTTAACCTGTCCGCCGGGCGGCACCGGCAACTTCAAATATCATCCGCGCAGCGGATGCCACACCAGACAACACCACGCAAGCCAGCCCGGTAAACGTTGGGCTTCGCTACGCTCAATCCAACCTCCACCTTACCAAGCAGCACCGGCATCCCAATCATCATCCGCGCAGCGGATACCAAACCAGCTACGCGACAGCTGCCCCGGATGCGCCCACGGCTTATCCGGGTTGCGCCACCCGCGCAGCGGACAAAAAAAAGGGCGTGCCGGGGAGAGTCGGCACGCCTTCAAACGAAACGAAAAGCAACAAAACACACCATCCCGCAGCGCGTGTCTGACGGAAAGGATCAGGTGGCCACCACCAGCCGGCTGCCAGACGTCCAATCCGGGACAGCCGGGCCGGCAGCAACCGCCGGCGCGTTGCCGGCAAAACGTGTGCGCCTCAGCGCTTGGCCAGCTGGCTGGCTTCCAGCGCCAGCGCGGTGATCTTGTCCCAGTCCTGGGCGGCGAGTGCCGCTTCCGGGGTCAGCCAGCTGCCACCTACTGCCAGCACGTTCGGCAGTGCCAGGTAGTTGCCTGCATTGGAGGCATCGATGCCGCCGGTGGGGCAGAAACGCAGTTCCGGCAGCGGGCCGGCCAGCGCCTTGAGCAGCTTGATGCCGCCCACCGCCTCGGCCGGGAACAGCTTCAGAATGTCGAAGCCCTCGTCCTGCGCGCGCATCGCCTCGGAGGCGGTGGCCACGCCGGGGATGAACGGCACGCCGGAGGCGCGCGCGGCGGCGGCCAGTTCCGGCGTCAGGCCCGGGCTGAGGCCGAACTGCGCGCCGGCATCCAGCGCCGCTTCCAGGTGGGCACGGGTGCGCACGGTGCCGGCGCCTACCAGCGCATCCGGCACTTCGTCACGGATGCGGCGCATTGCCGCCAGCGCCGCCTTGGTGCGCAGGGTGATTTCCAGGGTGCGGATGCCACCGGCCACCAGGGCGCGGGCAAGATCAACCGCTACCGCGGCGTCGTTGACCACGATCACCGGCATTACCGGGCTTTGGCGAAGCAGATTCAAAGCGTCCATGTCTATCCTTGTCCTTTCGAGCCGCCGGCCGCATGCCTGTATGGGTTCAGGCGCGCGGCGAGGTTTGCTTGGTGGCTCATGTTAGTGGCTGGCTTGCGGCCAACCTTTGCGCTATTGCGTGATTAACGGTCGCCCTGCTGCCACAGCGGGTGGGAGAAGCTCATTGCGCCCTCTTCCGCCGCGGTGGCCAGCTGGCGCATGCCGGCGAACAGGTCGCGGCCGGTGCCGAACTGCTTGTGCGCCAGGTCGATCTGCGCCGGCTGGCGCGCCGCCCATTCGGCCGCCGGCACCAGCACGGCAAGTTCGCCCTTGTCGGCATCCAGCCGTACCAGGTCGCCGTCCTGCACCTTGCCGATATCGCCGCCCAGCAGCGCTTCCGGCGACACGTGGATCGCCGCCGGCACCTTGCCGGAGGCGCCGGACATGCGGCCGTCGGTGACCAGGGCCACTTTGAAACCGCGCTCCTGCAGCACGCCCAGCGGCGGGGTGAGCTTGTGCAGTTCCGGCATGCCGTTGGCGCGCGGGCCCTGGAAGCGGATCACCGCCACGAAGTCCTTCTCCAGCTCGCCGCGCTTGAACGCCGCCAGCAGTTCGTTCTGATCGTTGAACACTACCGCCGGCGCTTCCACCACGCGGTGTTCCGGCTTCACCGCCGAGACCTTGATCACCGCGCGGCCGATATTGCCGGCCAGCACTTTCAGGCCGCCATCGGCGGAGAACGGGTTGGCCGCAGGGCGCAGCACGCTGTCGTCGCCGCTGGTCTGCGGCGCCGGGCGGAAGGCGGCCTCGCCGTCGTTCAGCCAGGCTTCCTGGCTGTGGGCGCGCAGGCCCTTACCCATGATGGTGGTCACGTCGTCGTGCAGCAGGCCGGCATCCAGCAACTCGCGGATCACGAAGCCCATGCCGCCGGCGGCGTGGAAATGGTTCACGTCGGCCTTGCCGTTGGGGTAGGCGCGCACGATCAGCGGCACCACGCCCGACAGCTGGTCGAAGTCGTCCCAGTTGATGCTGATGCCGGCGGCGCGCGCCATGGCCACCAGGTGCATGGTGTGGTTGGTGGAGCCGCCGGTAGCCAGCAGGCCGACGATGCCGTTGACGATGGCTTTCTCGTCGATGACCTCGGCAATCGGGGTGTAGCGGCCGCCCTGGGCACTGATCTCGGTAGCCACGCGTGCGGCCTTGCGGGTCAGCGCCTCGCGCAGCGGGGTATTCGGGTTGACGAAGGCGGCGCCCGGCAGGTGCAGGCCCATGATCTCCATCAGCATCTGGTTGCTGTTGGCGGTGCCGTAGAAAGTGCAGGTGCCCGGGCCGTGATAGGAGGCCATTTCCGAGGCCAGCAGCGCGTCGCGGCCAACCTTGCCCTCGGCAAACAGCTGGCGCACCTTGGCTTTTTCGTCGTTGGCGATGCCGGTGGTCATCGGGCCGGCGGGCACGAACACCGCCGGCAGGTGGCCGAAGGACAGCGCGCCGATCACCAGGCCCGGCACGATCTTGTCGCACACCCCCAGGTACAGCGCGGCGTCGAACATCTGGTGGCTCAGGGCGATGGCGGTGCTCATGGCGATCACGTCTCGCGAGAACAGCGACAGCTCCATGCCGTCAAAGCCCTGGGTAACGCCGTCGCACATTGCCGGCACGCCGCCGGCGAACTGCGCGGTGGCGCCGGCTTTCAGCGCCTCTTCCTTGATCAGCGCCGGAAAAGCTTCCAGCGGCTGGTGCGCCGACAGCATATCGTTATAGGCAGACACGATGGCCAGATTGGGGCGCACGCTGTCCTGCAGGTGGATCTTGATGCCGGCCGGCATGGCGGCAAATGCGTGCGCCTGATTGGTACAGGACAGCTGGGTACGCTCTACCTTGCCCTGGCGCATGGCGGCGCGGACGTGATCCATATAAACGGTGCGGGTAGCACGGCTGCGTTCGACGATGCGGTCGGTAACGGCTTTCAGAACGGGGTGCAGAGTCATGGTGGTGGCCCGTGTTGCGGTAGTCGAATGGTAGTTTTACTACAGTTTGTTGGCAAGGCATTACGCCACATTTGCCGCAAAAAAAGCGCACCACGCCCAGTTAAATCCATACAAATCAAGCAAATGCAGCATTGTTGGCCGTCAACAACACCTGAGATGCTCACAATGAAAAGCTGGCTACGGCCATAGACAAGTGACTGTCGTTTGGTAATATAACTACATCACAAGCTACCCCGCGAGAGAACAATCAGGATGGACAACGCTAATCTGCACACCCCGGCCTTCGACATGGTGCTGTTCGGGGGTACCGGCGACCTGGTGATGCGCAAACTGCTGCCGTCGCTGTACCAGGCGCATGCCGCCGGCCTGCTGAACGAAGAAGGCCGCATCCTGGCGCTGGGCCGCCGCGACATGGCGCGCGAGGACTACCTGGCGATGGTGGAAAAAAGCGCGCGTATCCACATCAAGGAATACTTCTCCGACGCTGCCTGGCAGAGCTTCGTCGCCCGCGTGGACTACCTCAAGGTAGACGCCGGAACACCGGAACACTACCCGTCGCTGGCCGAAGCGCTGAACCAGCACGGCAACCGCGTGGCAGTGTGCTACCTCGCCACCGCGCCGGACCTGTTCGAAGGCATCTGCGACAACCTGGCCGCGGTGGGCCTGAACCACGACAAGGTGCGCGTGGTGCTGGAAAAACCGCTGGGCCACGACCTGGAATCGTCCAACGAGATCAACGAAGCGGTGGCGCGCCACTTCAGGGAAGAGCAGCTGTACCGCATCGACCACTACCTGGGTAAGGAGTCGGTGCAGAACCTGCTGTCCATCCGCTTTGCCAATGCGCTGTTCGAGCCGCTGTGGCGCCGCGAGTGGATTCACGACGTGCAGATCACCATTGCCGAGGAACTGGGCGTGGGCAGCCGCGGCGACTTCTACGACAGCACCGGCGCGCTGCGCGACATGGTGCAGAACCACCTGCTGCAGCTGCTGTGTATCGTGGCGATGGAGCCGCCGGCCAACCTGGGTGCCGACGCGGTGCGCGACGAGAAGCTGAAGGTGCTGAAGGCGCTGCGCCCGTTTACCGAGCAGGACGTGGCCGGCAAGACCGTGCGCGCGCAGTACAAGGCCGGCGCCGTGAGCGGCCAGCCGGTGGTGGGCTACCTGCAGGAGCAGGGCATTCCCGCCGGCAGCCAGACCGAGACCTTCGTCGCCATCAAGGCCGAGATCGACAACTGGCGCTGGGCCGGCGTGCCGTTCTACCTGCGCACCGGCAAGCGCATGCAGGAGCGCGTGGCCGAGATCGTGATCAACTTCCGCGACGTACCGCACCACCTGTTCCCCAGCCCGATGGGCCTGAACACCGCCAACCGCTTGGTGATCCGCCTGCAGCCGGAAGAAAGCATCCGCCTGTACTTCCTGTCCAAGGAGCCGGGCGATACCCAGCGCCTGCAGCCGGTGCACCTGAACCTGGACTTCCACGAATCGTTCAAGGTACGCCGCGCCGACGCCTACGAGCGCCTGCTGCTGGACGTGATCCGCGGCAAGCTGGCGCTGTTCATGCGCCGCGACGAGCTGGTGGAAGCCTGGCGCTGGGTGGAGCCGATCATGGACCACTGGCAGCACAGCACCACCCCGCCCAAGCAGTACACCGCCGGCACCTGGGGCCCGGCCGCCTCCAGCGCGCTGTTGTCGCGCGACGGGGTGTCGTGGCACGAGGAGTGCTGAGCCGTTAACGCCCTGCTGCGCGTCGGCGATACGGCGTTGGTTTCGATGCGGTGATGCGCGTTGACTGCATGCCAATCCCGCGCCCTCACGCTGTGCCGTAGCTCGTAAACATGCAGTCAAGTCTGCGGCCAACCTTAGCCCCCGAAAAGGTTGGCCGCAGCGAATAAGAACAGACTCAACGGATACAGAGATGAATTTGCACGCATTTGCCTCCGCGGCGGAAGCCAGCGCCGCACTGGCGCAGGCCGTGGCCACCGATCTGGCCGCCGCCATCGCCGCGCGCGGCCAGGCAGTTCTGGCTGTCTCCGGCGGCCGCTCGCCGGTACCCTTCCTGCAGGCGCTGGCCGCGCAGGACATTCCCTGGCAACAGGTCACCGTTACCCTGGTGGACGAGCGCGTGGTGGCGCCGGATCACGCCGACAGCAATGCCGGCCTTGTGCGCGAGCACCTGCTGCAGGGCCGCGCCGCCGTGGCCGCCTTCCTGCCGCTGGTGAACGATGGTGCCGATGCAGCCGCCGAGCTGGCCGCCGCCGCCGTACTGTGGCGCACGCCGGACGTGACGGTGCTGGGCATGGGCGAGGACGGCCATACCGCCTCGCTGTTCCCGGCCGCCAGCAACCTGACCGAAGGCCTGGCTGCGGCCAACCCTGCCGCACTGCTGGTGGTGGTGCCGCCGGCCGCGCCGGCCGCGCCGCACACCCGCATCAGCATGACGCTGGCCGAGCTGCAGCGCAGCGGCAAGCTGTACCTTGCGATTGCCGGCGAGACCAAGCGCCGCGTGCTGGACAATGCCGCCGCCGCCGTCAGCGATACGCTGCCGATCAGCCACCTGTTGAGCGCCACTGCCCGTCCGCTGGACGTGTACTGGTCCGCCTGAGCGAGGGATATCCCATGAGCAGCCTGCACCCCTACCCGCGCCTGCTGGCCGACATCGGCGGCACCAATGCCCGCTTCGCGCTGGAAACTGCGCCCGGCATCATCGAAGACATCGATGTGCTGCCCTGCAACGACTACCCGACGCTGGCCGACGCCATGCGCGCCTACCTGCAACGCGCCGGCACCCGCTCGGTAAGCCATGCCGCCATCGGCATCGCCAACCCGGTGACCGGCGACTTCGTGCAGATGACCAACCACCACTGGGCGTTCTCCATCGAGGCCACCCGGCAGGAACTGGGCTTCGCCACCCTGCTGGTGCTGAACGACTTCACCGCGCTGGCGCTGGCGCTGCCGCACCTGCCGGCTGCCGAGCTGGCACAGCTGGGCGGCGGCGAAGCCCGCCACGGCGCCAAGGCGCTGATCGGCGCCGGCACCGGCCTGGGCGTCTCCGGCCTGCTGCCGCACGGCGGCAGCTGGGTGGCGATTGCCGGCGAAGGCGGCCACGTATCGTTTGCCGCGGTGAACGACGAGGAAGCCGCCATCCTGCACTACGCGCAGGGCCGCCTCGGCCAGCACGTGTCCTGCGAGCGTTTTCTGTCCGGCCCCGGCCTGGAGCTGATTCACGATGCGCTGGCAGTGGCGGACGGCGAAGCCGCCGGCCAGCTGTCGGCGGCGCAGATCAGCGAGCGCGGCCTGTCCGGCCGTGACACACGCTGCGAAAAAGTGCTGGCGCACTTCTGTGCCATGCTCGGCACCGCCGCCGGCAATCTGGCGCTGACGCTGGGCGCGGTTGGCGGGGTATATATCGGCGGTGGTATCGTTCCGCGCTTTGGCGACATGTTCGCCCGCTCCGCCTTCCGCGAGCGCTTCGAAGCCAAGGGCCGCTTCCGCGACTACCTGGCCGCCGTGCCGGTGTATGTGATTCACAGTGCCTACCCGGCGCTGACCGGCGTGCAGGCCGCGCTGGCCGACCACCTGGGGGACCACCATGCTTGAAAAAATCCGTGCAGACCTGGACAAGCTCTCCGGCGCCGAACGCCGGGTGGCGGAACTGGTACTGGCCCAGCCGTATACCGTGATGCAGTCGGCGGTGTCCGACATTGCCACCAGCGCCGGCGTCAGCCAGCCGACGGTGATCCGCTTCTGTCGCAGCATGGGCTTTAGCGGTCTGTCGGATTTCAAGCTCAAGCTCGCCGGCATCCTGGTGGGCGGCGTGCCCTATGTGCACTCCAGCGTGCGGCCGGAAGACCCGGTGTCGGAGATCACCGCCAAGGTGTTCGACAACACCGTCACCGCGCTGCTCAAGTGCCGCAACGACATCAACCCGCAGGCGGTGGACGCGGCGGTGGATCTGCTGGCCGGCGCGCGCCGCATCGAGTTCTACGGCCTGGGCAACTCCGGCATCATCGCCGCCGATGCGCAGCACAAGTTCTTCCGCTTCGGCATTCCCACCGTGGCCTACGCCGACAGCCACATCCAGATCATGGCCGCGGCGGTGTTGGGCGAAGGCGACGTGGTGGTGGCGATTTCCAGCTCCGGCCGCTCGCGCGAGCTGATGGACGCGGTGGAAATGGCACTGTCCACCGGTGCCAAGGTGATTGCCATCACCGTGCCGGACACGCCGCTGGCGGAAAAAGCCACCGTGACGCTGGAAGTGGATTCGCCGGAGGACAGCGAGACCTACAGCCCGATGCTGTCGCGCATCCTGCACCTGGTGCTGATCGACATCCTCACCGTGGGCGTGGCGCTGAAGCGTGGCCCCGGCGTGGTAACACAACTGGAAAAAGCCAAGCGCAGCCTGAAACAGAAACGCCTGCGCGGCGACGAAGAGCATGACTAAGCCCGCGCGTGCCCCGCGCGGCAAACGCACACCAGCCAGCCCGGCAGAGGTTGGCCGCGACAAAATGACAAAGAGACCCGGAGCCATCATGAGCAAACTGACGCAACTGCCCGCCTGGAACGCGCTGTGGCAGCACTTCGCCGAAGCCAAACAGCTGCACATGCGCGAGCTGTTCGAAACCGACCCGCAACGCGCCGAGCGCTACTCGCTGGAAGTGGGCGGCCTGTTTCTCGACTACTCCAAGAACCGCCTCACCGACGACACCCTGAAGGGGCTGATGGCGCTGGCACGCGAAGCCGGCCTGCCGGCGCGCATCAAGGCCATGTTCAAGGGCGAGAAGATCAACAGCACCGAGAACCGCGCCGTGCTGCACGTGGCGCTGCGCAACCGCACCAACTCGCCGATCATGGTGGACGGCGAGGACGTGATGCCGAAGGTGAACTCGGTGCTGGCGCGCATGGGCAAGTTCGCCCACGCGGTGCGCAGCGGCGACTGGCTGGGCTACACCCACCAGCCGATCACCGACGTGGTGAACATCGGCATCGGCGGCTCCGACCTCGGCCCGCTGATGGTGTGCAGCGCGCTCAAGCCCTACGGCCACCCGCGCATGAACATGCACTTCGTCTCCAACGTGGATGGCGCGCAGCTGAAGGAAACGCTGAAGAAGGTGCACCCGGAGACTACGCTGTTCGTGGTGGAATCCAAGACCTTCACCACCCAGGAAACGCTGACCAATGCGCTGACCGCCCGCGAGTGGTTCGTGTCGCGCGCGCGTGACGAAAAGGCGGTGGCCAAGCACTTCGTGGCGGTGTCCACCAACAAGAAGGCGGTGGCCGAGTTCGGCATCGACCCGGCCAATATGTTCGAATTCTGGGACTGGGTCGGCGGCCGCTACAGCCTGTGGTCGGCCATCGGCCTGCCGATCATGCTGTACCTGGGCGAGGAGAACTTCACCGAGCTCTTGAACGGCGCCCACATCATGGACCAGCACTTCTACAACGCCTCGTTCGAAGAGAACATGCCGGTGCTGCTGGCGATGATCGGCATCTGGTACATCAACTACTACGGCGGCGGCAGCCACGTGATTGCGCCGTACGACCAGTACCTGCACCGCCTGCCGGCCTTCATCCAGCAGCTGGACATGGAGTCCAACGGCAAGCAGGTGTGCCTGGACGGCGCGGCGGTGAACTTCGAAACCGCGCCGATCATCTGGGGCGAAACCGGTATCAACGGCCAGCACGCCTTCTTCCAGCTGCTGCACCAGGGCACCCACATTTCGCCGATCGACCTGATCTGCTCGCTGGAGAACCGCACCAGCCTGCCGGGCCACCACGAGATTCTGCTGGCCAACGTGTTCGCCCAGGCCGAGGCCTTCATGCGCGGCAAGACCGCCGACGAAGTGCGCGCCGAGCTGACCGCCCAGGGGCTGGCGGAAGCGGCAATGGAGGCACTGGTGCCGCACAAGGTGTTCGGCGGCAACCGCCCCACCAACACCCTGCTGATGGACCGCCTCGACCCGCGCAACCTCGGCAGCCTGATTGCGCTGTACGAGCACAAGATCTTCGTGCAGGGCGTGATCTGGGGCATCAACAGCTTCGACCAGTGGGGGGTGGAGCTGGGCAAGCAGCTGGCCAAGACCATCCACGCCGAGCTGTCCGGCAAGCTGAAGGACGCGCCGCACGACAGCTCCACCAAGCTGCTGATTGAGCGCTACCGCCACGCCAACCGCCACCAGTAACCGCGGCGCGGGCAACAAAAAAACCGGACAGTGCGAACTGTCCGGTTTTTGTTTGCGGCCAACGTTGGCCGCATGGCGCCCGCCGCGCCTACAGCGTGCCGTAGGAATGCAGACCGGTGAGGAACATGTTGACGCCGATGAAGGCGAAGGTGGTCACCAGCAGGCCGATCACCGCCCACCACGCCAGCGGCTCGCCGCGCCAGCCTTTCACCAGCCGCACGTGCAGCCAGGCGGCGTAGTTCAGCCACACGATCAGCGCCCAGGTCTCTTTCGGATCCCAGCTCCAGTAGCCGCCCCAGGCATCGGCCGCCCACATGGCGCCGAGGATGGTGGCAATGGTGAAGAACAGGAAGCCGACCGAGATCGCCTTGTACATCATCTCGTCGATGATGTCCGGCGCCGGCAGCTTGCCGGCCAGGATGCCGCGCCGCGCCAACAGCTGCGCCACGCCCAGCATCGCCGACAGCGAGAAGGCGCCGTAGCCGACGAAGTTGGCCGGCACGTGGATCTTCATCCACCACGATTGCAGCGCCGGGATCAGCGGCTGGATCTGGTGCGCCTGGCGGTCGAAGGTGTACCACAGGATGAAACCGACCGCGGCGCTGATCACCAGCAGCACGAAGGCGCCCAGCTGGCGCGCGGCGAACTTGGCCTCGTAGTACAGGTACATCAGCGCGGTGATCAGACAGAACAGGATGAACACTTCGTACAGGTTGGATACCGGGATGCGGCCAACGTCCGGCGCGATCAGGTAGCTCTCGTACCAGCGGGTGAACAGCCCGGCCAGCGCGAACGCCGCCGCCGCCCAGGTGAGGCCGCGTGCGATGCGCGCCAGCAGCGCCGAGCGCGACAGCAGCGCCCCCCAGTACACCACGGTGGCGAGGAAGAACAGCGTGCACATCCACATGAACGACGACTGGCTGGACAGCAGGAACTTGAGGCCGAAGCTTTCGCCGGCGCGCGCCAGGTTGTGGTCGTACAGCGCGATGGCCAGCTGCGACATGCCGCCGGCCAGCGGCAGGAACCAGCGCCAGCTTTTCCAGAACCAGCCCAGCGCAATCAGGCCGACGGCGCTGCCGGCCAGGATCAGCTGCTCGTAGTAATCCATGGCGCTGCCGTACAGGCTGAAGCTGTAGCCGGCCACGGCGACGATCAGCGCGGCGAACAGCCAATCGGCTGCAGCCAGACGCTTGTAGAACGGTTGTTGCAGGGTCATTTCCATCATGCTTCTCCAGTGCGGCTTTGCAGCGTGCCGACGACTTGCGCGAAATCACGATCCAGATCGCGGTTGTGACGGTTGCTGCTCATCGCCACCCGCACGCGCCCCGGACGCAACACTAGCCACAAGCGCACTTCGCGGATATAGAACATTAGGATGATGCCGATCACCAGCAGCAGCGAACCGAGGTACACCAGGTTCTTGCCGGGCGAACGCGTCATCTGCAGGCCGGAGGCCTGCACCTGGTCGAAGCCGCTCAGCTCCAGGTACACCGGCGCGGCGTAGTCGTTCAGTGCGCTGATGCTTACCAGGCTGTCCAGCAGGAAGCGGTAGTGCTTTTCGTCCTGCGGCCACGGCGCCTGGCCGGCTTTTTCCTGCGCCACCGCCATCACATCAATAATGGCACCCTGCAGGATCTTGATATAGGTCTGCGCGATGGCCTGGCGCTTGTCGGCCGGCACTTTCTGGTCCAGGAACTGTTCCAGCGCGGCAAAGCCGCCGGCGCTGAAGCGCCCCAGCACCCAGCGCACACTGTCGGCGAACTGCTGCTGCATCGCCGGGCTGATCGCCTTGCCCTGCAGCGCCTTGGCGGCGGTGCGCTGCGCCATTTCCTGGTACCACGCCGGGTTGTTCAGCGCCGCGCGCAGGCGCATGAAGCTGTCGATCTTCAGCTGGTCGTCCAGCGGGATGCGCAGGTACTGGAACGGCTGCGACACTTCGCTGCGCACGCCGGCTACCTGGTACATGGCGCCGTCCTGCTGCATCGGTGCCATGTAGTGCTGGTACTCGCGCGCCTGGCCCTGGCTGTCGCGCAGCTTGAAGGTGACCGACGGGCCGACGTTCTTCAGCTGCTTGTTGTCCTGCCGCACTTCGCGCGCGTCCTGCATGCGCTGGCCGAGGCTCTTGCTGCCGTCCGGCGCCTTGCCCATGTTCTCGACGTTGAACACTCGCAGTTCGCCGAATTCCAGCTGGTAGTCCTTGCCGTTGGCTTTCAGCGGCTGCGCCGCCAGCGACACGCCCTTGATCTCCACCGGCGCCTGCTGCGGCGCGGCCAGGTTCCAGGCGCGCAGCTGCAGCGGCGAGCCGCCATCGCCGAAGCTGGCCTGGTAGATGGCGACGCCGTCGATGATCAGCGGATGGTTGACCTTGATGGTGGCCGGGGTTTCCTTGCCGCTTGCCTTGTCGGTGACCACGATGTCGCTGGCGAACAGCTTGGGCATGCCATTGCTGTAGTAGTCGACGTGGAATTTCTTCAGCGTGACGATGAACGGCAGCTCCTGCACCAGGTAGCCATTGCCGCTGTTGAGGAAGATCACGTCGGCGCTCTTGTTCTCGGCCACGGTGACGTTACCGCGGAACGACAGGTTGGCCGCGGTCAGCCGGCTTTGTGCCGGAATCTGGCTTTGCGGCATGTCGCGCGTTTCCGGCACGATCTGGCCCAGCAGCTCACCGATCTTCAGCGGCA
The DNA here is from genome assembly GCF_042648525.1 of Vogesella facilis. Taxonomy (NCBI): domain Bacteria; kingdom Pseudomonadati; phylum Pseudomonadota; class Betaproteobacteria; order Neisseriales; family Chromobacteriaceae; genus Vogesella; species Vogesella facilis. The sequence continues at coordinate 277,478 of NZ_JBHRXN010000030.1, forward strand.
GGTTGCCGTCCAGCAGGCCGCCGATGCAGATCACCACCATGGCGATGTGGGCGAAGAAGTAGCCCAGCTTGTTGGCGGCGCCCTTCTTGGCCGCCAGCACCACGCTGCCGTCCTCGCGCTCGCGGCGCTTGTAGCGCATGCCCTGCGCCTGCAGCAGCGCCACGGCGGCCGGCTCGTCCAGCGTCAGCGCCAGCTCCTGGCTGTGCTTCATCGCCGCCAGCGAGTTGTCGCTGGCCTTTTCGCGGTAGGCGCGCATCTCGTGCAGGAAGCCGGGGCCGTTGCGCACGATGCACAGCGTGGTGGAGGCCACCAGGAAGGCCAGGATGGTGAGGAACCAGGCCGAGTGATACACATCGTACAGGCCCAGCACTTCAAACGCCTTGAACCAGAACGGGCCGAACTCGAAGGCGTAGTTGGGATAGGGTTCGTTCTGCTTGAGCACGGTGCCGATCACCGAGGCGATGGCGAGGATGGTCAGCAGGCCGATGGCGAAGCGCATCGAGCTGAACAGTTCGTACAGCTGGTAGCCGGGAGAAGTGCGTTTTTTGCTGGTCATTTTTCTAGTTTCGGACGCGACAAAGGGGGCGCGAAGCCCCCTTTGGAATACCGCCGCGCAAAAAAGTTGCGCCGTTTAGCGGAGGCCGGAAATGTATTCGGCAACCGCCTTCATTTCGGCATCGCTCATGCGCATGGCAATGTCGGCCATGGTCTGGTTCTTGCGATCGGCACCTGCCTTGAAGGCATTCAGCTGCGCCACCACGTAGCCGGCGTGCTGGCTGCCCAGCGCCGGGTACTGGTCCGGCAGACCGCGGCCGGCCGGGCCGTGGCAGGCCATACAGGCCGGTACCTTGGTGGCCGGGTTGCCGGCGGTGAAGATCTTCTTGCCCAGCGCCATCTGGCTCTTGTCCGCGGCTTCGCGCGGCTTCACCTTCTGGCTGCTGAAGTAGGCGGCGACATTGCGCATATCGTCGGCGGACAGCGGAGTGGCCATGCCCAGCATGATCGGGTTCTTGCGCTCGCCCTTCTTGAAGGCGGCCAGCTGGTTTTCGATGTACTTGGCATGCTGCCCGGCCAGGGTCGGGTTGGCAGAGGCCACGCTGTTGCCGTCTGCACCGTGACAGGCGGCGCACACCTGATCCACAATGACTTTGCCCTTGGCCGGATCGGCCTTGGCAGCCGGAGCCGGGGTGGCGGCCATCGCGCTGGCTGCAAAGCCTGCAGCGGCGATAGCCAACAGCATCTTACGTTTCATGGTCGCTCCTAGTGAGAGATAGCGTAAATATCTGTAAAGGTGGCAATTTCAAACCTGCTATTCTATATCAATTGACTTTGCCCTTACTACTATGTCGATTTTTCAGAAAGCGCAGTTTTTTACCACGGTAAATCATTTGCGGGACCTGCCGCCCACCCGTTGCGAGGTGGCCTTCGTCGGGCGTTCCAACGCGGGCAAGTCCAGCGCCATCAACACCCTGTGCAACCGTACCCGCCTGGCCTATGTATCCAAGACCCCGGGACGTACCCAGCATATCAATTTCTTCGATCTGGGACAGGAGCGTTTTCTGGTCGACTTGCCGGGCTACGGCTATGCCGAAGTGCCGGAGGCGATTCGCACCCACTGGGTGGAACTGCTGGGCCGCTACCTGCAGACCCGCGACAGCCTGGTGGGCCTGCTGCTGATCATGGACTCGCGCCATCCGCTGAAAGAGCTGGACTGGAAAATGATCGAGTTCTTCCATGTCACCCAGCGTCCGGTGCACATCCTGTTGTCCAAAGCCGACAAATTGTCGCGCCAGGAGCAGCAAAAGGTTCTGTCCTCGGTCAAGAAAGAGCTCGCCGACTACCCGAATATCAGCATCCAGCTGTTTTCCAGCTCGAAAAAGACCGGCACCGAGGAAGTCGCCCGCGTGGTGGAGGACTGGTTTGCCGCCTGCCCGCTGCCGGAGGCGGAAGACTTCGACGCCCCGGAAAACTTCGACCACCCGGAAACTTTCGGCGACTGAACCGTCAAAGCAAACAGGAGCAACGCGCTTCTTCCCGCTTCACCTCCCTGAGCGGGAGCCTGCAAAGGCATTCACCCCGGTTACCGTAACCGGGGTTTTTTCTTGCCCGCCCGGCTGGCAACGCAAGAAACGGATCGCGCTGCCGGCGCCGGCCACCTACACTGCGGCATCTTCCTCCGTTCCACATTTGTCATGAAAACTGATCACTGGCTGCTGTTGCTGCTGGCCGCACTATGGGGTGGCTCCTTCCTGTTCATGCGCGTGGCGGTGCCGTCGCTGGGGCCGTTGCCGCTGATCGAACTGCGGCTGGCGCTGGCGGCGCTGGTGCTACTACCGGTGCTGTGCTGGCAGGGCGGGCTGGCGCAGTGGCGCGCGCACTGGTGGCAGATCACCGTGTCCGGCGTGTTCCTGTCGGCGCTGCCGTTCTGCCTGATTGCCTGGGCCACGCTGACACTGCCTGCCGGCGTGGCCTCGGTGCTGAACGCCACCACGCCGCTGATGACCGCGCTGTGGGCGATCCCGCTGGCCGGCGAAAAACTGACACTGCCGCGCGGCGGCGGCCTGCTGCTGGGTCTGGCCGGGGTCACCGTGCTGATGCTGGGACGCGGCGCCGGCTTCGATGCCGGGGCGCTGCTGCCGGTACTGGCGATGCTGGCGGCCACCGCCTGCTACGGCTGGTCCGGGCACATGACCCGGCGCTGGCTGCACGGTGTACCGCCGCTGGTGATCACCACCGGCATGCTGGTAAGCGGCTCGCTGCTGCTGTTGCCGCTGGCGTGGTGGCAATGGCCGCACGGCGCGATTGCGGCCAACGTGTGGGGCGCGGTACTGGCGCTGGCGCTGGCCAGCACCGCCTTTGCCTACCTGATCTTCTACCGGCTGATCGCCCGCCTCGGCGCCACCCGCGCCAGCGGCGTCACCTACCTGGTGCCGGTGTTCGGCGTGCTGTGGGGGGCGTTGCTGCTGGGCGAGGCCATCAACGCCGGCATGCTGCTGGGCGCGGCTCTGATCCTGGCCGGGGTGGTGCTGCTGGGCTGGCAGCCGGGCATGCTGCGGCGCTGATCACAGCGGCAGCAAGGGCAGCGTCACCCGCACATCGAAGCCGCCCTCTGGCGGGTGCGCGAACTGCAGCCGCCCGCCGTGCTGCTTGACGATGCGCGACACGATGGCCAGCCCCAGGCCGCTGCCGCCGTCGGTGCCGCGGTGTGCGGCCAACCTTTCGAACGGCGCCAGCGCCGCCTGCTGCAGCTCCGGCGCGATGCCACTGCCGCTGTCATGCACCTGCAGCGTGACCTGCTGCCCGGCGGTGTGCAGGCTGACGGCGAACGGTGCCGCACCGTAGCGGCGGGCGTTCTGCAGCAGGTTGGACAGCAGCCGCTGCAAGCCGAGCGCATCGCCGTTCACCGTGGCATCCTGGCGCTGGAAGCTCACCGTCATGCCATCGCGGGCGAACTTGCCCAGCACGCTTTCCACCAGTTCATCCAGCGCCAGCGGCGACAGCGGCCGCGGCTCCTCGCTGCGGGCAAAGTCGATGAACTGGCCGACGATGCGCGACAGCTCGTCGATGTCGGTGAGCATGCCGTCGCGCTCGCGGTTGTCGTCCTGCAGCTCCACCGCCAGCTTCAGCCGCGTCAGCGGCGTGCGCAGGTCGTGCGACAACCCGGCCAGCATCAGCCGGCGCTCGCTGGCGGCCTTTTGCAGCGCGCTGGCCATGCCGTTGAAGCGCTCGATCAGCAGCTGCACCTCGCGCGGGCCGCTGGGCGCCAGCGGCGGCGGCGTGCGCCCGGCCTCCAGCTCGCGGGTGGCGGCCAGCAGTTTCGACAGCGGCCGCGTGGTGCGCCAGGCCAGCGCGAACGCTGCCAGCACCGACAGCAGCGCCACCAGGCCGGCGGCCTGCAAGGTTGGCCGCAACGACGGCGGCAGGTAGCGCGCCAGCGGCATCACCAGCCAGTAATGCTCCGCCAGCATCGGTACTTTCAGCCACAGCTCGTGGCGCTCGCCATTGGCAAAATAGACTTCCACCGGCTCGCCCAGCGCGTTGCCGAGCGCCTCGGCCAGCTCGCGTCCCATGCCGGGCACGCGCGCCTCGCGCCGGGTGGCGTCGTCCAGCGGCAGCAGGCGCGGCAGGCCGATATGGTCGTTGGCGCGCAGGAACGGCGCGCGCTGCGCCGGCGGCATCGCCTCCAGCACGCCTTCGTAATCGGCCAGCGTGTCCACCACCTGCGCGTATAGCTGGCGCGACAGCAGGCGGTTTTTCTGCTGCACTCCCAGCCACAGGGTGAACACCTGGCTGGCCAGTACCGCCAGCACCACCAGCCCCGCCAGGCGGCTGAACAGCGTGCCGCGCAACGCCGGCCACTTCATCCTGCGTCCCTGCTGCTGCCGTCCGGCACGAACACGTAGCCGTAGCCCCATACCGTCTGCAGGTAGCGCGGCGGGCCTTCCGGCTCCTCGATAACCTTGCGCAGCCGCGACACGTGCACGTCGATGCTGCGGTCCTGCGATTCGCCGCCGCCCTTGCCCATCGCCAGCTCCATCAGCTGCTCGCGCGTCAGCGGCCGCCGCGGGTGGCTGGCCAGCGCCAGCAGCACCGCGTACTCGGCGGTGGTCAGCGTCACCGGCGCGCCGTCGCGGGTCAGCTCGCGCCGCGCCGGGTTCAGCACGCAGCGGCCGAAGCTCAGCGGCTCGGCCTCGGCCAGCTGCGCCGCCACCACCGGAGTGTGCTCGTAGCGACGCAGTACCGCGTTGATGCGCGCCAGCAGCTCGCGCGGGTTGAACGGCTTGGCCAGGTAGTCGTCGGCGCCCATTTCCAGCCCCAGGATGCGGTCCACATCCTCGCCGCGTGCGGTCAGCATCACCACCGGGATCGGCTCGCCCTGCGCGCGCAGGCGGCGCACCACCGCCAGGCCGTCCTCGCCGGGCATCATCACGTCCAGCACCAGCAAGTCCGGGCGGTTGCGCGCCAGCTTGCGGTCCAGGTCGCGCGCATCCGGCAGCGTGTCCACGGTGTAGCCCTGCTGGCTGAGATAGCGCTGCAGCAGTTCGCGCAGCCGCACATCGTCATCTACCACCAGTATTTTGCGTTGCTCCATAGGGTTTCCGTTAGCAGCCTTGAGTTCAGTGCAAAGCGTACCCTGCGGCACCGCCCGCGTCAGCCCTGGCGTAAAGATTGATTAAGCCGGCAGCCGGCGTTAACAGCCGTTAACACTCTGCCGCCGGCGGCACAAAGTTGCGCAACACCCGGCGCCTACAGTGCAGACATCCACAACGGCCCACGTGGCCACCAGCCAGGAGCTGCCCGATGAAGACCCGAACCCTGCTGACCGCTGCCGCGCTTGCCGCCATCAGCGCCCTGTCCGCCACCGCCATGGCCTGCGGCCCCGACATGGATGCCGGCGGCAAACCGCCGCGCGCCGAGATGCAGGCTTTCCGCGCGGCCGTGATGTCCGGCGCGCTGAGCGATGCCGAACTGGCCACGCTGAAGAAAGACCGCGACGCGCTGCACGCGCAAATGGAAAAACTGCGTGCCGACGGCAGCCTGAGTACGGCGGACCGCGACAGCCTGCAGAAGTTGCAGCAGAGCATGCGCGACAAGGTGCAGAGCCTGATCGCCAACAACGAGCGCAGCCAGCCGCGCAGCAGCTGGCCCAGCCAGTTGCTGCCGGAGCCGGGCCGCCACGGCCAGCACCATGGCGGCCGCGACGGCGGCCAGGAGCACTGGGGCAGCCGTGACGACATGCGCGCGTTTCATGCCGCCGTGCAGTCCGGCGCGCTGACCGACGCCGAGATCGCCAGCCTGCGCCAGCAACAGCAGGCACTGCACGCCAAGCTGCAGGAGTTGATTGGCAACAGCGACCGCACCCAGCCGCGCCCGCTACCGGCCGCACCCAAGCCGTAACGCCATGACAGCGTGCCATGCACCCCCGGCATGGCACGCCGTCGTCACGCAAGATAGAATGTGCTTATGAATCGGCTTTTCCCGACGCTGCTGCTCTGCATCGCGGCCAACCTTGGCAGCGCGGCCCTGGCCGCGCCGCCGTTCTTTGCCGGCCCGCCGCAGTTCCGCGACCAGCAGGACGGCATCGACAGCCAGCGCCTGCGCGAACTGCGCCTGCGCGAGGCGATCGACCGCGGCGAGCTGAATCGGGAAGAAGCCAAACGCCTGCGCCAGTATTACCGCCGTCACGAGGCGCTGCGGCCGTATCCGCCGCAGCCCGGCATGGCCAGCCAGCCATACGGCCGGCAACCCGGCGAAAAGGACTGGCGCCGCTGGCGTAAAAAACAGGATAGGCTGAACGCACTGCCGTTTGCCGCCCCGGACTAGCAGCGTGCCGCAGCGGCCAGCCGTCTGGCCCGGCCGGCGGCGTCCGTGGCGCTCGGCATCACACTACATCTGGGGGGATGGGCATGAGATGGCAACGCTGGGCATGGCTGCTGGCCGCAGGGCTGGCCGCGTCACAAGCCTGGGGCGCGGCACCGGCCGCCTGCCGCGGCGCGGCGGACAGCCCGGCCTGCCAATACGCGCAGGCGGGCGCAGCCAGCTGTAGCGACGTGACCCTGCCCGACCGCCCGGCCTGCCACCAGCAATTCACCCCGCCCGCCAACTGCCGCCGCGAACGCGACCGTGCCGCCTGCATCGCGCTGCAACAGGCGCAGTACCAGTGCAGCCAGCTCTTGGGGCTGGCGCGCCGGCAATGCCTGGCCGCCGCGCTGCCGGCGCCAAGCTGCCGCCCCGGCACGCCACCGGAACGCTGCCGCGCGCTGCAGCTGGCCGCCAAGCGTTGCGGCGCGCTGTTCGGCAGCCAGCGCCGGCAATGCCAGCACCAGATCATCCAGCAACAGGACGACGGCTCGGCGCTGCGGTGACGCGCCACCCGCCACGCCCAGGCCGCCCGTCGCCGACCGGCGGCCTTGTCATTTGCTGGCGCAGCGCCGCGACACCCGCGCCGTAACCGGCAGCAGCAAGGCCGCCGCTCTCGCGAGTGGCGGCCTTGTCGTTGCGGCCAACGTTGGCCGCAGGCCTTACGGCAGCAGGATGATGGAGCCGGTGGTGCGGCGCGCTTCCAGGTCGGCATGGGCGCGGGCGGCATCGGCCAGCGCGTAGCGCGCCGACGGCTGCACCTTCACCGCGCCGGCGCGGATGCGCTCGAACAGCGCCTCGGCGCTGGTTTCCAGCTCGGCGCGGGTGGCCACGTAGTCGCCCAGCTTGGGGCGGGTGAAGAACAGCGAGCCCTTCTGCGCCAGCAGCAGCGGCGCGAACGCCGGCACCGCGCCGGAGGCGTTGCCGAAGCTGACCAGCATGCCGCGCGGCGCCAGGCAGTCCAGCGAGATGTCGAAGGTGTCCTTGCCCACCGAGTCGTACACCACCGGCACGCCCTTGCCGTCGGTGATCTCGTTCACCCGCGCCACCACGTCTTCCGTGCGGTAGTTGATCACGTGCTTGCAGCCCAGGCGGTGGGCGATGGCGGCCTTGTCGGCGCTGCCGACGGTGCCGATCACCTGCACCCCCAGCGATTTGAGCCACTGCACCGCGATCTGCCCCACCCCGCCGGCGGCGGCGTGCCACAGCACGGTCTGGCCGGCTTCCACCGCGAAGGTGCGGCGGATCAGGTACTCCACAGTCATGCCTTGCAGCATCACGCAGGCGGCGGTGTCGTCGGCGATGTCGTCCGGCAGCCGCACCAGCGGCGCGGCGTTCATCACCCGCCGCTGGCTGTAGGCGCCCTGCGCGCCGCCGGCGTAGGCAACGCGGTCGCCCACCGCCAGGTGGCCGACGCCGGCGCCCACCGCCTCCACCACCCCGGCGGCTTCGGAGCCGAGGCCGGACGGCAGGGTGAGCGGGTACAGCCCGCTACGATGGTAGGTGTCGATGAAATTGACGCCGATGGCGCTGTGGCGCAGCAGCACCTCGCCCGGGCCGGGACTGCCGGGGTCGCTCTGCTCCAGCTGCAGCACTTCCGGGCCGCCGGTGGCGTGAAAACGGATGATCTGGTTCATGGAAACCTCCTGTCGGTGGGCGCGCTCCGGCGCCGCTGGCGGCATCTTGCAGCAAAGTCGCGCCGGCGCCACGCAACAGGCTGTTCTGCAGACAGAACCGCCCGGTGCCGGCCGCTAGTACGCCGCCGGCAGCCGGCCGGACAACTGCAACAGTGCGGGCAGGCATTGCGGCCAACGTTGCAGCCGGTGGTCGTCGCCGTTGAACACCGTCTGGCGCGCGCCGGCGTAATGGCAGGCGGCCACACGCCAGTCCAGCACCTCGTCGGCGGTGCCCAGCAGCAGCCAGTAGTTGGCCGCATGCAGCCGTTCCGGGCGCATGGCCGCCAGCTCGGCCATGTGCTGCTCGGTCAGCACGTAGTCCTCGCCGGTGTAGGGGTTGTGCTGCGGGCCGAGAAAGCGCGCCAGGTCGTGCTCCGGGTACACCGCCGGGTTGATCAGCATCGCCGGCAGCTTGAAGCGCTCGGCCAGATGGCTGGCGTAGAAGCCGCCCAGCGAGCTGCCGATCAGCACCAGCGGCTGGCGCTGCGCGGCGATCAGGCTGGCGGCCTGGGCGATGGCGCTGGCCGGGTACGGCGACAGCTGCGGCGCGTCGAAACTGTGTCCGGCGCCGCTGGCGGCCAGGAAGTCGCGCGTCTCGCGCGCCTTCAGCGATTGCGGGCCGGACTGAAAGCCGTGCAGGTACAGGTAATGGGTCATGATGGCAGGCCGCGGGAACGATGCCGCAGTGTACGCCAGCGGCCGGCGCTCAGCGCGGCTTCCACTGGTAGCGTTGCAGGATGCGCTGCACCTCGCCGTTGCGCTCCAGCGCGGCGATGGCGCGGTTCAGCTGCGCCACGCTGTAGCGCGCCTTGGGCGCCACCGCGCAGTAGGTCTGGTGGCTGGACACCAGCCACGGCTGCACCTTGATGCGCTGCGCCGCCGCCGCGTTGTTGCGCGCCCAGCCGGCCAGCTCCAGCTCGGAGGTGATGGTGGCGTCCACCGCGCCCAGCCCCAGCGCCTTGAGGCTGGAATCCAGCCGCGGGTGATCCACCCGCATCGCCTCGCCGTCCTGCCACAGCGGCTGCAGCGTCGGGTAGTGATAGCCGCGGATCACGCCGATGCGCAGCCCGGCCAGATCCTGCAGCGTGGCCACCTGGCGTGGCAGGGTGTTGCTGGTGACCACGCGCTCGATCTGCGGGTAGACGTCGCGCGTCCAGCCCAGGCGGCTGGCGTTGCCGAACCAGGTCGGGTTGGCATTGCAAACGATGTCCACCGCGCTGCTCTCCACCGCCGGCTCCACCCGGTTGCGCGACAGCAGGTAGAAATGCGCGCCGGTGGCCAGCTCGGCCGCCAGGGCAATGCCAAGATCATAACTAAGACTGGGCGCCAGTTCGCGCGCCGCGTTCAGCACCACGATGGGCGGCGCGTCCGACTCCGCCACCCCGATGCGCAACTCGGCTGCCTGGCCCGCGCCAGCGGCGAACATCAGTGCCAACACCAGCGTGCTTGATTGCTGCGGCATATGCGGCTCCCGGTCCCTGTTATATTGTATTGTTCTAAAGAATGCGCTTATCCGATTGTTTCGCAATGATAAGATAAAGCTCTGTTATCTACGTAGTTTTACCTAATAAAAGCTGCTTTCGCCATGTCCACACACGCCCACCACCCCGTTTTCGACCTGCTCGCGCGCCGCATCCTGATTCTGGATGGCGGCATGGGCACTATGATCCAGCGCCACCAGCTGGAGGAAGCCGACTACCGGGGCGAGCGTTTCCAGGACTGGCCCCGCGATGTAAAAGGCAATAACGACCTGCTGGTGCTGACGCAGCCGCAGATCATCGCCGGCATCCACCAGGCCTATCTCGATGCCGGTGCCGACATCATCGAGACCAACAGCTTCAACGCCACCGCCATCGCCATGGCCGACTACGGCATGGAGGAGCTGGTATGGGAGCTGAACTTTGCCGCCGCCAAGCTGGTGAAAGAGCTGTGCGTGGCGATGACCGCGGCCAACCCGGACAAGCCGCGCTTCTGTGCCGGCGTGCTCGGCCCCACCAGCCGCACCTGTTCCATCAGCCCGGACGTGAACGACCCCGGCTACCGCAACGTGAGCTTCGACGAGCTGGTGGACACCTATAGCGAGGCCATCGACGGCCTGGTACAGGGCGGCGCCGACTTCCTGCTGGTGGAAACCATCTTCGATACGCTGAACGCCAAGGCGGCAGTGTTCGCCATCCACAAGTATTTCGACGAACGCCCGGACGTGCCGCGGCTGCCGACCATGATCTCCGGCACCATCACCGACCAGTCCGGCCGCACCCTGACCGGCCAGACCACCGAGGCGTTCTACAACTCGCTGTCGCACGCCGACGCCATGAGCTTCGGCCTGAACTGTGCGCTGGGCCCGGACCTGCTGCGCCCCTACGTGGAAGAAATGTCGCGCATTGCGTCCACCTTCGTCTCGGTGCACGCCAACGCCGGCCTGCCCAACCCGCTGGCGCCCACCGGCTACGACCTGACGCCGGAAGTCATGGCGCCGCAGGTGCGCGAGTGGGCCGAGGCCGGGCTGGTGAACATCATCGGCGGCTGCTGCGGCACCACGCCGGAACACATCGCCGCCATCTACCAGGCGGTGAAGGACCTGCCGCCGCGCCCGCTGCCGCAGATCGAGCCCAAGTGCCGCCTGTCCGGCCTGGAGCCGTTCAATATCGGCGACCACGACCTGTTCGTGAACGTGGGCGAGCGCACCAACGTGACCGGCTCCAAGGCGTTTGCCAAGCTGATCCTGAACGGCGACTACGCCACCGCGCTGGACGTGGCGCGCCAGCAGGTGGAAAACGGCGCGCAGGTGATCGACATCAATATGGACGAGGGCATGCTGGACGCCCACGCCGCCATGGTGCGCTTCCTCAACCTGATCGCCGCCGAGCCGGACATCAGCCGCGTGCCCATCATGATCGACTCCTCCAAGTGGGACGTGATCGAGGCCGGCCTGAAGTGCATCCAGGGCAAGGGCATCGTCAACTCCATCTCGCTGAAGGAAGGCCGCGACAAGTTCGTGGAGCAGGCGCGCCTGGTGCGCCGCTACGGCGCGGCGGTGATCGTGATGGCCTTCGACGAGGCCGGCCAGGCCGACACCTTCGCCCGCAAGATCGAAATCTGCGAAAAGAGCTACCGCATCCTGGTGGACGAGGTGGGCTTCCCGCCGGAAGACATCATCTTCGACCCGAATATCTTCGCGGTGGCCACCGGTATCGAGGAACACGCCCGCTACGGCCTGGACTTCATCGAAGCCACCGGCTGGATCAGGAACAAACTGCCGCACGCCAAGATTTCCGGCGGCGTGTCCAACGTGTCGTTCTCCTTCCGCGGCAACAACAAGGTGCGCGAGGCGATTCACGCCGTGTTCCTGTATCACGCCATCAAGCGCGGCATGACCATGGGCATCGTCAACGCCGGCGCGCTGGAGGTGTACGACGAAGTCGACGCCGAGCTGCGCGAGCGCATCGAGGACGTGGTGCTGATGCGGCCAACCTCCGACGGCTCCGACGCCACCGAGAACCTGATCGCGCTGGCGGAGAAGTTCAAGGGCGACGCCGTGGCCGGCAAGCAGGGCGAGGACCTGTCCTGGCGCGAGCTGCCGGTGGCCAAGCGGCTGGAACACGCGCTGGTGAAGGGCATCACCACCTTCATCGAGCAGGATACCGAGGAAGTGCGCGCGGGTAGCGAGCGCCCGATCCACGTGATCGAAGGCCCGCTGATGGACGGCATGAACGTGGTGGGCGACCTGTTCGGCGAGGGCAAGATGTTCCTGCCGCAGGTGGTGAAATCCGCGCGCGTGATGAAGGCGGCGGTGGCCTACCTGGAGCCGTACATCGAGGAGGAGAAAATCCGCCTCGGCCTGCAGGACGCACCGGCCAAGGGCACCATCATCATGGCCACGGTGAAGGGCGATGTGCACGACATCGGCAAGAACATCGTCGGCGTGGTACTGCGCTGCAACAACTACAAGGTGATCGACCTGGGCGTGATGGTGCCGTGCCAGAAGATTCTGGATGCCGCCATCGAGCACAAGGCCGACATCATCGGCCTGTCCGGCCTGATCACCCCCAGCCTGGAAGAAATGAGCCATGTGGCCAAGGAAATGCAGCGCCAGGGCTTCGACATCCCGCTGCTGATCGGCGGCGCCACCACCAGCCGCGTGCACACCGCGGTGAAGATCGCGCCGCACTATCAGGGCCCGGTGATCTACGTGCCGGACGCCAGCCGCGCGGTGGGGGTGTGCTCCAACCTGCTGTCCGACACCCTGCGCGACCCGTTCGTGCAGGAGGTGGCCGACGACTACGCCAAGGCGCGCGCCATCTTCGAAGGCCGCGGCGACGCCAAGCTGCTGCCGCTGGCCGAAGCGCGCGAGCAGCGCCACCGCATCGACTGGGCCGGCTACACCCCGCCCAAGCCGGCGTGGCTGGGCGTGCGCCGCTTCGAGCAATACCCGCTGGCCGAGATCGCCCGCTGCATCGACTGGACGCCGTTCTTCCAGAGCTGGGAGCTGGCCGGCCGCTTCCCGGCGATCCTGGACGACGCGATCGTCGGCGAATCGGCGCGCAGCCTGTTTGCCGACGCGCAGGCCATGCTGCGGCAGATCATCGACGAACAATGGCTGAGCGCCAATGCGGTGATCGGCCTGTTCCCGGCGCGCAGCGTGGATTGCGACGATATCGAGATCCTGGACCCGGAAACCCGAGCACCGCTGATGACCTGGGTGGGCCTGCGCCAACAGCTGGTGAAAACCGACAAGGACGGCAACAAGAACCCGGACTGGGCGCTGGCCGACTTCATCGCCCCGGCCGACAGCGGCGTGGAAGACTACATCGGCGCCTTCGCGGTTACCGGCGGCCTGGGCATCGACCCGCACGTGGCGCGCTTCGAAGCCGCCAACGACGACTACTCGGCGATTCTGCTCAAGGCGCTGGCCGACCGTTTTGCCGAGGCCTTCGCCGAGCTGATGCACCAGCGCGTGCGCACCGAGTTCTGGGGCTACGCCGCCGGCGAGACGCTGGACAACGAGGCGCTGATCGACGAGCAGTACGTGGGCATCCGCCCGGCGCCGGGCTACCCGGCCTGCCCGGACCACACCGTGAAGCGCGAGCTGTTCGAACTGCTCGACGCCCCGGCCATCGGCATGACGCTGACCGAAGGCTATGCGATGCTGCCCACCGCAGCGGTATCCGGCTTCTACTTCAGCCATCCGGACAGCCGCTACTTCGGCGTGGGCAAGGTAAGCCGCGACCAGGTGGAAAGCTATGCCCGGCGCCGCGGCGTGAGCATGGCCCAGGCCGAGCGCGACCTGGCGCCCAACCTGGGCTACAACGCCTGATCGCAGGCTTGCGGCCAACGTTGGCCGCAGACACAAACGGCAGGCCGACTGGCCTGCCGTTTGTCATTTATCGCTACTATGTAAGCTGCCAGCCACTTCTTTCACCGCACGGCCCGCGCCTCTCCCCGGGGCGCACCGTCAACCACACAGGAACCGCCAGCATGGGCAAAGGCCGACTGGAAGCATTCAGCGATGGCGTACTGGCCATCATCATCACCATCATGGTGCTGGAACTGAAAGTGCCGCACGGCAGCGACTGGGGCGCGCTGGCGCCGCTGCTGCCCAGTTTCTGGAGCTATGTGCTCAGCTTCATCTATGTCGGCATCTACTGGAACAACCACCACCACCTGCTGCACGCCGCCGGCCAGGTGTCGGGCGGCGTGCTGTGGGCCAACCTGCACCTGCTATTCTGGCTGTCGCTGCTGCCGTTTGCCACCGGCTGGATGGGCGAGAACCACTTCGCGCCGCTGCCCACCGCGCTGTACGGCGCGGTGCTGCTGATGGCGGCCGTCGCCTGGTACCTGCTGCAGTTCGCCATCATGTGCACCGACGGCAAGGCCTCGCCGCTGCGGCGCGCGCTGGGCCGCGACTGGAAGGGCAAGCTGTCGCCGCTGCTGTACCTGCTCGGCATCGCGCTGTCGTTCTGGCAGCACTGGCTGGCGCAGGCCATCTACGCGCTGGTGGCGCTGCTGTGGCTGATCCCCGACCGCCGCCTCGAACACGTCGCGCCGCGGCCGGAACACTAGCGCGGGCGGCCGGCGCGGCATCGGCGCCACACTGGATGCACAGCCGGCGCACACGGCACTTGATCTGGCGCAGCTAATCCGCGCACGCGCGCCACGGCGCCGCCGCCGATTGATCAGGCTCGCTTACAATAGCTGTCATGCCTAATCGACTCTCTCGCCTGAGCCTGCTGCTATGCGCACTGGCAGCGCAGCCGGCCAGCGCCCAAGCGGCGCTACAACCGCTGCTGCTGGCGCTGGGTGAACACAAGCCACCCTACATCCTGCAAGACAAGAATGCCGGTATCGAATACGAGCTGACCACCAGCGCGCTGCGCCTGGCCGGCTACGAGCCGCAGGTGCTGTTCATGCCCAACCAGCGCGCGCAGCTGGCGCTGGCCGACGGCCGGGTGGATGCCGCCATTTCGCGCAACGGCCCGTTCGTGTCGGTGCCCTACATCGCCTACCACAATATGGCGATCTCGCTGTGCAAGCCGCAGTTGCGCCTGGACAACATCGCGGCGCTGGGGCGCTGGCGGGTGGCCGCTTTTCACAACGCGCAGCGCTTTCTCGGCACCGAGTTCGCCAGTATGGCGCGCGACAACGCCGATTATGTCGAGGTGTCGCCGCAGCCGATTCTGGGCAACCTGCTGTACAGCGGCCGCGCCGATGTGGTGATCTCCGACCTGTACATCTTCCTGCAGCTGCCGATGCCGCCCAACCTGCCCACCAGCACGCGGCAGCCGGTGTGCAGCCACGCGCTGTTCCCGCCGACGCTGTATTCGCTGTCGTTCCGCAACCCGGAGACGCGGCAGCGCTTCAACAGCGCCATCCGCCAGCTGGCGCGCAGCGGCTTCTACGAGAAGCTGGCCAAGCGCTACCAGCTGCAGGACAAACAGGGCCGCGCGCTGTTCAGCCCGGACACCATCGTCCGCACCCCGCAAGGCGGCCAACCCTGGGCGCTGACCGCCGTCGCGCTGAGCCGCTAAGCCACACCCATCTCTCCCGCGCCGCGCCGCTGTGGCATCCGCGCCGGCGCCGCGCGCGGCCGGCTGTGGCGCGGCGCCGACACTGCCGCCGCTTTCGCACGCCGGCGGCGCCAGCGGCTTGTTGCCTTTCCCCCACTTTCTATACTCCAGCTAAGCGCTGCGTTTCTGTCATGTAGTTGTCGCGAAAAGGATGCCAAAAATGAACAACAACATCGTCCTGGCCGGCCTGCTGTGTGCGGCACTGGCAAGCCACGCCGCCGCGCTGGATCTTTCCGTCGGCGCCGGCAGCAACGGCGAAGGCTCCAACTACTTCCGCCTCGGCGGGCAGCAGGAGTTCGACAGCAGCTGGTGGCAGAGCCGCCACGGCCGGCTGACCGGCTACTGGGATGCCGCCGTCAGCTACTGGCAGGCGCGGGAAAGCCAGGACAACCAGTCGCTATCGCTGTCGCCGGTGCTGGTCTACCAGTTCCACGGCGACGGCATCCGCCCGTTCATCGAGGCCGGCATCGGCCTGGCCGCCTTCCGCCACACCCGGGTGGATGACCACCAGCTGGGCACCGCGCTGCAGATGGAAGACCGCCTCGGCGTCGGCCTGCGGCTGGGCGACGGCCATACCCTGGGCCTGCGCGCCATCCACTACTCCAACGGCGGGCTGCAGCAGCCCAACGACGGCATCGAAGGCTATTCGCTGTACTACCAGTGGCAGTATTGAAACCCTGCGGCCAACCTTGGGCCGCGGCCGGCTAGGCCGGGCAGCAGCGCTGGATCACCTGCGCCAGGGTGGCAAAGTGGCGGCCGATATCGGCTTCGTCGACGTGGGCATAGCCCAGCAGCAGGCCGGGTTGCGGCTGCGGACCACGGTAGTACTGGCTGAGCGGCCGGGTGAGGATGCCGGCGCTCATCGCCGCCGCGCACACCGCCAGATCGTCGCTGCCCGGCGGCAGCCCCAGCACCAGGTGCAGGCCGGCGGCGCCGTCGTGGATCGCCAGCCGCGTGCCGAAATGCTGGCGGATGGCGGTGAGCAGCGCCTGCCGTCGCCGCGCGTACAGCTGGCGCATGCGGCGGATATGGGCAACGAAGTGGCCCTCGGCGATGAAATCCGCCAGCACCGCCTGCGTCAGGTACTGGCCGCCGCGGTACAGCTCGGACAGCCCGGTCTGGAACACCTCCACCAGCGCCTCCGGCACCACCATATAGGCCAGCCGCAGCCCCGGGTAGATCACCTTGGAGAAGGTGGCCAGGTAGATCACCCGCCCGTGCGGGTCCAGCCCCTGCAGCGACGGCAGCGGCGGGCGGCCGTAGCGGAACTCGCTGTCGTAGTCGTCTTCCACGATCCAGCTGTTGTGGCGCCGCGCATAGGCCAGCAGCCGGCGCCGCCGCGCCAGGCTCATCACCGCCCCCAGCGGGTACTGGTGCGATGGCGAGGCATAGATCAGCTTCGGCTCGCCCAGCCGTGCGCCGTCGTCCAGCTTCAGCCCCTGCTCGTCCACCGCCACCGGCAGCGTCTCCAGCCCGGCACTGCGCCACACGCTGTGCACCCCCCAGTAGCCCGGCTCCTCCACCCAGGCGCGCTCGCCCGGATCGGCCAGCAGCAGCGCCACCAGCTGCAAGGCGGCGTGGGCGCCATTGGTGACGATGATCTGCTCCGGCGAGCAGCGCACCCCGCGCGAGCTGCGCAGGTAGTCGGCCAGCTGCTGGCGCAGCGCCGGCAGCCCCGGCCCCACCGCGTAGGTGAGCAGGTCCGGCTGCGGCTTGCGCCACTGGCGGTTGTGCAGCCGCATCCAGATGCGCGCCGGAAAGGTGCGCACCTCCGGCACCCCCGGCATGAACGCCCCCCACTGCCGCTCGCCGGCGCCGGCCTGCGCCACCAGCGCCTGGCCGCGCGCCGAGATCGCCGGCCGCAACGCGCTGGGCGGCGCCGGCGGCTGCGGGCTGTCGTGCCCCACCAGCCGGTCCGGCCGGGTATCCAGCACGAAGGTGCCCTGGCCGACGCCGGCACTGACATAACCCTCTGCGGCCAACCTTTCGTAGACGTGGATCACCGTGTTGCGCGCCACGCCCAGCTCGATCGCCAGCTGCCGCGACGACGGCAGCCGCAGCCCCGGCGGCAGCTGCTCCTGCAGCATGGCGTCGCGCAGCAGGCGGTACAGCTGCTGGTTGTTGGCCTCGCGGCTGGCGGGGTCGAACTGCTGCTGCACCAGGTCGCCCAGCAGGGGCGAACTGCTAGCGGCAGCGGCAAGCGGTAGCCAGGTCATGGGCAATTGGCTCCATCAAAAAAACAGGATTGGGTCTAATTATATCGCCAATGGCCCCTTACACTGCCGCCCTGCATTCCCCCCGATGCAGCAATAACAATAAAAAACACGATGGACCGTCGCCACGGTCGTCCCCTGGACCAATAGAGAGAATATCGATGAGTGCTCCCTCCTCCGGCTTGAGCCACGGGCTCAAGCAACGTCACGTCACCATGTTGTCGATTGCCGGCGTCATCGGCGCCGGCCTGTTCGTCGGCTCCGGCCACGCCATTGCCGAAGCCGGCCCGGCGGTGCTGCTGGCCTATGCCATCGCCGGCCTGCTGGTGGTGATGGTGATGCGCATGCTGGGTGAAATGGCGGTCGCCTCGCCCGATACCGGCTCGTTCTCCACCTACGCCGACCGCGCCATCGGCCACTGGGCCGGCTACATCATCGGCTGGCTGTACTGGTGGTTCTGGGTGCTGGTGATTCCGCTGGAAGCCAACGCCGCCGCCACCATCCTGCACACCTGGTTTGCCGGCGTGCCGATGTGGCTGTTCGCGCTGGGCATCACCGTGCTGTTGACCATCACCAACCTGTTCAGCGTGAAGAACTACGGCGAATTCGAGTTCTGGTTCGCGCTGGTGAAAGTGGTGGCCATCGTCGCCTTCCTGGCCATTGCAGGCGCCGCCATCTGCGGCCTGATTCCGGGCAGCCAGGTCAGCGGCGTGAGCAATCTGTTCAGCCACGGCGGCTTCATGCCCAACGGCTTCGGCGCGGTACTGGGCGCCATGCTCACCACCATGTTCACCTTCCTCGGCACCGAGATCGTCACCATCGCCGCGGCGGAATCCGACAACCCGCAGCAGCAGATCACCAAGGCCACCAACTCGGTGGTATGGCGTATCTGCCTGTTCTACCTCGGCTCCATCTTCGTGGTCACCGCGCTGGTGGCGTGGAACGATCCGTCGCTGCCGCTGCAGGGCTCCTACCAGCGCACGCTGGAGCTGATCGGCATCCCCAACGCCAAGGCCATCGTCGACGTGGTGGTACTGGTGTCGGTAGCCAGCTGCCTGAACTCGGCGCTGTATACCGCCTCGCGCATGCTGTACTCGCTGTCCAGCCGCGGCGACGCGCTGCGCCAGTTCGGCGCGGTGGCCGCCAACGGCACACCGCAGAAGGCGGTGCTGGGCTCGATGGTGGTGGGCTTCCTCACCGTGATCGCCAACTACCTGATGCCGAAGGCGGTGTTCGACATCCTGCTGGCCACCTCCGGCACCATCGCGCTGCTGGTCTACCTGGTGATCGCCATCTCGCAGCTGCGCATGCGCAAACAGCTGATCGCCCGCGGCGAGACCCCGGCGTTCAAGATGTGGCTGTTCCCGTGGCTGACCTGGGCGGTGATCCTGTTCATCTGCGCCGTGGTGGCACTGATGGCCATCCGCCCGGACCACCAGATCGAAGTGCTCGGCACCGGCGTGCTGACGCTGGCGCTGCTGGTGGTGGGCTGGCTGCGCTCGCGCCTGTTCGGCACCCCGTGGCGCAAGAGCAGCACCCTGCGCCCGGCCGCCAGCCGTGCCTGATTTTGTTTGACCCTGCTGTGTCACAGCACTCGCCCGTCGCCAACGCGACGGGCATTTTTTTTGCCTGTCGCCGCGATCCCGGGGGGCTGCCATGCGGAGGAACAACAAACGTTGGCCGCATCCAGCAGGCACAAAGCATGCGGCCAACGTTGTGAGGCACCCAAACTGCCCCACGGGCAGCGCCGGCAAAAACGGTATCCGCAAGGTTTTAAGCGGCCGCTTTGTCTGAGCCGCGCGACGTTAGCGCGCGGCGAGTTCGG